>LUZC01000026.1 GCA_001603505.1 Bacteroidales bacterium Bact_11 | reverse complement strand
TTCCAATCTAAGGCCTCGTAACTAATGTTAAACCGTCCAACTTTTGGGGGTCACATCATTTCGCGGCCTTCTTCATTATCAGTACACTCGGTTTACCAACCAGGGTTCTGGCCGATATTCGGGTTGAGGTCGATCTGGCCCGACGGAATCGGACGGAGATACTGTTTGGCCTCGTAGGTGCGGGTACCCTTGCCGGTCATGTCGATGTAGCCGTTGGCATCGGCCTTGGCGGTGGAGGTGGCGGTCAGGTGAGAGCCAACCCAGGCGCCCTTGGCGATGTTGGGATATTTGCCCGTGTCGAGTTTGTCGAGCTGGTGCCAGCGGATGAGCGACCAGTAACGGTCGTTCTTGTCGTACATCATCTCCACGCGGCGCTCGCGGCGCACTTCCCAGAGGAAGTTGCTCACGCCCATGTTGTTGGCCGGGTCGGCGGCCGGCGAGGCGGTGAGGTTCGGCATGCCGGCGCGCTTACGCAGCTTGTTGATCGAGGTGAGCGCGTTGGCGTTGTCACCCAGCTCGGCGCAGGCTTCGGCGTGGTCGAGCAGGATTTCTGCCAGCCAGAAGATCGGCGCATCGGTGTAGTTCTTGTTGCCTTCCGGACGGTAAGCCACGGGGATGGCCTCGTTGTCGAACTTCAGCACACCGTAGCCCGAAGAGGACGTGGTGAGGTGGCCTACGCCATAACGCTGGTAAGGCGTACCGTTGTACATCAGGTTGGCATCGATGGCTGCCGACAGGCGCGGGTCGCGGGTAGCGAGCACGGCGCTCAGGTCGGCGACCCAGGTGTTGCCGTCGGGCGTGAAGATGGCGTGGTCGTTCTTGTCGAGCGAAGTGTTGGCCAGGCAGTTGCCGTCGAGGAACAGATAGGAGTCGAAAGCAGCCTTCGACATACCGCTCTGCATCGTGGAGGAGCAGGTGTAGTCGATCAGGGAGTGGCAGAAGGAGTTTTCGAACGCATACTTCTTGTACATGATCATCTCCTTGTTGCCGCTCAGGTCAATCGAGTTGTACGTGGCGCGGTACGAATTGCCGAGCACGTAGTTGCCGTTGTTGATGATGGCCTCGCAAGCACCCTTGCATTCGGTGAGGAACTTCTGGGCACGGCTGTTGTCGGCGGCTTTCTGGCCGTCGGCGCTGCTGCGGTACTTGCAGAACGTGCCTTCATAGAGGCAGATCTCGGCCTTCATGGCTTGTGCCACGGCACGGTTCATGGCCGTACGGGAAGTTGATTCCTTGATGTTGGCCACGGCAAAGTTCAGGTCGGCCAGCACATTGTCCATCACGACGTCGCGGTCGGTACGGGCGGCGAAGATATAGCCTTCGCGATCCTGCTCGGTGACATCGAGCACGTGGTCCACCCACACGCAGTCGCCGAACGAACGGACGAGGATGTAATGATACCAGGCACGGTAGAGACGGCCGATGCCCACGTAGTGGTTCTTGGCGGCCTCGTCCATGGACTCGATGCCGGGCACTTTCTCAATGAGGAAGTTCGCACGGCGGATTTCAACGTAGCTGTCGTTCCACAGGCCGTTGGATGCATCCACGGTCACGGAATACCAGTTCTGGAAGCCGCTGCTGATCTGGTTGTCGTTGAGCGTCTGCCAGTAGAAGACACCATTGGTGGAGGTGCCGTTGCCATAGCCTTTCCATTCGTTGTAGAAATAGTTCGAGAACATTTCTACGTTTGTTTCGCTGGTCCAGAAGTTACCATTGGTGAACTCGGTGAGGGGCTCCTTGTCCAGAACATTCTCGCAGCTGGCGAACAGAACGACCGACAGCATCATAACGATGATATAGTTGATCTTTTTCATATTCTTGTTCCTATTTAAATTAGAAAGTCACCTGAACACCGAACGAATAGGTCTTCATGAGCGGATTGACGCGGCCCCAGGAAACACCCGAGCCATCGTTCATTTCCGGATCGATACCATTCTGGCGGTTGTGGTTGATGATATCCAACGGGTTGTTGGCCGAAGCATAGACGCGGACCTTGTCGAGCGAAATCTTCTGGGTAAGCTGCTTGGGGATCGTGTAACCGAGGGTCACGGTCTTCAGGCGGAGGTACGCCATGTTGAGGATGTAGCGCGTCTGCGGATAGTAGTTGTAACGGCCCGTAGTGATGATGTTCGAGCTGATGGTGCCCTGGTTGCCTGCACCGCCGTAGAGACGCGGATGGTCGGCGTTCTGGTCGATATTGCCGCTGGCGATCTGGGCGTTGGACACATAGTTCATCTGACCGGCGTAGATGGCGTCGGCGCCGCGGGAATACGGCATCACGAACTGGGAAACGGTCCAGATGTCACGCTTGCCCACGCCCTGGAGATACAGGTCGAGGTCGAAGCCCATCCAACCGCCGCCCAGGCGGAGCGAGTACTGGTAGCGAGGCGTCGAGTTGCCGATCTTCACGAGGTCACCGTGGTCTTCCTCGGTGCCCTTGCCCCAGTCGATCACGCCGTCGCCGTTCTGGTCAACGAACTTGATGTCGCCCGGGCCGAAGTGGAAGTTGCCGTTTTCGAGCTTGGCCTGGCTGGCGGAAGAGGCAACGTCGGAAGCGGAGGTAAAGTAACGGTCGGTCTCGAAGCCCCAGATGTCACCGTAGGTCTTGCCCGTGTAGGTGGTGTTCAGCTGCATGGCGTCGTTCTTCCAATAGGTTACCTTGGTCTTGTAATCCGACAGGTTGGCGATCGCGTAGAAGTTCACCGCGCCGAAGGTGTGGTGGTAGTCCACGTTGATTTCCCAGCCGCGGGAACGGAGGGAACCGGCGTTTTCGTAGGCTGCGCTCGTACCGAGGACGGCCGGCATGGTCTGGCCAGGGGCAAGCATGCCCTTGGTGTCACGCTGGAACCAGTCGAAGGTCACGTTGAGGTCGCCCTTGAGGAAGCCGAGGTCGATACCGACGTTGGTCGTGGCGATGGACTCCCAGGTCAGGTCGGAAGACACGAGCTTCGGCAGGCTGAAGTAGTCGAGCTTCGCGGTGCCGTTGCCGAGCCAGTACACGGCGTTGCCCTGTTTGCTCATGGTCTCGATAAACATGTTGGTGCCCACTTCCTGGTTGCCGATCACACCGTAGGAGGCGCGGATCTTGGCATTGCTGATGATCGGGCGGATCGGATCCCAGAAGGATTCCTGGGAGATGCGGTAACCGGCCGATGCGGAGGGGAAGAATGCCCAGCGGCTGTTTGCCGGGAACTTGGAAGAACCGTCATAGCGGCCGTTGAGTTCGAGCAGGATCTTGTCGGCGTAGTTGTAGTTGATACGGCCGAAGAAGCCGGCGGAGCCCCAGTGGGTATGGCGGTGCGTGTAGCTGTAGAACGTCGGCGTCAGGGCGAGTTCCGGAAGGGCCGGGTCCATGATGTCGTGGTTCTCATAGTACAGGTATTCGTACTCGGATTCATCCACGTTGGTACCGAGCATGAACTGGAAATGGTGGTTGGAGGCCACGTCCATCTCATACTTCGCATACAGGTTGGCGGTATAGCCGTTCGTGAACGCGCGGGACGTTTCCACGAAGGTCGTGGTCGAAAGCGTCGTCGGGCTTTCGATGTTGCCCCAGGTGTTATACACGGTCACAGGCAGACCGACGCCCTTGTAGCGGTCGGTACGGTTGGTAAAGGTGAAGTCGCCGTTGATGGTCAGGCCCTTGACGATCGTAGCGGTGGCATAACCGCCGATACGGAGGTTGGCCGTCTTGTTGTAGGCTTCGCCGCCCTGCTTCCAGTAACCGATCATGTTGCGGGCGTCGATGCCGTTGATGGTACCCCAGGGACCGAAGTTGGAAGGCCAGCGCCAGACATAGGAAAGACCCATGCCGCGGGTGTACGGATAATCGTACGCCCTGTTCATGTAGTTGACGCGCGCACCGACATTCAGCCACTTCTTGACCTGCGAGTTGACGTTCACGGTAGCCGTGTACTTGGTCACCTTGTCAGGGTTGAAGTTGAGGATGCCCTGCTGCTTGTCGAAACCGACCGACATGTAGTAGTTGGTCTTGCCCGAAGTTCCCTGCACCGAAAGGGTGTGGTTCTGCGACGGGGCGGCATTGTTGAAGAGGATGCCGACGACATCCCAGTCGGCCACGTAGGAACCGGAGCCGTTGGAGTTGAAGTAGTAGTCGTCGTCGAGCTTCATTTCACGGTAGCCTGATTTGCCGCCATGCTTCTTTTCCCAGGCATTCACCGCGTCGATGAACTTGGGATCGTCGAAGTAGATACCGAAGAGCTCGGACTCGACACCCATGTTCTGGTTTACCTCGTTGAATGCGGTCACCTGCTTGCTGAGGATGTCGTAGTCGGCCAGATTGGTGGCGCGGCTCCAGCCGAAGTTGTTGGAGTAGCTCACCACGGCTTTTTCCGTGGTCGATCCGGCCTTGGTGGTGATCATCACCACACCGAAGGCGGCGCGCGTACCGTAGATGGAGGTGGAGGCGGCGTCTTTCAGCACGGAGATGCTGGCGATGTCCTGCGTGTTGAGGTAGGAGATGTTGTCGATGGGCACGCCGTCCACGATGTAGAGCGGGGTGGAGGTACCGCTGTTGGAGAGGGTACCGATGCCGCGGATCGTGATGGTCGGCTCGCCGTTGATGTCACCGTTCTTGTTGAGGACGGTCAGGCCCGGGACTGCACCCTGGAGAGCCTTGCCCAGGTTGGTCTCGGACTGCGACTCGAGGGTCTTCTTCACGTCGACCGTCGAGACGGCACCGGTCAGGTTGGCGCGCTTCTGCGTGCCGTAGCCCACGACCACCGCATCTTCCAGCAGCATCGCGTCTTCCGCGAGGATGGCGTCGACGATGGAACGGCCGGCGATGGCCACCTCCAGGGTCTTGTAGCCGATGCAGCTGAATTCAAGCGTGCCGTTTGCAGGGGCCTTGATGGCGTAGCGGCCGTCGAGGTCGGTCGACGTTCCGGTCGACGTTCCGGCAACCACTACATAGGCACCTATGACCGGCTCATTGTTCTTGTCAACCACACGTCCGGTGATGTTGACGTTCTGAGCCCACACGGATCCCATTGTGAGGATCAGTGCGCACATGGCCGCAATGAAGCGACCAGCTTTTTTGGAAACGAACATAAGTGAATTTTTAGGTTAAAATAATGATGTGTTTAGGTTATTATTTTTTATAAGGTATCCTGGGTCTAGTTTACAAAAGTAAGGATAATTACGATAGGTTCGCACTTTTCGATAGGATTATTGTGGGGGTTAAACAACAATCCCGCCGCGGGGTGCGACGGGATTGTGATGGCGGACAGGGGGTTAGCGCGGGCCTATCGCCTGACTTTTCCTTCGATGGTCATCGGGACTCCTTCCCTGGTGAAGCCTTCGATGCGGACCGTGGCGTCGGCCTTGTGGTCGGACGTGTAGAAGTCGAAGACGGCACCCTCCGGACCGGCTTCCAGGTCGGGATTCCAATAAAGGGTGGGACGCATGGGTTCCTTCGCCTTGCGGCTGCGGGGATCCTCGTAGCGCGGGTTGTAGAAGTGTTTCTCCTGCTGCCAGCCGAGCGGTTTGCCGGTCGACACGTTGACCGCCACGTCGTGGACGCGGTTGCGCGTCTTGACCATCACCACGCTCTTCGGCGCGAGGGCGTTGTCGAGGCCCAGGTTGAACGTCGCAGCGTCCGCACCGGTGAGATAGGCGAAACCCGTGAGGTCCGACACGTTGATGCCTTCGAGCTCTTCGCACGACGACCGCATGCCGTTCATATAGACGATGATCTCTTCCCATCCACTGGTGATGCCCCACTCCGAAGACACCTTCTGGGTGCGGCAGACCACGGAACGGTAGGTCGGCCCGACCGTGCCGGTGGTGTCGTCGTCGCTGGCCTTCATCGATATCGGCGCCTCGTCGCCCTCGGCGAAGCGCAGCGGCGGGCAGGTGGTCACGATATAGGTGAGCACATCCATGGCCTTGTAGGGCTCCAGGTCGCGTTCGGGGCGGTACTGGCCGGGTTTGAATTCATAGTCGGGCAGCGGGGAGATGTTCTCCTGCTTCGGCGACGGCATGCCCGAGATGTACGACGGCAGCAGCGAATACATGAGTTCGCCGCCGGCGTTGTAGTAGTCTTTCAGCAGGTCGTATTTGTACTGCTGCGAATAGGACGGCTTGTCGAGATAGGCGGGATAGTGGTGGCTCTTTGCGAAGATGTCGTCGTCGAGGTAGGGCGTGAAACGGCGCGTGTTGCCGCCCAGACTAACGGCGCCCACGAGGAACTGCGTTCCTTCGGGGAAGTCGAGGCCGTTGAGCGTAAAGTAGCCGGTGGTATCGAGTTGCCCCATGGCCGAGAAGCCGATGGCGGGCGCCACGAACGACACGATCGACTTGCGGGCCGTGCGAAGGGAGCCCCGCACTACGCCGCTGAGTGATTGTGCGTATTCCTTGCCGAAGAAGGGCATGTCGGTCTGCGCCGAGAGGATCTTGGGCAGATCGTAATAGGTCCAGCCGTGGGTAAGCATCACGCCGTCGATGGCAGCGATGCGCTCACTCAGGGGAATCGTCTGGTCGAAGAAGCGCTGCGATTCTTCCACGAACGTGGGGAGTTCGCTGCCGAGATACCACCACGACACGAGGTCGTAGCCGCGTCCGCTCCAGGGCGCGTAGCCGTCGTCGGTAGCCGACACCGACCAGCTGCCTTCGGGCAGGGCCAGCGAAGCGGTGACTTTTTCACGCGGGCCGTATTCGGCCTTGTCGAACGTCAGCTGCGGAATCTCGCCTTCGGGGAATACGAAGAAGGCCCGTTCGGCGTACACCGTCCCATGGTCGTCCACGACGGCCAGGTTGTTGATGCCGGGCGTCAGCAGGGCGTAGGGAATCTTGAGGTTGCGCGTCTTGAGCGAATAGGGCAGCCTCATGTAGATTTCATCGTGGTCGTGGATGACCACGAACGTCGAGTCGGGCAGTGTGAGGCCCTGGTCGTGGACGGTGGCCTCCACGCAGTCGTCGCGTACGGTGATGCGTATGGACACGCCCGAGGGTTCCGGCAGCGGAAGGCCGGCCTGTCCGGCAAAGTTGTCGCCCTCGTAGTACTGGGCGTAGAGTTTCTTGACGGGGACTTCGAGCAGCAGGGTGGTGGTGCCGATGCCGCAGGCGTCGGTCTCGAAGCGCCCCACGGTCTGGTCGTCGGCATAGATCTCGCCAGCGACGGCAACGCCGTGTCCTTTTTCATCGATGGCCCGGACGCCCAGCACCGACGGCTGGCCGTAGAGCCACCGGCCGCTTTCGGGCAGGAACTGCACGTCGAATGCGCGTTTGGCGGTTTTCTCCCTGTCGAACGGATTGCGCATGCCGATGTCGGTATACTTGTAGTCGTCCTTGACGTTTTCTTTGGTAAGCGTTTCCACGAAGTCGTCTTTCATCGGATTGCGGAGTTCGATGTCTTTGTGGAACATGTACTCCGGCTCACGATTGAGCATCCAGTAGGAATAGGCACGCAGGGTAGCCACGCCGGTGTTGAGATTGTCGGGCACGGCCAGCCAGCCCTCGAAGACGCCGTCGCGGCGCTTGACCTTGACGCGGGCCCGCACCGCTTCGGTCTCGATTTCGGTACCCAGGTTGGCATTGTGCTGCATCATCGTGGAGATGAGTTCCACGTACAGGTAATTGCATTCGGGAAATTCCGCAGTGACGGCCGCGTTCCCGAGGTAGCCCTTGAACCAGATGGTATCGCCTACGCAATAGACCTCCCGGTCGGTGTGGAGATAAGCTTTCTCGGGCGAGAGGAGGCGTGCATAATCGACAAAGCGATTCTCGCCCTGCTGCGAATAGGCCGGCAGGGCGAGAAAAAGCATTGCGCTGACAAGGATGAGGGCGCGTTTCAAGGCTTAGATCGGATTGGAGCGCTTGTTGTAGCTTGCGCCGGCCAGCGGGACGATGGGCCCCGTGAACTTGCGGGTCCGGCCGTTGGTCGGGTTGAAAGTCACATCGGCCATGTTGCCGTTGTTTTTCATGGAGATGGTGTAGGTACCTCTCCAGAAGCGGCCTGCCACCACGATGCGGATCTTGACGTTGCCCTTCTTGTCGATTTTTACGTCGTACTCGGTGGGCGTTGCAATGTTGGTTTTGTCGTTGTCGCAGCAGATATAGCCCTGGGAGAAACAGTCGCCTCCTTCACAGGAGAGGAAGTTGTCGTTGTTGCTGTTGCTCTCGAACTCACCGCTTTGGGTGGTGTAGTATTCGGGAACCAGCACCCACGTCTTGTTGTTGATGCTTTCGACGGCAGCGTCGTACGCCAGTTTGGCGGCGGCGGCCTTTTCTTCCTTGGTCATTTTCTGCGCGAATGCCGGCACTACCAGCATGGCCGCAGCGAGAATCAATAAGAATTTACGCATTTCACAAAAAGTTTAAAGGGGGCGGGGTTGGTCCGCCCCCTTCGGAATCCTAGCAATTATAATGCCGTCCAACGATACATCGTCATACGGTTCGTGCTCTGGCCACGGTTGCCACCGAGCATATAGAGGTACGAACGGCCGATGTAGGTGGTCCAGTAGTCGGTGAAGGCAACCTCGCGGCCGCTGGCATTCGTGTAAGTGAACACCGAGCCGTCTTCCTTCAGGAAGCGCCAGTACAGCGTCTGGTAACCCGAAGAGTTGAAGGCGGTCTTGTGCACGATGAAGCCGCACAGAGGCGTTGCTTCGCCGAAGCCGATGGGCGTACCCATATCGTGCCAGATATAGTCGCCGTTGGCGTCCTTGGCGTCGTTGCGCCACTGGCACTGGATCTTGGTCTGGCAGGGAACACCCGGCTTCTCGAACAATACGTTCACGATCTTGCCGGTAGCCAGGGAGTCGGTGTCGTAGGTGGCTGCCGTCGGCGGATCGCGATGGATCTTGTCCTTGTACGGGAAATCGTTGGGGATGACGATCGGAGCTTCATTGAGGTCGGTCACGAACACGTTCTGCTTGCCTTTCTGCAAGGTGGCGACGTTTTCATAAACAACGATACCATGACGAATCTCGTTTTCTCCTTCTCCTTCACTCCAGTATCCGCGGTAAAATGTAAATTTCACGGAACCCGGAGCCACGGCGAAGAAACGGCCGGTGGCACCGCCGGGAACACCGTTGTAGGTGGCCAGCTGGCCCGAACCGTTGACCGAAGAGTAGAGCACTCCGTTGACGAACACGGAGTCGATGTAGTTGGATGCGGCACTGGTGATCGGCTCGAAATAGTGGAGCTGGAACTCGGCGCTCTGGTCGGCCAGGTCGTGCGTATCGTAGAGGATTTCGTGCTTCTCGCAGGAAACGAGCGCGAAAATCGTCAACAGCGATATGATGAATGATAATTTTTTCATTTCGAACAAAGATTAATCATTGTGATATGCAGGAAGTGACTCAGGCATGTCGCCAGGATAGGCGAACCAGGGAATTGAGCAGTGATAGTTGAGCGCTTCACCGTCGATAGGCTTGATGTTGGCCAGGCCTTCTTTATTCCACATGTATTCCGAGTTGTAACGCGGACGGAGACGGAAGCAGGGTGAACCGTAGTTCTCCACGTTGAACGCGCTGCGGCGTCCCTGGACGTTGGAAGGATTCAGATAGAAGCCCTTGAACACTTTGGCGTCGTTGGGCTTGCCGCCGATTTCGTCGCGCTTGCTGTCGAGCGAGGTCTTGTTCCAGCCGTTTCCGTCGGTCGGATATTCGCCCGTGTACTCGATGTCGTACATGTACTTGCGGAGGTCAACCCAGGCTTCGTTGGAGCCGTAAGGGAAGTAGGACACCCACTTCTGCATCATGATGTGCGAGAGGGTGAAGTTGTTCAGCGTCATGCCGTTTACATACGGGCCGTCCTTGTATTCCTGGGCCAGCTTGTTGTAGGCGGAAGCCGTGATCACGTCACCGCCCGGCAGGTTGCCGTACTGGGCGAACTTGTCTTTGCCTTGTTCGTCCTTGCCGTCGGCCTTGGGAGCGCCCGGATACAGGTCGATGACGGTGAAGTCCACGTCGAGGCAGACAGCCTCTTTCCAGGCTGCGAGCGCGGCGGCCTTGTCGCCCATCTTCCAGTAGGTCTCGGCCATGTCGAATTTCATCTCGGCCGGGGTCATGAAGATATAATAAGCGTCGTTGCGGTAGAGCCAGCGGCCCTGGCCGTCCACGGAAGGCGTGGAGGCGTAACCGGCGGTGCGGCAGCCCCACATATTGGCCACAGTACCTTCGGCAGAGTTCTGAGCGGCGGTGGAACCGACGCTGCCGCCGTAGTAGCGCCAGCTCTTGATGGAATCGACATTGTCCATGTTGTTGTAGAAGCGGGCATCGGTAGAACCGAGCTTGACTACGTGACGGGGATCGAAGTGACCCTTCTCCATGGAATTGTCGCAGACGATCTGCTGGTCGGCATACACATAGCTGTAGTAAGGATCGGGGTTGTCCTCACCCGGAGCGGGTTCGGCCGGAATCTTGTTGCCGTTGTTGTCGTACTTAGGCACGGTACCGGTCATCACCTGCACGGCATAATCGGACTGGTAGCAGCCATCGAGGTTGCCGCGGTAAACGCCCCACCAGTTGTTGTAGGCGGAGAACTGCGCGTCGGCGCCGCCGCCTTCACGGAACATGCGGGCCACGTCGGCATTGGTCTGCAGGGCAGCCTGGGCGTGCGTCAGCAGGTCGTTGGCGTACTTCGAGGTGAAGTCCTTCTTGTTGGTCAGCGAAGCGAGGTTGCGGACAATCACGCCGTGCGCAAACTTCAGCCACTTGGACTTGTCACCCTTGTAGATGAGGTCGCCGGAGGTCAGATAGGTGCCGTAGGCGAAGTTGTCTTCGCGGGAGAGGTAGTCGATGGCAATCTCCGCCCATTCGCGGACTTTCTCGTACACAATCTCCTGCGAGTCGTAGTCGAAGGTCAGACGGCCCGGCTCATAGGCCTGGAGGCACGGCATGTCGCCATTGAGTTTGGTGGTTGCATCCCAGGAGAAAGCCTTGATGGCATAGCCGATGCCGGCCAGCGTCCAGGCTTCCTGCTCCTCGGACTGAGTGATCAGGTTCTCGAGGTTCTTGCCCAGCAGCCAGTAGTTCGTACGCCACATTTCACCGGCGGCGTCACTGGCCTTGTTGTAGAAGTGGTTACCGTAGTTGGGATAGACTCCATAGAACATCTGGGAGAGCGGTGCAGTGGCGCGCGTGTCCCAATACACACCCTGCAGCGCGGAGAGGCAGCCCGGAAGGAGCAGGCCCGCATCCACGTGGTCGGGAGCGTCCACATTGGTATTCACGTCGAGATACTTTTCGCAGCTGGACATCATCAGGACCGTGGCTGCGACCAATATAGCGGATAATATCTTTTTCATACGCGAAAGAAATTAGAAGGTGAGACTGACACCGAAGGAAATCGTACGCGGGCTGGGGAGACCCCAGACATCGTAGCCGACACCGCCGGAGCCACCGAGGGAAGCGGAGTTGGAGTTACCGACTGCGTCGATACCGGAGTAGTTGGTCCAGACGAAGAGGTCGTTGGCCTTGACCCAGATGTTCGCCGCGGAGACGAACTTGCGGGTGGTGTTCTGCAGCCACTTCGAAGGAACATTATAGGAGAAACGGAGTTCGGACAGGCGGACGTAGTTCACGCCGGTCTCGAGCCAGTCTTCGTCGGTACCCGTCCAGATGGAGGAACCGTAGTTGCTGTAGGTCACGGCGATGTTGTTGATCGTCGGATTGTCGGTGTTTTCAAGACCGTTCTTGAGCACGCCGTTGAAAATCACAGGGTCGCTCTCACGGAGCTTCACGGATTCCCAGCTGGAACCGGTGGTCATCATATCGCGCTTGGTGCCGTTGACGACCGTCGTCTTGAACTTGCCCATGAACACGGCGCTCAAGCGGAAGTTCTTGAACGACATGGTGGAAGTGATACCACCACTGAGGAGCGGCTGGCGATCGCCCAGATATTTCCACACGGACTCGGCCATCGGAAGGCCGGTGCCCGGGTCGATCAGGATGTCGCCTTTCTTGTTGCGCTGATAACCCAGACCGGTCATGGCGGTTACAGGGTAGCCGACGCACACACCGTTACGGAGGTTGCCGGACAGCCAGGTGTAGGCGTTGTAGTACTCATCGACCGGGAGGTACACCACCTTGGAGGTGGAGTGGTCGAGGTTGAGGCCGAGGTTCCAGCGGAAGCCGCCCATCGTACGGAGAATGTCACCGTCGATGTGGAATTCCCAGCCGCGGGTGGTAAACGTACCGACGTTCATGTTGTTCAACACGAAACCGGTGGCGTATGACAGACGGAAGTTCTCCACATACTGGTTTTCGCACTTGGTCCAGTAGTAGGTGAAGTCGGCGTTGATGCGGTCGTTGAGGAAACGGCCTTCGACTCCGACCTCCCAGGAGGTGGTCATCTCCGGCTTCAGGGTCTCGTTAGGGCCGGTGTAGCCGTAGCGGAAACCGCCGCCCTGGTCGCCCGTGGCCTCGAGGGCCGGGTAGATGGAGAGCGGGCGGGCATCCTTACCGACCTGGGCGAAAGAGCCGCGGAACTTCAGGTAGGAAACGGCGTCGCTGTTCTTCATGAACGGGAGCTCGGTGGCGATGAAGGAAGCCTCGATGGCCGGATAGAAGTAGTGGTTGTTGGCCTTCGGCAGGGTCGAGGACCAGTCATTACGGGCACGGGCCGTGAGGAATGCCATATTGTTCCAGCCGAGTTGGATCTGGGCGGAAATGGCCTGGATGCGGCGCCTGGTGTGGGCCTCGCCGATCTGCCACGTCGAAGGGTCGCAGTTGGCGATCGAGTAGAAATCGATCACCTGGAACTTGGAGCCGTAGATGGCCACGCGGTCCACTGCATTTTCTTTCTGGTGATAACCGGCCTGGATCGAGAAGGAGAACTTGCCCCAGTCGTTGTTATAGCCGGCGATGGCGTCGATCGAGGAGTCTTTGTAAGTCGGCTTCGAATAGTTGTATGCGCCGTAGCCGTAGGAACCGCTGGTCGGGTTGGCATAGTACGGATGGGTATGCGATTCGTACTCGGCCACCGAGAAGTCCATACCGTAGCTCAGGCGGATGAAAGTGTGGCGGCTCGGCGTCACGTTCATGGCGAAGCTGCCGATGAAACGGTCGGAGGAGTCGTAGTTACGGTTCTTGTAGATGGCGAACAACGGGTTCAGCAGGTCGGTGTCGGTGTAGAGCTGCGGGCGGCTCATCTTGCCGTCTTCCGTGATGTAATTGCTCATGTCGTCGTTGAGCGGCCAGCGGGAAGCACGGTACAGCACGCCATAGAGGCCTTTCATCACTTTCGTGTTGCCGGTGCGGGCGTACTCCATCTTGCCTTCGAAATTCAGCCACTTGGTGACTTCGGCACGACCGGAGAGGGTGAGGTTCAAACGGTTGTAATTGGAGGTCTTCACCACACCGTTGTTATCGGTATAGGAAGCGGCACCACGGACGGTGATCTTCTCGGTACCGCCTTCCACCGAAACGTTGTGCGTCTGGGAGAAACCGGTCTGAAGGAGGGCTTCCATGTTGTTGTACAGCTTCATGTCGGACGGATAGAGTCCACCGAAACGGCTGGTGTAGTAGTAGTTCGTGATGCCGTAGGCACCGTTGGCGTACTTGGTCTGGATCTCAGGGATGCCATAGGCCATCGACCAGCCGAAGGAGTTGCTGTAGGTCACTTTGCCGCGGCCTGCGGAACCTTTCTTCGTGGTGATGACGATGGCACCGTTGGAAGCATCGGAACCATAGAGGGCCGCAGCGGCGGCACCCTTCAGGATGGTCATGCTTTCGATGTCTTCCGGGTTGAGGTCGTTACCGCGGGATGCGAAGTCCATGCTGTACATGGAGACGGCGTCACCGTAGGCGAAGTCGGTGTGGGCGTCGAGCGTCGTGTTGTTGATAGGCACACCGTCCACGACATACAACGGCTGGTTGCTGCCGGAGATGGAGGTGATGTTACGGAGCACGACCGAAGTGGAGGCACCCGGCGCACCGCTGGTCGACGTGATGGTCATACCGGCGACACGGCCCTGGAGAGCGGTCACGAAGCTTTCACGACCGGATTCCTGGATGTCGGTGGCCTTCACGTTCTGAACCGCGGATCCCACCGAACGGGCCACACGTTTCATACCGAACTCGGCCGTGACCACGGCCTGGTCGAGCGTCAGCTGTGCATCTTCGAGGATGACGTTGATGACGGCGCGGCCTCTCACGGGGATTTCCTGTTCCTTGTAGTTCAGCCCGGTGAAGCGGAGGGTCGCATCTTTCGGTACGCTGATGGTGTACTGGCCGTCGATGTCGGTCGATACACCGCTGTTCGTACCCTTGATGAGAACACCCGCACCGATGACGGGTTCACCGTTGGTGTCGGTAACAGTTCCCTTGACGGTCACATTCTGTGCATAGGCGGACACGGCTACAAGGAGCACGGCTGCCATTGCCAGCACAAATCTCTTGAGATTTTGAACGAACATAGGGTTAGTTTTTTGGTTAATTTTAGGTATTTGTGGTTTAAAAAAAATGTCCACATAACAAAACAAAGGTAATAAAAAATCCCCAATGTTGATTACTTGTTGAAAAAAATCAAAAATATTTCCCCTTCTCGAATAAATTCGTATATTTGTTGGTTGTTTGCGCGTAGCGCACACGAAAAGAAAAGCGGCAACAATTTATCACATATACACAACTTTTATTTAACCTAAAAACTCATTTATGTTCGCTTCTAAAAATCTGGGCCGCATCCTCGCGGCCATGTGCGCACTGGTTCTCACAGCAGGATCGGTGTGGGCTCAGAATGTGACCGTCACCGGTAAGGTGGTCGACGGTAACAACGAGCCTGTCGTAGGGGCATACGTGGTGGTGGAAGGTACGACGGTCGGCACTTCGACCGACGGCGCGGGTGCATACCGCATCCAGGCGCCCGCCAACGGCACCCTCACGTTTACCTGCATCGGTTACAAGACGCAGTCGGTCGCAGTGGCGGGCCGTTCTGTCATCGACGTCACCCTCGTCGACGACGCGGAGCTGCTGCAGGAGACGGTCGTGACCGCTCTCGGCATCAAGAAGGAACGCAAAGCCTTGGGCTATTCGGTGACGGAAGTCAAGTCTGAGGAACTCCTTCGCAACAAGCAGACCAACGTCATCAACTCCCTTGCCGGTAAGGTGCCGGGCGTCAACGTGACGCAGGCCGGCGGTGCTGCCGGCGCCGGTTCTTCCATCATCATCCGTGGTGGTAACTCCGCTTCCGAAGGCCGCGACAACCAGCCGCTCTTCGTTGTCGACGGTATCATCTACGACAACTCGACCGTCAATGCCGGCAACTCGGGCACCGACGGTATGACCAAGACGGCCACCACGTTCTCCAACCGTGTGATGGATATCAACCCGGAAGACATCGAGAGCATGTCCGTGCTGAAGGGCGCCGCCGCTGCGGCCCTCTACGGTTCGCGTGCTGCCGACGGTGTCGTGGTGATCACCACCAAGAAAGGTGCTGCCGACGGCAATGTGAAGGTCAACTTCTCGAGCAAGTATTCCTATGCCACCATCAGCAGTGCTCCGGAAATCCAGAACACCTATGGCCGCGGTTCCTACGACGTCAACGGCATGCTGCAGACCGACCAGGTCTTCAGCTCCTGGGGCGAGAAGGTCAACCGGACCTATGACAACGTGAAGGATTTCTTCAAGGGCGCCAACGTGTTCGACAACAGCATCAGCGTGTCGGGCGGCCACAAGAACGGTTCGTTCTTCCTCTCCGCCTCGAACTTCGACCAGAACGGTGTCGTTCCCGGTACCTCCTATATCAAGAACACCGTGCGTTTCAACGGTGAGCAGAAATATGGTAAACTGACGGTGGGCGCCAACGTGGCATACTCCATCGCCGATACCAAGAAGACCCTCACCACCTCCGGTCTGTACGACGGCGGCGGTAACGGTACGATGACGGCTCTGTATTCCTGGCCGCGCAGCGAGAACATGTCGCACTGGTTGAACGACGACGGTACCAAGTACCGCATGTTCCCCAACGTGGACCCTTCGGAAGAAATCGAGAACCCGTACTGGATCATCAACAAGAACGAACTGACCGATAACAACAAGCGTATCACGGGTGCCGTGACCGCAAGCCTCGATCTCACGAGCTGGCTGAACGTCGCCTACCGCATGGGTATCGACAGCTACAACAACAACAGCTATACCTACATCGCTCCGGGCGGCAACGTGAAGAGTATCTATCAGAACGGCCGTCTGAGCAAGGCCGGCGTCTCTTACGACTACTGGACCTCCAACCTGATGGTCAACGCTCACAAGCAGTTCGGCGACTTCGACTTCAACCTCCTCGCCGGTACCACGGCCGAATCCACCACCCGCGTGCGCAACACCCGCTGGGGCTGGGACTTCGTCACCGCCGGTACGATTTCCTTCGGTAACATCATCGACGAGAACAAGAAGTTCACGGAAAGCACCACCCGCAAGCGCCTCGTCGGCGTGTACGGTGAGTTCCGCGCCGCTTATAAGAACATTGCCTACCTCACGGTCACGGGCCGTAACGACTGGTCTTCGACCCTTCCGGTGGAGAACAACTCGTACTTCTATCCTTCCGTGAGCGGTTCGTTCGTGTTCACCGAACTGATGCCGAAGAACGATATCCTGACCTTCGGTAAGATCCGCGCCTCCTGGGCCCGCGTCGGTAAAGACGCCGGTGCCTATGCCACCAACACCTATCTGTGGGATGCACAGGTGGTGAACGGCAACTTCATCGGTATCGGTAACAGCTGGACCGGCGGCTCCCCGTACCTCGTGCCGGAAATCCAGACCTCCTGGGAAGTCGGTACCGAACTGAAGTTCTTCGGCGGACGCCTGGGTATCGACTACACTTACTACAACTCGATCACCCGCAACCAGATCGCCGCTCCGCGTCTGGCCCAGTCCACCGGTTACATCTTCTTGACCATCAACTCCGGTTCCGTGCAGAACAAGGGTATGGAACTCATGGTCACCGGTACGCCGGTCGACACCCGCAACTTCACCTGGGACGTGACCCTCAACCTGTCGGGCAACCGCGGTACGTTGGGTGACTTCGTCGACGGTGTGGACTTCTTCTATGTGACCGATGTGCAGATCGGCGGCGTGAAGGCCGCTTCCATCCCGAACGGCGGCTACTTCCTCGGCCTGACCGGTAACTACTGGGTGCGCGAGACGGAAGCTGTCCAGGATCTCGACAAGGACGGCAATGTCCAGTATGACGACAAGGGCAACGTGAAGATGAAGCAGGTCGAGAAAGAAGGCGGTCGCTACGAGATCGACCCGAACACCGGCCTCTACAAGCTCAAGGGTTCGACGACCAACGTCGTGGGTAACCGCGAACCGATCATGATCGGCGGTCTGAACAACAACATCCGTTACAAGAACCTGAGCCTGTCGTTCCTCCTCGACCTCCGTCTGGGCGGCGACATCTACAACGGCACGCAGTACTTCCTGACCTCCTACGGCCAGTCGATGCGTACCCTGCAGCGCGACAAAATCTCCTTCACGGGCGTGGTCAACACGGGTTCGGCTGCCGAGCCTGTCTGGGAAGACAAGACCGTCACCTACGAAGCGGGTCAGACCTACACGATCAACGGCCGCCAGGTTTCCGGTGCCAACATGATCGAGTCGTACTACAGCAACTACTGCAACAACGCCTACAACTTCATCGAGAAGGTCAACTGGCTGCGCCTGCGCGCCGTCAACGTCTCGTATGACTTCTCCAGCCTCCTGAAGGGTCAAAACTTCATCAAGGGTCTTGTGGCCACGGCCAGCGCCAATAACCTGTTCGTGTGGACCAACTACACCGGTGGCCTCGATCCCGAGGTTGCCGCCACGGGTTCCGGTACCGGCGGTTCGGGTTCGGTCGGCATCGACTACTGCGGCGTCCCGAGCCAGCGCATGTTCTCCTTCGGTCTTAACCTGACTTTCTAATGAATGGAGCTTAACTTTAAAATGGATACGATTATGAAAAAGATATTAGCTATTGCATTTTGTCTGGTAATGCTCCTGGGTATCTCGTCCTGCGCACAGTGGCTTGACGTCAATACCGACCCGGATAGTCCGAGCAACAAGAGTGCGACGGTTGAGAACCGTCTGCCTTGGATCCAGTACTACTATATGTATGGTTGGGGTACTGCCAACACCCGTTCCAGCGCCATCGTCCAGATGGTGACCACCGCCAGCCGTACGGCCGCCATCGGCCTCCAGGCCAACTGGAACCCTGCACAGGGTATCGCTACCACCGTGTACCAGAACTTCTTCCTGGGTGCCGCCTGCAACATTCCCGACCTGATCGAGAAAGCCGAGAAGGAAGGTGCCTACCACTACATCGGCGCGGCCCTCACCATCAAGGCCATGGGCTTCATCATGATGGTCGACCTCTACGGTGAAATGCCGTACACCGACGCCGTGGGTGCCAACTACGCTCCCTACTACGACAACGGCGACGTGATCTATCACGGCTGCCTCGAAGACCTCGACAAAGCCATCGAATACTTCGGCATGACGCAGGAAGCCGGTGCCACCAACCTGGCTGCCGGTGACGCCTGGTGCGGCGGCGATCCGCAGGCCTGGATCCGTCTGTGCTACGGCCTCAAGGCCCGCTGGCTCAACAACCTGAAGAAGACCTCCGAGTTCGATCCCGACGCTGTGCTGGCCGCCCTCGAAAAAGGCCCGGCCTCCAATGCGCAGAACGTGATCATGCGTCACTACAACGTGGCCACCGCCGGCACCTGCTTCACCGTGGGTGACGCCTATGGCCCGAACACGAC
>LUZC01000025.1 GCA_001603505.1 Bacteroidales bacterium Bact_11 | reverse complement strand
CAAAGGAATCCAGGTGAGCCTGATTCAGACCACGCAAGACTAATCAGATTGTCAGTTCTTCCCCTTCCGAGTGGGCGATGATGACAGCGCCGCAGGAGTCACCATAGGTGTTGATGCAGGTGCGCGGCATGTCGCATAGCTGCTCCACAGCCAGCACCAAGCCGATGCCTTCGAGCGGCAGGCCCACTGCCGTCAGGACGATGGTCAGCATCACCATCCCGGCCATCGGGATACCGGCCGTGCCGATGGCGGCCAGCAGCGCCGTGAAGACAATCATCACCTGCTGGGCCAGCGACAGGTCGATACCGTAGGCTTGGGCGATGAAGATGGCCGTCACGCATTCATAGAGCGCCGTTCCGTTCATGTTGATGGTGCTGCCCAGCGGCAGGACGAAGCTGGCGATCTTGTTCGATATGCCGCATTTCTCCTGCGAATCGCGGATGTTGATGGGCAACGCTGCGCCCGATGAACAGGTGGAGAATGCCGTCAGCAACGCTGTGGACATCTTCGAAATATGCCGCCATGGGTTCTGCCGGCCCAACGTCCGCACCAGCAACGGCAGCACGATACCGCCCTGAATCAGCAGACCGCCCCAGACCACAAGGACGAACACGCCGAGTGAACCGGCCATGCTCAGCAGCGCCTGCGGATTGCCCGCCTGCTTGCCCACCACATTGGTGACGATGGCGAACACACCGAACGGAGCCAGACGGATGATGAAGAAGGTAATCTTCATGATCACTTCGTAGATAGCCGTAAACAGGTTGGAGAGCGTAGCCGTATGTTTCGCATCCACCTTGTTCATGAAAAAACCGAAAATGACGGCGAAGAAAATGACCGGCAGCAGGTCGCCCTTGGCCATCGACTCGAAGATGTTCGACGGAACGATCGACACGATCTGGTCGATGAACGACACGTTTCCCGAACCCACAGAAGCAACCTTTTCAGCAAGGTTAAGGCTGGCTCCCACACCCGGCTTGACGAGATTGACCAGCGTCAGGCCGATGGTGGCGGCAATCACGGTGGTGACGATGTAATACAGCAGCGTCTTGCCGGCGATGCGGCCCAGTGCGGCGGAATTGCCCATGCCCGCCACGCCCAGCGCGATGGAGGTGAACACCAGCGGAATGACGATCATCCGCAGGCCGCGCAGGAAGATGTCGCCCGCCCACTTGATGTACTTCGACCACTCCTCGTAGGGCCAGATCTTGCAGAGCATGATGCCCGCCACGATGCCCAGGCCGATGCCGATGAGGATCTGCCAGTGCAGGGCAAGCCCTTTCTTCTTCCCTGTCTCTGCCATGGCCTATGCCTGTCTTCCGCTTTGCGCCACCATCTCAGACACTTTCTCGCAGAACGGCTTGTTCGCGATCATCTCTTCGAGGGTGAGATGCATCCGCCAGCGCCAATAGTGCTTGGGGTTGGCCGGGATATTGATGCGTTCGCCGGCGATGTCGGCTACGCGGAGCGACGGCTCGACGGAGAACCAGTCCTGCAGCGGCAGGATGGTGAGCATCGAAGGCGAATACAGGTGCTCGGCCACAATCCACTGGCATGTCTCGACAGGGCAGTCTTCGCCGTCGTGGTTCTCGCCCCACCAGCCACGGAGGGTGCTGGTGTCGTGGGAACCCGTGGTGCAGACGCTCATGTACGGATACTCGGAAGGATTACCGATCATCTGCTTGGGATCCTTCGGCATCCGCTGCACCTCCAGCGAGAGGATGTGCAGGTCGGAAAGGACTTCCGGCACGCAGGCCGGAATCATGCCCAAGTCTTCCGCACAGGTAAGCATGTTGGTGGCGCCGATCAGTTCGGGCAGCTTGCGCATGGCCTGTTCGCGCCAGAATTCGGTGTTTCGGGTATAGAAGAATTCATCGTAGAGACGGTTGTAGGCATCTTTCTCCCACTGCTGCAGATCGGCGTAACTGCGCGTGTACTGGGCGCTGATACGGGGATGCCACATGCCTTTCTGCACCGGATCTTCCACGAACAGCACTTCGCGCGGGTCGTCGCCCACATAGGGACGTGCATGGCGGTTCTCATCAAAATAGAAGCCCCTCCAGCGCAGTTCATCCACGGAGAAAGGCAGCGCCGGGCTGAAATGGCCCATCAAGCCCGACTTGTAAGGCACGGGGATTTCCCAGATGCGGAAGAAGCCCAGCACATGGTCGATGCGATAGGCGTCGAAATATTCGGCCATCTTGCGGAAGCGGCGCTTCCACCAGGCATAGCCGTCCTGGGCCATACGGTCCCAGTTGTAAGTCGGGAAGCCCCAGTTCTGACCATCCACCGCGAAAGCATCCGGCGGAGCGCCTGCCTGTTCGCCCATGTTGAAATATTCGGGCTCTGCCCAGGCCTCGACGCTGTGAGGCGTGATGCCGATAGGGATGTCACCCTTGAGCGCCACACCCTTCTTGCGGGCATAATCATGCGCATCGCGGAGCTGGCGGTCAAGATGATACTGCACGAAAATGTAATAGTCCATCTCGGCTTTGGCTTCACCGTAGAGCCGGGACACGCCGGCGGCGCTGTATTTCTTCAGGCGTTTCCACTGCGAGAAATCGGCCGTCCCGAAACGGTCGCGCAGCACGCAGAAGGCCGCGTAGGGCATCAGCCACTCTCGGTTGGCTTCCAGGAAGGCCTTGAAAGCCTTGCTGCCCATGGTGCGGGTGCCTTTCTGGGCAAAGATGGCGCGCACATAACGTTCCTTGAGCGAGAACACGCGTTCATAGTCGAGCTGCGGCAGGGCGTTGAGTTCTGCGGCTTCCTTGTCGAACGCGGCCTGGGCATCTTTGTCGCGGAGCGGGCCGATGTCCTGCAGGTTCAGGTACACGGGATGCAGCGCCATGATGGTGATGCCGCCATAAGGATAGGAATCGGTCCACGTCTTGGTGGAGGTGGTGTCGTTGACCGGTAGCAACTGCAGCACGGCCTGGCCCGTGGCGGCGGCCCAGTCGACCATCAACTTGATGTCGGCGAAGTCGCCGATGCCCGATGAGTGACAGCTCCGGAGCGAAAACACCGGAATCGCCGTACCGGCGTAGCGGGGATGCTGATGGGGGAATGTGGTCTCGGTGACGGCGTAAGGGTCGGTTCGGTTGAAGCAGGTTTCCCAGGTATAGGTGCCGTCGGCTTCCTTGCAGATGAATTTGTATTCAAAAAATTGCGGAAGGGAGGCCTTGTCGAGTTCGATGCTCCAGAGGATGCCCTGCTGCACTGTCATGGGCAGCGCTTTTGCGGGGTCCCAGCCGCCCAGAGCGGGGCAGCTTCCCGTCAGCAGGATTTGTTCGCCGTGCCGCATCCACGGCCCGATGGTTTTGATGGTCAACGTTTCCATAGAGAGAAAATCTAATCAAACAAAGATAGCAATTTTTTTCTTACATTTGTCGTATGGCAAACAAGATCAAAAGCGTGTGGTATTGCACGTCGTGTGGAAACGAGAGTGCAAAATGGATGGGGCGGTGCCCCGCGTGCGGTGAATGGAATACGATGGTGGAGGAGCCGAAGGCCCCGAAATCCTCTTCGGGAGGCGGATCTGCGGCCGGCCGTTCCCGCGCCTACATCGACGCATCCGATGCAAAGCCGACGCGGCTCCGCGAGATCGACCTGTCGCGCGACAATCGTTTTTCCGTCGGCATCGGAGAACTCGACCGTGTGCTCGGCGGCGGCCTGGTGGAAGGGTCCATGGTTCTCATCGGCGGCGAGCCCGGTATCGGAAAATCCACGCTTTCGCTCCAGATTCCACTCTGTTGCAAGAACCTCAAGACACTGTACGTCTCGGGCGAGGAGAGCCCCAAGCAGATCAAGCTCCGCGCCGACCGGCTCGGCGGTTCCGACGAAGACTGCTTCATCCTGAGCGAGACTGTGCTCGAAAACATCCTTGCACAAGCCCGTGAAGTGAAGCCCGCCCTGCTGATCGTCGATTCCATCCAGACCATCTACAGCGAGGCGCTCGACTCTTCGGCAGGCAGCGTGTCGCAGGTGCGCGAATGCGCCTCGTCACTGCTGCGCTATGCCAAGGAGAGCGGCACGCCCGTGATCCTCATCGGCCATATCACCAAGGACGGCACCATCGCCGGACCGAAAGTCCTCGAACACATTGTCGACGTGGTACTGCAGTTCGAAGGCGACACCAAGGGCTCCTACCGCATCCTGCGCAGCATCAAGAACCGCTTCGGTTCGACCGACGAGCTGGCCGTATTCGAAATGACCGGCACCGGCCTGCGCGAAGTACGCAATCCCTCGGAAATCCTCATCCCGATGCATCAGGACGACCTTTCCGGCATCGCCATCGCCGCCATGATGGACGGCACGCGACCATTCCTCATCGAGATCCAGGCGCTGGTGAGCACCGCCGCCTACGGCACACCACAGCGTTCGGCCACGGGCTTCGACGGCCGCCGGCTCAACATGCTGCTGGCCGTGCTGGAGAAGCGCGCCGGCTTCAAGCTGGCCGCCAAAGACGTGTTCCTCAACATCGCCGGCGGCTTGCGCGTGTCGGATCCCGCCTGCGACCTGGCCATCGTGGCATCCATCCTCTCCTCGAACTTCGACCTATATATCTCGCCGAAGGTCTGCTTTGCCGCCGAGGTAGGACTCAGCGGGGAAATCCGTCCCGTGAGCCAAGTGGAGCGCCGCATCGCCGAAGCGGAAAAACTCGGATTCGAACAGATCTACATATCCTCTTTCAACAAGGAATCTTCCTTCGCCAAGCGCGACAAGAAGGCAGGCGGCATCACCGTGACGCCCGTGGCCGACATCGCCGCGCTCTGCCGGAAACTCTTCCAATAGTCCTCTCGCCGATTTATGACCGACGAAACGCCCCGCTTCGACATGTCACGTCCGCCTGTGCGGACCCGCTGGTTCCTGCGGCCGCTGACCTATCTGCTCAGCGTCCCTGCCGTCATGGTGCACAACACGCATATCCACTACGAAGGCACCCGCGACCTCAAGCCGCCGTTCCTGCTGCTGAGCAACCACAACGCATTCATGGACTTCAAGGTGCTCACCAAGGCCATCTTCCCGCGACGGGCCAACTACGTGGTGGCCATCGACGGGTTCATCGGACGGGAGTGGCTGCTGCGCAACGTGGGCGCCATCTGCAAGCGCAAGTTCACGTCCGACGTGACGCTGGTGCGGCAGTTGGCACGGGTCATTGAAAACGGCGACATCGCAGTGATCTATCCGGAGGCACGCTATTCGCTCTGCGGCACGACCGCGGTACTCCCGGAGTCGCTAGGCAAGTTGTGCAAGATGCTGAAAGTGCCCGTGGCCACGTTCATCTGCCACGGCCATCATGTGAATTCCCCGTTCTGGAACCTGCGTTCCCGGGGCATCAAGCCCACGGAAGCCGATTTCAAACTGTTGTTCACGCCTGAGCAGCTGGCGGAAAAGACAGTCGACGAGATCAACGACAATCTGGTGGCGGCCTTCCGGTACGACGATTTCGCCTGGCTGCGGGAGAAGGGGCTGCAGATGCGCTTCGGGAAGCGGTCCGAAGGGCTGGAGCGTGTGCTTTACCAGTGCCCGCACTGCGGCACAGAATACGAGATGGCTTCCGAAGGCAACGACCTCTACTGCAAGTACTGCGGCAAGCGCTGGACCATGGCGCCGAACGGCGAATTGAGCGCTTCGGAGGGAGAGACTGAATTCTCGCACGTGCCCGACTGGTATGAATGGGAACGCGCCAACGTGCGTGCCGAAGTAGAGGCGGGAACCTATTCCACAGGGGAACTGCCCGTCGAAGTGCGCTCGCTGCCCAACTCCAAGGCTTTCATCCCGCTGGGAAAGGGCACGATGATCCACGACATGAACGGGTTCCGCGTCCGCGTGAAGGACCTGCTGGGCCGGGAACACACGATGGACATCCCCGTACCGGCGGCCTATTCCGTGCACATCGAATACAACTATCTGGGAAAATGGGGCGACTGCGTGGATCTCAACACGCTGACTGACACGTGGTACACCTACCCGAAGGTTCCGGGCTGCTCCGTCACGAAGATGGCCCTCGCCACCGAAGAACTCTACTTCGCCTACCGCCGCTCCATCGGCAAACCCTGCCGCCCGGGACTGGCGTAATCATTGCCCACTCGGAAGGGGAAGAACTGACAATCTGACGCCTGCCGACGTCCCTTTTCGTCCTGCCCGACTTGAGCGGGTGTCCCGGCCACGTTCGGGGGCGGTTTTGTAGCCGGCAGTAAATATTTTTGAAAATAATTTGGTTTATAAAATAAACTTATTTATCTTTGCGTCGGATTTGAAGCTAAACCGGTGCGCAACGGGAAGGCAGAGAGTCTGGCAAGGGACGCCTTGCAGATTATTTTTTATTGGTAAACTTATAAAAACACCATCAAAATGGAAAACCTGTCAGCAGAAAACAGCCTTCGTCTGATTGCGGAGACCATCGAACGCAGCCGCAACGCGATTGCGAAGAATACAGGCAAACCCCTCATCCTCTGGGGATGCCTCGTCACCCTCACCTCTGTCGTCATCTGGGCCCTCTGGACAAAGACCGGCACTCCGATGTGGAATCTCCTCTGGTTCGCGATGACCGCCATCGGCGCCTTCGGAACCATGCTCATTACACGCAACCGGGAAAAAGTACCTGAGAGCGAAACCAAGCGCATTCTGGGCTGCATCTGGAAATGGTTCGGCATCTTCTCGATCGGCCTCTACGCCCTGCTCTGGGTGACGGCGCTGATTCTCTACGCAAAAAACACTGAGGTGGTTATGACCATCCATCTCACCCTGATCATCGCGCTGATGATGGGCCTTTGCGGCGCCATTTCGGGTGCAGTGATGAAGATGAAATCCGTGTCGGCTGCCGCCTGCGTCGCTACCGCCCTTTCCGTGTTGCTCGTTTTGCTCGTTCCGGATGGTTCGCCTCTCCAGATCCTGAGCTTCGCCATCCTGGGCGTCATCGCCCTGATCGTCCCGGGCATCATTTTCCAGAAAAAAACTGCGAAATAACGAGCCATGAACGAGACTGTCAAATCCTTCCAGCCGCTCGACCCGCTGCTCCATTCGGAGCTCCGCCTCGCGGTGATGTCGATCCTCCTCGGCGTCCCGGAAGCAGACTTCGTCTTCCTGAAGGCGCAGACAGGGGCTACCTCCGGCAACCTGAGCGTCCAGATCGACAAGCTGCAGCAAGCAGACTACATCGAAGTCTCGAAGTGCTTCAACGGCAAGAAACCGCAGACCATCTGCCGCATCACCGACCATGGACGCGAAGCCTTCAAAGCCTACGTCGAAGCGCTCCGCAGCTACCTTCACTGACCGGAGGCTTCAGGCGAAAGGAAGCATCAGCGGACAATAAAACGGTCCTTGCCGTTGATGTCCTGAAGAATCCGGCTTCCGGGGAACAGGGCGGCGACGGCGGGACCGAAGCGCTCGTTGATTTCCATGTAGATGTGGCCGTCGGGTCGGAGAAGAGCATCGGCCCATCGGGCGATGGCGCGGTAGAACCGCAGCGGATCGTCGTCGGGGACGAAGAGTGCCTCGGCCGGCTCGAAATCGAGCACGTTGCGCCGCATCGACGCCTTTTCACTTTCACAGATGTACGGCGGATTCGATACGATGACATCGAACCTGGGCAGACCGCCAGGAGGCGCCGCCAGCACATCGGCCAAGAAAAAGACAGGCTTGGCACCGCCGACCTTTACACGCTGCCTGCAGGCGATGCCGAGGGCGGCGTCCGACAGGTCGCAGCCATAGACCATGGCCTCGGGGAATTCGGCCGCCAGCGACCAGGCGATGCAGCCGGACCCGGTGCAGAGGTCAAGGATATTGAACGGCTCGTCGCCGATTTCGGTGCCGGACAGGTCGTCCACGATGCGCGACACCAGTTCCTCCGTTTCCGGACGAGGTATCAGGCAGCCTTCGCGAACCTTGAAACGATGTCCGCAGAACTCCGTGAAACCAAGGACGTATTGGAGGGGACGGCCGGTGGCCAGGTCCGCCAGCGCGGGCATGAGATCCCCGGTCAAGCCGGGAATCTCCAGTTCGGGCTCGGAGATATACTTATAGGAAGGGATGTCGGTAAAATGTTCTAGCAGGCGGAAAGCGATGGCTTTTGCCTCGGCCGCCGGATAGAGCGGAGCAAGGCGGGTAACGCAGGATTCGACGAATTCGCGAAGGGTCATAGCCGGCGGTCCCGGTCAAGCCGGGAATGACGAAAGGGCTTCGTCAATCAGGGTATCCAGCACTTCAGCGGTGGTCAGGCCGGCGGCGCGGATCTGCGCGGGAACCAGCGACATCTTCGTCATGCCGGGCACCGGGTTGATCTCCAGGAAGTACACCTTCCCCGACTCCGTCATAATGTAGTCGCAGCGGATCAGGCCGCGGCAGCCGAAATGCTGGTAGATGCGCCGCGTCTGTTCGCGCACGGTGTGGGCGACGTCGGCGGGAATCTGCGCCGGGCATACCTCGTCGCTCTTGCCCAGGTACTTGGCCTCGTAGTCGAAGTATTCGTTGTGCGGGATAATTTCCGTGATGGGCAGCGGAATAATCTCTCCATGGCGATTGAACACGCCCTCGGTGAGTTCGCGTCCGGGAATGTAACTCTCGATCAGCACGTCGTCGCTCTCGGAGAACGCCGCCGCGATGGCCGGTGCCAGGTCTTCCTGCCGCTTGACCTTCGTCACGCCGAAGGAACTGCCGCCGTCGTTGGGCTTGACGAAAACCGGCAGGCCCAGTTGTTCCACGACCGACTCGGCATTGAACGCCTGGCCGCGATGGAGGAAAATCTCCGGCGCCAGGGGAATCCCCAGCCCGCGCATGGCCTTCTTGCAGGCATGCTTGTCGAAGGTCAGGGCCGCCACCCGCGAGGAGCAGGTGGTAAACGGCACTTCGTGCTTCTCGAGTTCCGCCTGCAGGATGCCGTTCTCGCCCGGCGTGCCGTGGATCATGATCATCGCCACGTCGAACTGCTTCAGGTCGGAAGGGATGAACGGCCGCATCGGAACGGCCACGTCGGTCACGGCCGGGTCGCACACCGACCACTGTCCACCGCGCAGCAACAATTCCGTCACTTCATACCTGGAAGGGTCCAGGCACGTAGCGACATACTTGCCACTGAGCACCGAGATGCCCCATTCGGAGGAATCTCCTCCATATATCAAAGCTATCTTCTTCATTCTAATTGAAATAATCGTTCCCGGCGGACGCGTCGGACGTATCGTTCGACGAGCCGTCGCACAGTTGGTCGGCACTCCATCCCAAAGGAGGAACAAACACATCGCTCGAGCCCATATTGATCGACGGATCGGCATACACCTTCTGGATGAACAAGGCCCAGATCGGCAGCGCCATGTTGTTGCCGCCTCCCAACGCCGTACTCATGAAGTGCACCTGCCGGTCTTCAGCGCCCACCCAGACGCCGGCCGTCAACTTCGGCGTGTAACCGATAAACCAGCCGTCGGAGTTATCGTTGGTGGTACCGGTCTTGCCGGCCAGATCGCCCTGAATGTTGTAGCGCCAGCGGATACGGCCGGCCGTGCCGTCGTTGACCACGCCGCGCATCATGTCGATCATCTTGTAGGCCGTCACTTCGCTGATGGCCTCACGCTTGCGCGTAGAGAACGTTGCCAGCACATTGCCGGCATTGTCCTCGATTCGTGTCACAAACATCGGATAGCTGTAGACACCGCGGCCGGGGAACGTATTGTAGGCGGCGACCATCTCCATCACGCTCAGGTCGCACGAACCTACGCAGAGCGACACCACCGGGTCGAGGTAGCTGCTGATGCCCATCTTGCGGCAGATCTCGACCGTCGCGAAGGGGCCGAACTGCTTCATCAGATAAGCGGAAATGTTGTTGCGGCTGTTGGTCAGGCCCCATTTGAGCGTCACTACGCGTTCGTCGACTTCGCTCTTCGGCGCCCAGTCCTCCCCGTTGACATCGATGGTGTAAGTAGTGTTGACCACCTTGTCACAAGGTGTATAACCCTCCTGCATGGCCAGCGTGTAAAGGAACGGCTTAAAGGTTGAGCCGACCTGTCGCTTGCCCTGGCCCACATTGTCGTATTTGAAAAAATGGTAGTCCGGACCGCCGACGTAGGCCTTCACATGCCCCGTGTTCGGTTCGATGGCCATAAAAGCCGCCCGGAGAAAAGATTTATAGTAACGGATGGAATCGTTGGGCGTCATGGTCGTGTCGACATAACCCTTCTTGTTCCATGCAAACACACGCATCGGCACAGGTTCATCGAAATTCTTGAGGATGTCGGCATCCGAATATCCTTCCTCCTTCAATCCGCGGTAGCGGTCGCTCCAACGGCGGCCATTCCGCATCAGGCGGTCAATCTCATCCTTGGGCACATCGTCGGCGAAGGGGAAGTTGCGGCGATTTTTGAGTTCTTTAGAGAAAGTGTTCTGCAATTCCTTGCCGAGATGTTCGGCGACGGACGCCTCGGCATATTTCTGCATCCGGGAATCGAGGGTGGTATAAATCCGCAGGCCGTCACGGTCGAGGTCGTACTGAGTACCGTCGGGCTTGAGGTTCTTGTTCAGCCAACCGTAGAGGGGATTGTCTTTCCAGGCAAGGGAGTCGGCGCGGTAGTCCTCCACTTGCGTGTAGGAGGAGCGTTTGGGCTGCTGGGCGTTCATGAACTTGCGGAGCATGTCGCGGAAATACGGCCCATAACCGGAGTTGTGGTCCTGTTGCCGGTAAGTCACTACGATCGGAATCTGGGAAATGGAATCGTACTGCGCCTGCGAGAGATAGTCGTATTTTTCCATCTGTTTGAGCACATGGTTGCGGCGCGCAAGCGACTGCTCGGGATTCAGGGCGGGATTGTAGCGGGTGGGCTTGTTGACCATACCCACCAGACAGGCGCCCTCTTCAACCGTGAGGTCCCCGGGGTCTTTGGCGAAGAACGTATTGGACGCGGCCTTGATTCCATAGGCATTGCCCCCGAAGAAAATCTGGTTGAGATACATCGTAATGATCTCTTCCTTGGTATAGTTGCGCTCGATCTTGACGGCGGTAATCCATTCCTTGAGCTTGATGCCGATCATCTTGAAGATCCGTCCGCCGGGAATGCGGCTGCTGACGTCCTGACGGGGATAGAGCGTCTTGGCCAGCTGCTGGGTAATCGTACTGCCGCCTCCCTGCGACGAATCGCCCATGAGCAGCGTCTTGACCGCCACGCGGGCCAACCCCCGGAAATCGATGCCGGAATGCTTGTAGAAGCGTGCATCTTCCGTGGCGATGGCTGCATCGACCACATAATCCGGAATGTCTTCGAAACTGACGTAGGAACGGTTCTCGATATGATAGGTATTGAGAATCTTGCCGTCTTCCGAGATCAGCAGCGTCGCCAGGTTGCTGTCGGGATTCTCGATTTGTTCGAACGAAGGAATCTTGGCGAACAGGGCCACCAGCAGGAGCGCCACGACCAGGCACACCACCGGGAGGGTGATCAGGATCCAGAACCACTTAGTTATTCTTTTCTGCGTCGTCGAGTTCATCTTTTTTAACTTCGTTAAAGATTCGGGTGCGGACTATCCATCTTGCAAAAATAGGAAAAAAGATTTGGAAAGTTGCCGTGATTATCCGTTACTTTGCACTTCCAAAAACAAAAATGAGCGCGATGGGTGAGAATTTAGTCATTGTTGAGTCGCCGACCAAGGCCGACAAAATCAAGGGATTCTTAGGTGAAGGCTATACCGTAAAATCGAGTTTCGGACATATCAGAGACCTGAAAAAGAAGGGATTGGGAATCGATTTGGAGAATGGTTTCGAACCCTGCTATGAAATTCCGGCCGACAAGAAGAAGACCGTGGCCGAACTTGCCGCCGCCGCCGGAAAGGCCGAGACCGTTTGGCTCGCATCCGATGAAGACCGCGAAGGCGAAGCCATTGCCTGGCACCTGGCCGAAACCCTTGGCCTGACACCCGAAAAGACCCGCCGCATCGTCTTCCACGAAATCACCAAACCCGCCATCCTCGAGGCCATCGAGAACCCGCGGGCCATCGACATGGACATGGTGAAGGCCCAGCAGGCCCGCCGTGTGCTCGACCGGCTCGTAGGATTCGAGCTCTCTCCCATCCTTTGGAAAAAAATCCAGCCGAAGCTTTCGGCCGGACGTGTCCAATCGGTGGCCCTGAAGCTCATTGTCGACCGCGAACGCGAGATCGAAGCGTTTACCTCGACGCCGTATTTCCGCGTGGAGGGCATTTTCCTTCCGGAAGGCTCGAAGAGGCCCGTGCGCGCCACCCTCGACCGGAAATTCGACACCGAAGCCGAGGCCCGTTCCTTCCTCGAGCGTTGCAAGGACGAGGTTTTCGAAGTGGAAACCATTGAAACGAAGGAGCTGCGCCGTTCCCCGGCCGCCCCGTTTACCACGTCCACCCTCCAGCAGGAAGCCGCCCGCAAGCTCGGCTTCTCCGTAAGCCAGACCATGTCGATCGCCCAGCGCCTCTACGAGGCCGGCTTGATTACCTACATGCGTACCGACTCCATGAACCTCTCTTCGCTGGCCATCAACACCGCCCGCGAAACGGTCACGCAACTTTACGGCGCGAATTACTCCAAAGTCCGCAACTACCGCACCCGCGTCAAGGGTGCGCAGGAAGCGCATGAAGCCATCCGCCCCACCTACATATCCAATCTGGAGATTGAAGGTACTTCCACCGAGAAACGGCTCTACAACCTCATCTGGAAGCGCACCATCGCCTGCCAGATGGCCGATGCCGTGATCGAAAAGACCGACGTCACCATCCACGGCTCCCGGATTGCCGAGAAATTCCTGGTTACCGGTGAACAGATTCTTTTCGACGGATTCCTGAAAGTATACATCGAAGGCCGTGACGACGAAGACGACGAGGTGAAAACCGTGCTGCCACGCCTCGAACAGGGTCAGTCGCTCCATTGCGACCAGGTCACCGCCAGCCAGCGGTTTACCCAGCATCCTCCGCGTTATAGCGAACAGACGCTGGTGAAGAAACTGGAAGAACTCGGCATCGGCCGTCCTTCCACCTATGCCTCCACCGTGAGTACCATTACCTCCCGCGGTTATATAATCAAGGGCGACAAGCCCGGCATAGCCCGACCGGTCACCGAGCTCACCTTGAAAGACGGCGCCATATCCAACGTCACCAGGACTGAAATCTTTGGGGCGGAAAAGAAAAAACTGCTGCCTGAGAACATCGGCATGGTGGTAACCGATTTCCTGGCTGCCAACTTCGAAGACATCCTCAACTACGGTTTTACCGCCCACGTGGAAGAGTCTTTCGATAAAGTGGCCAAAGGTCAGTTGAAATGGGACAAGGTGATCAGCGACTTCTATGGCTCCTTCCATAAAGAAGTGGAAGACAGCCTTGAAGACCGGGAGCACACCAACTCCGAGCGGTTGATCGGCACCGATCCGAAAACCGGAAAGCCCATTATCGCCCGCATAGGCCGCTTCGGCCCGCTCGTGCAGCGCGGTGCCAGCGACGATCCCGACAAGCAGTTCGTGAGCCTCAAGAAAGGCCAGCTTATCGAGTCGGTCACATTGGAAGACGCCCTTCAGTTGCTGTCGCTTCCCCGCGTGGTCGGCCACTACGGCGACTACGAGATCATCACGGCCATCGGCCGCTTCGGCCCTTATGTGAAATACGACGGCCACTATGTATCGCTCGCCAAGGGAATGGACCCCTATACCGTCACGGAAGAGCAGGCCATCGCCCTCATCGAGGAAAGCAAGGGAAAAGAAGCCAAGAAAGTCATCGCCGACTTCCCCGCCTCGGGCATCCAGATTCTCAACGGGCGGTTCGGCCCCTACATCAAGAAAGGAAAAGACAATTACAAGATACCCCGGAAGCAGGATCCGCAAACGCTTACGGAAGAGGACTGCCAGGCCATCATCGCTAAAGCCGAGAAGAAAAAATAGTTATGTCTAAAATCAATTACCAGGTCGATGATATCGACCAGAAGATCCTGGCATTTCTCGTGAAAAACGCCAGGATGCCGTTCCTGGAAATCGCCCGCGAATGCGGTGTATCCGGAGCCGCCATCCACCAGAGAGTCCGCAAAATGGAAAATGCCGGCGTCATCACCGGATCGCGCCTGCTCGTCAAGCCGGAGGCCCTGGGCCTCAACGTATGCGTGTTTATCTGCGTCTCCCTGGCGGAAGCCAATGCCTATCCCAAGGTAGTGGAAGCCCTGCGCAAGATTCCCGAGGTGGTGGAATGCCATTTCGTCACCGGACCGTATTCCCTGCTCGTGAAGATCTATTGCTTCAACCAGGACCACCTGATGAAGATCATCATCGACACGATTCAGAATATTCCGGGCATCGGTAAGACCGAAACCCTCGTGTCGCTCGACCAGGCCATCGAACGCCAGGTCTGGGTCAAGGAGTACGACTATCTTACCGCTCCGAAAAAGAAGAAAGCCTGAGCAGGTCTTCTGCCAGCGACAGGTCTTCCGGGGTCGTGATCTTGATGTTGAAGCGGTCGCCCGGAACCATGTGGATTGTTCCGCCGGCGGCCTCGACGACAGACGCGTCGTCGGTAAAGGCCGGTGAGAACGGCTGCCGGTAGGCAGCCTTCAACACTTCCGTACGGAACACCTGCGGTGTCTGCACAAGCACCAAACCGTCGCGCCGCACGATCTCCGAGCCTTCTTCTCCCACACGACGCACCGACTCCACAACCGGTACGGCTGGTATGACCGCACCATATGTGCGGACTGCGGAGAAGGTCCTCTCCAGCAACGGACGGCTCAGCAGCGGACGAACACCGTCGTGAACGGCGACGCACCCCTGGTCGCCCACCAGTTCGAGCGCATTCTGCACCGAATGAAACCGGGTGAACCCACCCGATACCATCGAATAACGCTCCAGAAATCCGCTTTGGCGACAATACTCCCGCCACCAGTCTTTCCGGGAAGCCGGCAGGACCACGATGATTTCGATGCCCGGATCGAAGGCCAGGAACCGTTCGATGGTATGCCGAAGAATCGGTTTCCCCCCGATTTCCAAAAACTGCTTGGGCCGGTCGGCACCCATTCGGACACCTTGTCCCCCAGCTACGATTACCGCATATCGCTTCATCGAAAAAAATGCGAAAAAATGATAGACAAAAATAATCAATAATCACGAGATTATTGCTACTTTTGTCTTGTATATCCTAATTGTAAAAAAAGACACTTCATATGGCATTTTCATTTTTGCAGCAAGAGCTCGCCATTGACCTGGGAACGGCCAACACCGTCATCTTCATGAACGACAAGAAGGTCATCGACGAACCCTCCATCGTAGCCATCGACAAGCTTACGGGAAAATGCGCGGCCGTCGGCTCCAAGGCCAAAGCCATGCAGGGAAAGGAGAACCAGAACATCAAGACCATCCGTCCTTTGAAAGACGGTGTGATCGCCGACTTCGACGCCTCCGAGCAGATGATCCGCGAGTTCATCAAGATGATCAACAACAACAAGCGTTCGATCCTCTCCCCGAGCCTCCGGATGGTGGTCTGCATTCCTTCCGGTTCCACCGAAGTGGAGAAACGCGCCGTCCGCGACGCCGCCGAACATTCCGGCGGCCGTGACGTGCAGATGATCTTCGAGCCGATGGCGGCCGCCCTCGGTATCGGGCTCGATGTCACCGCCCCGATGGGCAACATGATCGTGGACATCGGCGGCGGCACCACCGAAATCGCCGTGATTTCCCTCGGCGGCATCGTGGCCGACGAGAGCATCAAAACCGCCGGTGACGTGTTCACCAACGAGATCCAGCAATACATGCGCCAGCAATACAACATCCGCATCGGCGAACCGACCGCCGAGCAGATCAAGATCCGCATCGGCGCAGCCATCTCTGAACTGGATGAACCGCTCGAACCCTTCGTGGTCAAAGGCCCGAACCTTATGACGGTCCACCCGGTCGAAGCGCCGGTTACCTACCAGGAAATCGCCCACTGCCTCGACAAATCGCTGGTCAAGATCGAGTCGAGCATCCTCACGGTCCTCGAGAAGACCCCGCCGGAACTCTACAGCGACATCGTCCGCAAAGGTATCTTCCTGACTGGCGGCGGCGCGCTGCTGCGCGGACTTGACGTACGCCTTTCCAAGAAGATCAACATCCCGTTCCACGTGGCCGAAGATCCGCTCCGCGCCGTGGCCCGGGGAACCCGCATCGCACTGAAGAACCCGAGTTATCCTTTCCTTATGCGATGAGAAGCCGCTACGGGCTGTTGTCCACCACCTCCGCCGTCATCCTTTTCATCCTGCTGGAAGCGTTCTCCATCGTTCTGGTGGTGAACCGGGGGGTTGTTCAACGGTACAAGGTACTGGGCACTGTCCGCAGCATCGAGTCGGTGGTCTGGGCACGCACCAGCCGCATCGGCAGCTTTTTCAGCCTGCGGCCGGAAAACGAACGGCTGGCCGCGGAAAACCTGCAGCTCAGGCAACAGCTCGCCCGCTACGAAACAGCCCGAAAGGAACTCGACAGCCTCGACCGGATCATCGAGCCCGAATTCACATACATCGGAGCCCTGGTGGTGCGCAATTCCGTCAACAGGCAACACAACTACCTGATCCTCGATCAAGGTTGGAAAGAAGGCGTGGAAGAAGGGATGGGCGTGGTTACCTCGCAGGGGGTGATCGGCGTCGTCGGCGGCGTCAGCCGGCATTATTCGTATGTCTTTTCCGTGCTCAGCACCGACCAGACGGTGAGCGTCAAACTCGCCGGCAGCGGCGCCTTCGGCCCGATGACCTGGCCCGGCACGGATCCCGGCATGACTGTGCTGCGTGAAATCCCCGTCCACATCCAGAGCGCGCCGGGCGATACGGTCTACTCGAGCGGCTATTCGACGCTCTATCCCCCCGACATTCCTGTCGGAACCGTAGCCTCGGCTATGGTCAGCCAGGGATCTTCCCAGGAACTGACGGTACGTCTCTTTGAAGACTTCCGTTCGCTCCGTCACGTCTATATCGTCAAGAATAACCGCCGCGAGGAACTGGAGGAACTCTATGAAAAAGTACGGTAACATCCTCTACCTGTTTCTGGTATTCCTCCTGCAGCTGGTCCTGTCCGACTATGTGCATATGGGGCCATGGCTGTATCTTTGCCTCATCCCCTTCCTGATCCTCAACATCCCGCTCCAGCGCAGCCCGCACTCCGTGATGCTGATCGCCTTCGGACTGGGTATCCTGCTTGACATCCTTTCCGACGGCGTTCCGGGATTGAATGCTTTCGCCGCGGTGATGGCTGCCGCGCCCCGGCGTTTCTTCTACCGGTCGCTGGTCAACGGAGACCGGCAGGACCGCACGGAAGTGCTTCGGATCAGTGATGTAGGCACGGTCAAATACCTTAAGTTCCTGGCAGCCCTTACTGCCACCTATATGGCCGCATACATCCTGCTCGACTGCGTGAGTTTCCGCCCTGCAGGATTCATCCTGGCCAAATTCATTGTCAGTACCGCCGCCAGCACCGCTCTTTCCCTGCTGCTGGCACTGCCGGTCCGCAATCAGAGCTGAGCCATGTCGTCCTTCCAAAACCGCCGGAACATCGTCGTAGCCGCCATCGTCATCGTATTCGCGGTGATTGCCTTCCGGCTGTTCAAGGTGCAGATCCTCGACAAGGAATACCGCATTACGGCCGAGAACAACGCCCTTAAATACGAGACCGTGTACCCCGCCCGCGGACGAATCCTCGACCGCAACGGCGAAGTACTCGTGGACAACAAGCTCACCTATGACATCATGGTCACACCCTATGACGTACGGGCGTTCGACACCCTGGCCTTCTGTCGGATTTTCGACCTCGATACCGCTTTCGTGCACGAGAAGTTCCGGGAATACCGCCGCTTCCGTACCCGCATCGGGTACCAGAGCCTCGTGTTCAAGCGTCAGGTAACCGGCGAGCAGTACAACATGTTCATTGAAAAGAGTTACCTGTTCCCGGGATTTTCCGGCGTCCCCCGCACCACGCGGTCCTATCCCTTTCCGGGCGGCGGCAACCTCTACGGATACATCTCTGAAGTGGATCCCGGCTATATCCGCGAACATCCTGAATACCGAAGCGGCGACTATGTGGGAAAAACCGGCATGGAGGAAGCCTATGAAACGCTGCTGCGTGGCGAAAAGGGCTACAATATCTACCTGCGCGACGCACACAACCGCATCCAGGAACACTATAAGGACGGGGAGTACGACAAGACGGCCGTCCCCGGCGTCGACGTGGTGACCACGATCGACGGCCCCCTTCAGGCCTATGGAGAACGGCTCATGAAGAACAAGGTCGGTTCGCTGGTGGCCATCGAACCTTCCACCGGCGAGATCCTCACCATGGTCTCGAGCCCCGGTATCGACGTGGACCTCCTGGCCGATATCAGCAAGCACTACAAGGACATCGCCGCCGACCCCTACAAACCGATGTTCAACCGCGCCGTGATGTCACCGCAGCCGCCAGGCTCCGTGTTCAAGTTGGTCAACGGCCTGATCGGCCTGCAGGAAGGCGTGCTTACGCCGAATACCCTGTACGGATGCCACCACGGCTACGTGGTGGGCAACCTGAGGGTAGGCTGCCACGGACATCCCAGCCCGATCAACCTCTACCAGTCGATCATGATGTCGTGCAACGCGTATTATTGCTACGTGTTCCGGTCCATTATCGACAATCCGAAATACGAATCCGTGCAAAAAGGATTCGAGCGCTGGAAGGAATATACCGAAAGTTTCGGCTTCGGACGGAAACTGGACACCGACATTCCGGGCGAAAAGGCCGGCACGATGCCCACCGTCGAGCGATACGACCGCATCCACGGCAAAGGCCGCTGGAAATCGATCTCCATCATCTCCCTGTCGATCGGACAGGGCGAAATCGGCTGCACCCCGCTCCACCTTGCCAACCTCGCCGCTACCATTGCCAACCGGGGCTGGTTCTATACCCCGCACCTGCAGAAAGATACGCCCGACTGCCCCATCGACGGCCGGTTCAAGGAACGCCACTACACGATGGTCGATACTTCCCATTTCGCTGACATCGTCCAAGGCATGGAGCTGGCCATTAACTACACCGGGGGCGGAGCTACCGCCAATATCGCCCGGGTGCCCGGCGTAATTGCCTGCGGCAAGACCGGTACGGCGCAGAACCCCCATGGCGACGACCACTCCGTATTCATCACTTTCGCGCCCAAGGACGATCCGAAGATTGCCGTGGTCGCCTACGTGGAGAACGGCGGTTTCGGCGCCACCTGGGCCGCCCCCATCGCCTCGCTGCTGGTGGAGAAATACCTCAACGGGGAGATCGCCCCGGAGCGCAAGCCGCTCGAGCAGCGCGTGTTCGACGGCAACCTGCTCCACAAAGTAAAAGTCAAGAAGCGCTAGCCGATGGAAAACATCAACTACAGGAAACTCGACTGGGTGGTCATCGGCCTCTATCTGTTGCTGGTGGTATTCGGCTGGATGAACATCTATTCCTCCTCCGCGTCGGACGAGGGGTTCATCCTGAGCCTGAAACAGAAGTATGTGATGGACATGATATGGGTGGCTTCCGCCCTGGTCATCGGCGGCCTCATCCTGTTTGTCATCCCGCACAAAGTGTATTCCGCCATCGCCTGGCCCCTGTATGTGTTGATTGTCGTGCTGCTGGTCGCCGTGGCTTTCGTGGGAAAGGAAGTGAACGGATCTAGGTCGTGGTTTGCCATCGGGCCGTTCGGCCTCCAACCCGCCGAGTTTTCCAAGATCTCGATGTCGATCCTGCTGGCTCATCTCATGAGCAAATACGATTTCAAGTTCAGCAATCCTCGCGATTTCATCCGGATCATGGTTGTGCTGGCCATCCCGATCCTCTCCATCCTGCTGGAGAAGGAGACGGGCTCCGCGCTCGTTTACCTAGGCTTCCTGATTGTCTGCTACCGCGAAGGGATGACGGGATGGATTCTGGTCGCCGGGTTGCTGGCCATCCTGCTGTTCGTCTTCACGCTGGTTTTTTCGCCCCTGGTCTCCATTTTGGTCCTTGCAGGCCTGACGGGCGTGACAGCCAGTTTTTATAGCCGAAGACCGATGATCGGCATCCCCGCGACAGCCGCCGCGGTTATACTGCTGGCTTTTGTTCCCCGCCTGCTGCGTATAGAATCGCTGGAGCCGCTCACCCGGCTCGATCCAGACCAGTGGGTCGCCCTGCTGACCGGTGTTCTCGCAGCCGTCCTCACCTTAGTTTTCTGGCGAAGACGGAAAACATCCCTTCGCAACCTGATGCTGGGTTACCTGCTGGGACTCTGTCTGATTTTTTCGGTGGAATTCGTGTTCAACCATGTGCTGAAAGACCATCAGCGCGCCCGCATCGAAGTGCTGCTCGGCATCAAGGAAGACCCCAAGGGCGTGGGATACAACGTCCACCAGTCGCTCATCGCCATCGGCTCGGGCGGGTTTGCCGGCAAAGGGTTCCGGGGCGGCACCCAGACCCGGTTCGATTTCGTCCCGGAACAGAGCACCGACTTCATTTTCTGCACCATCGGTGAAGAATGGGGATTTCTTGGAGCGCTGGCCGTACTGGCCGTCTACCTGAGCCTGATATTGCGGCTCATCGGCTCGGCCGAGAAACAGAAAGACAGTTTCGCACGCATCTATGGATGGTGCGTGGCCTGCTGCCTGCTCATGCATGTGGTCATCAACATCTGCATGACCATTGGCCTGATGCCGGTCATCGGCATCCCCCTGCCGCTGATCAGTTACGGCGGGTCTTCTCTCTGGGCTTTTACCATCCTGATCTTCATCTACCTGAAATTGGACATGGAAAAGCGCAGTTACTGAGTTTTTGATTAAATTTGTAGATTATCACGGATCATAATCATCTTACAGAATACACGCAATCATGCCTCTTTCCTTTGCCAACCGACACAACGGCCCGAGACCCGCAGATGAAAAGCGAATGCTCGAGGCGCTGGGCGTATCCTCGCTCGAAGAACTCATCGGCCAGACCGTCCCCCAGGACATCCGTCTCCCGGAACCCTTGAAACTCGACGCTCCGATGAGCGAACACGCCTATCTGGCGCGGCTCAAGGAGATCGCCGGCAAGAATCGGAATTTCCGGTCGATGATCGGCATGGGCTTTTATGGGACCGCCTCACCCGCCGTCATTACGCGCAATGTTTTCGAGAACCCCTGCTGGTACACCTCTTACACTCCGTATCAGGCTGAAATCTCACAGGGCCGCCTTGAGGCGCTCATCAATTTCCAGACGATGATCTCCTCGCTTACCGGCTTCTCCCTGTCGAACTGCTCGATGCTCGACGACGCCACGGCCGCCGCCGAAGCCATGCGCATGATGTTCGAACTCCGTTCGCGCGATGCCGTCAAGGCCGGCCGCAACGTCATCTTCGTCGATGAGGATATCTTCCCGAACGTGCTTTCCGTGCTGCGCACCCGCGCCGCCGGACTGGGCATCGAGATCCATACGGGCAAAGCGTTGGAATACGGATTCGAAGAGAAATGCTACGGCGTGCTGGTGCAGTATCCGGCTGCCGACGGCGAGATCCGCGATTACAGCGGCCTATGCGAAAAGGCACACGCCCACGGTTGCCTGGTGGCGGCCTGGTGCGACCTACTCGCCCTTGCCCTGTTGAAGGAACCTGCCGCCTGGGGTGCAGACGTCGCCTGCGGCACCGCCCAGCGCTTCGGCCTGCCGATGGGATTCGGTGGCCCGACCGCCGGTTGGATGGCCTGTTCCGACAAATACCGCCGCAACCTCCCCGGCCGCATCATCGGCGTTTCGGTGGGTCGTCTCGGCGAGCGTGCCGTGCGTCTGGCCCTGCAGACCCGTGAGCAGCACATCAAACGCGAAAAGGCAACTTCCAATATCTGTACGGCCACAGCCCTGATGGCCACCATGACCGGCATGTTCGCCGTATGGCACGGTCCGCAGGGCATCACCGACATTGCCATGAATGCCTATGGCTATGCCCATGTGGTAGCCGCAAGGCTGAAACAGGCCGGCTACAGGCTCGCTTGTGAGCATTTCTTCGACACGCTCCGCGTGGTCGGTGTCGATGCGGCCGCCATCCGTGAGAAGGCCCTCACCCTGGGCTTCAACTTCTACTACCCGGATGCAAGCACCGTCCAGATTTCCTTCGATGAACTGTCCACCCGGGAGGAAGCAGCCGCCATCGAGCAGATCTTCGGCTGTCCCTCCGGACCCGGCGTACCCGACACAACCATCTTCCTGCGCCGCGAGACGCCCATCCTCACGCAGCAGGTGTTCAACACCTACCACTCTGAAACCGAGATGATGCGCTACATCAAGATGCTGGAGCGCAAGGATATCTCGCTCGCCCACTCCATGATTCCGCTGGGCAGCTGCACCATGAAACTCAACGCGGCCGCCGAGATGCTGCCGCTCTCCTGGAGTGAATTCGCCAACCTGCATCCATACGCCCCCTCCGACCAGGCACAGGGCACCCTGCAGGTAATCCACGAACTGGAGAGGGACCTGGCCGTCATCACCGGCTTCGATGCCTGCTCTCTCCAGCCTAACAGCGGCGCCGCCGGCGAGTATGCCGGCCTGATGACCATCCGCCGCTACCTGAACGCCCACGAAGGCGAAGGACGCCGCGTGATGATCATCCCGACCTCGGCACACGGTACCAACCCCGCCTCCGCCGCCATGGCCGGCTTCGACATCTCGCTCGTGGGCTGCGACGAAAACGGCAACATCAATGTGGAAGAACTTGCCGAGAAGGCAGCGGCCGCGGGCGACACGCTGGCCGGCATGATGATCACCTATCCTTCGACGCACGGCGTGTTCGAAGTCCGCATCCGCGAGATCGTCGACATCATCCACCGCCACGGAGGCCTTCTTTACATGGACGGGGCCAACATGAATGCTCAGGTAGGCCTCACCAATCCGGGGTACATCGGTGCGGACGTATGCCACCTCAACCTCCACAAGACTTTCGCCATGCCGCACGGCGGCGGTGGCCCGGGCGTCGGCCCCATCTGCTGCACCGCAGCCCTCAAACCGTATTTGCCGGGCCATCCGGTGATCGGCGAATGCGGCGGCGCGGGCATGGACGCGGTCAGCGCGGCTCCCTATGGCAGCCCGCTGCTCCTGCCCATTACCCACGCCTACATCAAGATGTTGGGCGAAGAAGGACTGCGCAAGGCCACCAGCATCGCCATCCTCAACGCCAACTACATGTCGGCCAGGCTCCTGCCCGAACTGGGCACCCTGTATACCGGCGCAACCGGACGCGTGGCCCACGAGTGCATCATCGACCTGCGGCATTTCAAGGCCACCTACGGCGTCGATGCCACCGATGTGGCCAAGCGACTCATGGACTTCGGTTTCCACGCCCCGACGCTGTCGTTCCCGGTGCACGAAACGTTGATGATCGAGCCCACCGAAAGTGAACCGCTCTCCGAACTCGACCGCTTTGTGGAGACGCTCAAAACCATCGTGGCCGAATGCGAGGCCATCAAAGCCGGCACGCTCGACGCCGAGGACAATCCGGTCCGGATGGCACCTCATACGGAAGACGAAGTATGTGCCGATACCTGGACTCACCCGTACTCCCGGACACAGGCCGCATTCCCGTTGGAATGGATCCGCCAGAACAAGCTCTGGCCGGCGGTCAGCCGCGTGGATAACGGATATGGTGACCGCAACCTTGTCACCACCGCAGAATAATCAGAAAATGATACTTATGAAAAAAGCGATTGTTTCGATTCTGGCCTTTATGGCGCTGATTACCGCCGTTTCCGCGCAGGAGAACGCTGTCGGCCTCCGGGTCGGTGGTTCCATCAAAGGGTTCGGCATGGAGGCGTCGTACCAGACGTTCCTCAACGACATCAACCGCATCGAGGCGGACCTGGGCTTCCGCATTTATGGCCACCACGCCGCATTGACGGCAGCCGGAGGTTATCAGTGGCACTGGTTCCTTACCGGCGGCCTGGGCGTCTATGGCGGGCCCGCCGCGATGATGGCTCTCTCGCTCTGGCCCGGCCCGAAATTCAATCTGGGCCTGGGTGGCCAGATCGGCTTCGATTACCAGTTTGATGCGCCGATCCAGGTGCTGCTTGATTTCAGGCCGACATACAATTTCTTCGGCGGCCTGCTCCATGGTTTTGACCCCTACGTCAGCCTCGGCGCCCGCTACTCCTTCTAAACATCAAGCGCCCGGAAAAACCGGGCGCTTCGTGTATCCGAGAAGAAACAGTTCCATCGAAGCCCCTATCCGGTAGAGCACCTGCACCGTGCGGGCGAACACGTAGTAGGCCCGCGGACTCTGCGGCTCGATGTGCTCGTGGCGAATCATCGTGAGGGCTTCTACCGCACAGTTCGACAGCATATCGGCAATCTGTCGGGCAGGTTCGCTGTCAAGCGCATAGCCAAGCACTTGCGATACGATCCGTTCGTCCATGTCGTCGAAGCCGCGGGGCCCCAGCAGGTCGGCGTAGACCACCTGCTGGTAGGCCGGAAAGTCGACGTCCCAGAGTTTGGCGACGGCCATGCCCATATAACCCGCCCAGGCTACGGCAGCCTCGGGATAGGCGCGGTATTCGCGCACAGCGTCGGTCAGGTAGGGTTTGGCGAGTTCTTCCGTGAACTTGCTCTCGATGTCGTCGTTTTCCAGCAGTACGCCGCCCATCATGTCGTAGGCGGTACACAAAGAGACGAGACTCTCCTGGAGCCTCGTCTCGTATTGTGCCAGGTAAGCCCGCTCTTCCATTATTCGCGGATGGCGGCAATGCCAGGAAGATCCTTGCCCTCGATGGCCTCGAGCATGGCGCCGCCGCCGGTGGACACGTAGCTCACCTTGTCGGCGTAGCCCATCTGGTTGACGGCCGCCACGGAGTCGCCGCCGCCCACGAGGGTATAGGCGCCCTTAGCGGTGGCTTCGGCCAGCGCTTCGGCAATCTTCAGCGTGCCGGCTGCGAAGTTCGGCATTTCGAACACGCCCACGGGACCGTTCCAAAGCACGGTCTTGGAACCCAGGATGATATCCGTCCAGATGTCGATGGATTTCTGTCCGGCGTCCATGCCCTGCCAGCCGTCGGGAATTTCGTGCGAGGGCACTACCTTCACGTTGGCGTCGTTGCTGAATTCGTCAGCCACGCGGGTCTGCACGGAGAGCGACAGGTTCACGCCCTTCTCCTTGGCAATCTTCATGATCTCGAGCGCGTCGGGGATCAGGTCGTCTTCGTGGAGCGAATTGCCGATCTTGCCGCCTTCGGCCTTGATGAACGTGTAGCCCATACCGCCGCCGATGATCAGGTTGTCGACCTTCGTCACGAGGTTCTTGAGCACCTCGAGCTTCGAGGAGACCTTCGAGCCGCCGATGATGGCCGTGAACGGGTGTTGCGCGTTTTTGAGCACGTTGTCGATGGCTTTGATCTCGCCTTCCATCAGGTAGCCGAACATCTTGTCGTTGGGGAAATACTTGGCGATAAGAGCCGTGGAGGCGTGGGCACGGTGGGCGGTACCGAATGCGTCGTTGATGTAGCAGTCGGCGTAGGAGGCAAGCTTCTTGGTGAAAGCTTTCTGGCTCTCCTTGACGGCAGCCTTGGCGGCTTTCTTTTCCTCGTCGGTGGCGTCGTCGGCCAGTCCGCGGGGCTTGCCTTCTTCTTCCGCGTAGAAGCGGAGGTTTTCGAGCACGAGCACTTCGCCCGGCTTGAGGGCGGCAGCCTGCTCGTCGGCCTTCTGGCAGTCGGGCGCAAACTGTACGGGCACATCGAGGAGTTCGCTCACGCGTGCGAGGATGTGCTTGAGGGAGAACTTGTCGGCCGGTCCCTTCGGACGGCCCAAGTGCGACATGATGATCAGCGCGCCGCCGCCGGCGAGCACTTTCTTCAGCGTGGGGATGGCAGCCCGGATGCGGGTGTCGTCGGTAATTTCGAAGTTTTCGTTCAGAGGAACGTTGAAGTCGACGCGGACAATGGCTTTCTTGCCGCGGAAATCATAGGAATCAATCTGTTTCATATCGTTTGAGGTCTTTCTCCTTGATGGCCTCGCGCTTGTCGTACTCCCGCTTGCCGCGGGCGAGCGCGATATTGAGTTTGGCGTAGCCGTTTTCGGCGATGAACAGGCGGGTGGCCACGATGGTCAGGCCCTTTTCCTTCACGGCCCGGGCAAGTTTGCGGAGTTCCCGGCGCGTGAGCAGGAGCTTGCGGTCGCGTTTGGGATCCTGACGGCTGAACGCCGAGCCCCACCAGTATTCGGCCACGTTCATGTTCTTCACATAGAGCTCTCCGTTCACGAAATAGCACCAGCTGTCGACCAGCGAGGCTTTTCCTGCGCGGATCGATTTGATCTCCGTCCCATACAGCACGATGCCGGCCGTAAAATGCTCGAGAAATTCGTACTCGAATCCGGCCTTCTTGTTGCGGATCTCCACCGTGCTCTTTTTCTTCTCCTTCGCCATAACATGCAAAGGTAATGATTTTCACCTGCACTGGTAATCATTCGCCCCAGAAAGTGGTCGATTCGCCACTTTTCGCAGCGGCATTCGCCACATACCGCGCCCGACAGTCCCTGAATTGAAGTGGGATGCCCTATTTTTGCGGACGAAAACCAAAACCAACCCCATTATGTACAATTTGACAAAACAAGACGATTTTATAAAGGTGTTCGAGCAGTCCGTGAAGGAATGCTGGGAGAAGCCCGCGTTGGGAGAATACAACAATCCGTTCCTGACCTATGGTGCGTTCGCGGAAGAGATCGAGAAGAACATCCTCTGCTGGAAGGCCGCCGGCCTCCGGAAGGGCGACAAAATCGCCATCAACGCACGCAGTTGCGTGGGCTGGGGCGTCAATTTCTTCTCCGCACAGGTTGGCGGTTTCGTGGCTGTACAGATTTTCAACGGCTTCATGCCGGCGGATGCCCAGGGCCTCGTGAACCATTCCGAGAGCCGGATCCTCTTCACGGAGAAGATGATCTTCTCGAAGATGGATTTCGAAGCCATGCCCGCCCTGCTGGCCGTGTTCGATACCTATAGCGGCGAGCTGCTGGCCAGCCGCGGCGACTTCGCAGCGGTCTACGCTCAACGCGACGCCCTCTTCGCCGCCGCCCACCCGAACGGCCTGTCCGCCGCGTCCCTCCACTATGACGCCCGTGAACTCGACGACCTGGCGGCCATCATGTACACTTCCGGTTCCACCGGGAACCCGAAGGGCGTGATGCTCACCGTCCGCAACTTCAGCTCCAATGTCCAGCTGATTCCTCACCACTTCCCGTATCACCGCGAAGACAACTACGTGAGCGTGCTGCCGTATGCCCATATCTTCGGCCTGGTATACGACCTCATTGAGCCGCTGTGCCTGGGCATGACGCTCTGCATTCTCTTCGTGCCGCCCGTGCCGGCCAACCTCAAGCCCGCGCTGCGGCAGTACAAGCCGTTCGTCTTCTTCGCCGTTCCGCTCATCATCAACAAGATGCTCGACGACACCATCGGCGAATTCGTCCACAGCAAGTCGGGTGCCGCCAAACTGGCTGACTACGAGAACCATCCCGACTTCTGCGAAGCGCTCCACGATATCTTCATGAAAGCGCTCGGCGGCCACTGCGGCCTGCTGATCACCGGCGGCGCGGCGATGCCCGAGGCACTGGAGCACCTCTTCCTCCACCAGCTCAAGGTCCCGTTCGTCACGGGTTACGGCATGACCGAATGCGCCCCGACCATCTGCCTGGGCCACAAGGAAACCTATGTGATGAAAGAGTGCGGCGAGCCGGTTCCCGAGGGCATCGAGCTCAGAATCGACTCTGAGGATCCCCGCAACGTTGCCGGCGAAGTGCTCGTCCGCGGCCATGTGGTGTTTGCCGGCTACTACAAGAACGAGGCGGCCACCCGGGCGGCCTTCACCGCCGACGGCTGGTTCCACACCGGCGACCTGGGAACCCAGGACGAAATCGGCCGCGTGTTCCTCGTGGGCCGCTGCAAGAGCATGATCCTGTCGACCAACGGCCAGAACATCTATCCCGAAGAGATTGAAGTGGTGCTCAACCAAATGCCATACGTGGCCGAGTCGCTCATCGTGAGCCGCGAAAACCACCTGATCGCCCTCATCGTGCCGAACGTCAAGCTGATCGAAGAACACGGCGTGACGAACGAACAGCTGCGGGCCATCCTCGACGAGAATCTCTCGAAAGTCAATGCGCAGATTCCGGCCTACAGCCAGATCAGCGGCTATGTGGTGGCTGCGGAGCCTTTCGACAAGACGCCGAAGGGCAGCATCCGCCGTTTCATGTATTCGTAGTCCCATGAAAGTATCCTATCCGTTTACCGTTCAGAGTTTCGAAACAGACTATCGCCGGATGATCAAACCGGCGTCGCTGCAGTGCAGGATCCAGGAGCTGGCCTATCTCGCCTCCGGGGCGGGAGGGGCCAGCTACGAAAATCTGCGCGCCCGTGGCCTGTTCTGGGTGCTGAACCGCGTGCATATCCACATGGACGAATGGCCTCTCTGGGGCGATGAAGTGCAGTTGCAGACCTGGTGCCGCGGACGGACGGGCCCGCTCTACCAGCGTCATTTCCTCTTATCGCGCGGGGAAAAGGTGCTGATGAAGGCCACAACGTCGTGGTCGATCCTGACCATGGAGGGAAGGAACATCGTCAGGGAACTCCTGTACCCGGACGATTTCATGGAGCCCGACGACCTTCTTCCCTATTGCGTGAAAACGCTGCCTCCGGCGGGAATGACGATGACCCCGGCGGGTTCGCATACGGTGGTCTATTCCGACCTGGACTCCAACAACCACGTGAACAACTGCACCTACCTGCAATGGGCCATGGACTTGATGGGACTTCCGTATCTGTCAGCCCACCATCTTTCCGACATCCGCATCGGTTACTACCGGGAAGCACACCCCGACGAACGCATCGACTTCTTCCTCGGTGAATCCGGCAGCGACCGCTACGTCGAAGGCCGCGTCGGCGGCGAACGCTCCTTCTGCATCCAGATGACTTTTGCGTAACCCCGCCTTGGGGGCCACATCTTCCGCTGCAACGGAAGATTATGGGGGATTGTCATGAAAATTCATTAACTTTGTCAGTTATGACGATTGAACAACCCTCTGCTCTCTGGCGTGACTATGAACTGATCGACTCGGGCGACTTTTCGAAGCTCGAACGGTTCGGCCCGTACGTCACGATCCGGCCCGAGCCCAAGGCTCTTTGGCCCAGAAGCCTTTCCGATGCGGAATGGCGCCGCCTCGCGCACACCGAGTTCAAGCCCGGCGCAGGCTTCGGGAAGGCCGGAAAGGAAGACAGCGGCACCTGGACCATGCTCCACAAGATGCAGGAGCAGTGGACAATCGCATACCCTGCGGTGGGATTCAACCTGCGCCTCGGCCTGACCGCCTTCAAGCATGTGGGCGTATTCCCCGAGCAGGCACCGAACTGGGATTTCATCTACCGCAGCGTGAAAGACCTCGCCGCCGGTCAGGCGGAAGCGCCGAAAGTGCTCAATCTGTTTGCCTACACCGGCGCCGCGTCGCTGGCCGCCCGCAAGGGAGGCGCCCACGTTACGCACCTCGACGCCGTGCGGCAAGTCGTCACCTGGGCTCGCGGCAACATGGAGATCAGCGGCTTGGACGGCATCCGCTGGATCCTCGAAGACGCCCTGAAGTTCGCCCGCCGGGAAGCCCGGCGCGGCAACCGCTATCAGGGCATCATCCTCGACCCGCCCGCCTACGGCCATGGGCCGGACGGAGAACGCTGGAAACTCGATGAATGCCTGTACGACCTGCTGGATCAGTGTGCCGCCATCCTGGCACCCGAGAAGAGCTTCCTGGTGTTGAACCTCTACTCCAACGGGTACTCGGCCGTGCTGGCCGATACGCTCGTCCGTAGCGCGTTCGGCACGAACTGTGCAAGCCTTGACTACGGCGAACTCGTGCTGCGCGACCGTGCCGGCAAGGCCCTGCCGCTAAGTGTCTTTTCCCGATTAAAAAGATAATCCTATGATAGATTTCCTTTCCATCGTCTGGAACGTCGACCCGGTCATATTCAGGATCGGATCGTTGTCGATACGCTGGTACTCGATCCTTTTCGTCGCCGGATTCCCGCTTGGATACTGGCTGTTCGAGCGCTTCTACAAGCGCGAGGGACTCGACACCAAGCTCCTTGAACCACTGCTCTACGCCCTGCTCATCGGCACCATCGTGGGCGCCCGGCTCGGCCACTGCCTGTTCTATGAGCCCGCTTACTATCTGAGCAAAGCCCACTGGGTGGAGATTTTCATGCCCTGGCGCGGCGGACTGGCTTCGCACGGGGGCGCCATCGGCGTGATGCTGGCCACCTGGTGGTACGTGCACAAATACGGCAAGAAAAACGGCTTCGACATCCTCTGGGTGTTCGACCGGCTGGCCATCGCCGTGGCCTTCGCAGGCTGCCTCATCCGCCTGGGCAACCTGTTTAATTCGGAAATCTACGGCACGGTCACCGATCTGCCCTGGGGATTCATTTTCGAACGTCGTGGCGAGACGCTGCCCAAGCATCCGACACAAATCTACGAAGCGTTGACCTACCTGCTGCTGGGACTGTTCCTTCTATGGAACTACAACCACCGGCTCGACAAGCGCTACCGCGGCTGGTTCCTCGGCATGTTCTTCATTATCTGCTTCGGCATGCGATCGCTCATCGAATTCATCAAGGAGCCGCAGGTCGAATTCGAGGAATCCATGACCTTCGACATGGGCCAGCTGCTGAGCATCCCGTTCATCATCGCAGGCATCGTGCTGCTGGTGTACGCTTATAAAAAGAAGATACCCGCCAGGCGGATTCCGCCCGAAAAGGTCCACCACACCCCCAAAAAAGGCCAGTGATGAAAGAGTTGCTGCTGACCCTCGCCCTCTGCGGCGACATCATGATGGGAACCACCTACCCCACGGTCCGGCTCCCGGAGCATGACGGCGCCTATATCTTCCAGGATGTGGCGGCGCTCTTCCAGAAGGCCGACCTGGCCGCCGGCAACCTCGAGGGCGTGATCTGCGACGGCGGCACCTGCACCAAGAACACCGGCAAGGCCAACAACTACGCCTTCCGGATGCCCGAAAGCTACGCCCACCTGCTGGCCGACGCCGGATTCGACTACCTCAACCTGGCCAACAACCATACCAACGACTTCGGGGCCTACGGCCTGCAGCGCACCCGCGAAATCCTCGACGAGCAGGGCATCGCCTACAGCGGCCTGCCCGACTGCGAGACCGCCATCGTCGAACGCGACAGTGTGCGCTACGGCATCTGCTCGTTCGGGCACAACTCCTACACGCTCAAGCATACCGACACCGCGACGGTTACCCGCATCCTCACCGAACTGCGGCCGCAATGCGACATCCTCGTGGTCACCTTCCACGGCGGCGCGGAAGGCTCGAAATATTCCCACCTGCCCCATGGCCCCGAAACCTATCTGGGCGAGAACCGCGGCGACCTGCGCGAATTCGCCCACCACTGCGTGGACCTGGGCGCCGACGTGGTGTTCGGACACGGCCCCCACGTCACGCGCGCGGTGGAACTCTTCAACGACCGGCTGATCGCCTACAGCCTCGGCAATTTCTGCACCACCTATGGCGTGAACCTCGCCGGCGTAAACGGCTATGCGCCTGTGCTGGTGGTGAAGGTCGACGGCGAGGGCCGGTTTGTGGAAGGCCGCATCCACTCGTTCATCCAGACCCCGGGCACGGGACCGCGCCTCGACGCCTCCGACCGCGTGGCTCAGCACATGCGCACCCTTTCGGAAGTGGACTTCCGAGGCCAGTACGGGCTGGATATCTCCGACAACGGAACTTTGACTAGAAAAACCCGATAAATGTCACCTTTGTCACTTCTGCTGCTTTTCCTGCTGGGTGCGATGGGCATCTCGTTCCTCTGCTCGATCCTCGAGTCGGTACTGCTGTCCACGCCCATCTCTTACATCACGATGCGGGAGAATGAGGGCTACAAGCCTGCCAGCCGGTTTATGCAGTACAAGGAGGAAAGCGCCCGCCCGCTGGCCGCCATCCTCGCGCTCAACACCATCGCCAATACCGTCGGTGCCGCCGGCGTTGGCCGTCAGGCCCAGATCCTGGGGGGATCCGAGCTGTTCGGCTGGATCTCGGCGCTGACCACGCTGCTGATCCTGATCTTCGCAGAGATCATCCCAAAGACCATCGGCACCTCCTACTACCGCAAGCTCATGGGCTTCACCACCCGCACCCTTCGCGGGCTCATCGTGCTCATGTACCCGGTGGTCATCCTCATCGAACTGATCACCCGCATCTTCCAGAAAGACGATGACGAGGCGTCGGTCAGCCGCGAAGAAGTGTCGGCCATGGCCAACGTGGGCGAAGAGGAGGGCGTGATCGACGAAGACGAGAACCGCATTATTCAAAATGTCATCAAGCTCGACGGGGTAAAAGCCTACGACGTGATGACGCCCCGCGTGGTGGCGCAGACCGCCTCGGAGAACATGACACTCAAGAACTTCTACAAAGACAAGGACTTTGAGCACTATTCCCGCATCCCGGTCTATAGCGAAAGCCCCGAATACATCACGGGCTACATTCTCCGCAGCGAAGCCCTCGAATACCTGGCGGAAGATAAGTTCGACATGCGCCTGAGCGAGATCAAGCGCGACGTGACCTTCTTCAACGAAGAACAGTCCGTGGCCGACATCTGGGACACGCTCCTGGCCAAGAAGGAGCAGATCGGCCTGATCATCGACGAATACGGCTGCTTCCAGGGCATCCTCACGCTCGAAGACATCATCGAAACCATTCTCGGCCTGGAGATCATCGACGAGAACGACGAGGTGACCGACATGCAGCAGCTCGCGCGCGAACGCTGGCAGCGCCGCGCCAAGCGCTTCAAGGAAATCCAGTTGCCCGACCTCGAAGGCGACAGCGACGACTGATGTACGAGGATTACGACCTGATCTGCGTCCTCGGACCGACGGCCAGCGGCAAGACCCGCTACGCCGTGCAGTTGGCCCGCCAGCTCGGCGGGGAGATCCTTTCCGGCGACTCGCGGCAGGTATACCGCGGAATGGACATCGGCACGGGCAAGGACCTGGCCGAATACGGCGAGATCCCCTACCACCTGATCGACATCGTGGATGCCGGCACCCAATACAACATTTTCCAGTACCAGCACGACTTCGAGCAGGCCTACCACGGCATCGTGGAGCGGGGGCGCGTTCCCATCCTCTGCGGCGGCAGCGGCCTCTATATTGAAGCGGCCACCTGCGGCTACCACCTGCCGGATGTGCCGCCTGACCCGGCGTTGCGTGCCGAACTGGAAAAACTACCCACCGAGGCGCTGATAGCCCGGTATGAAGCGCTCCGCACCCCGCACAACACCACCGACTACGACACCCGGCAACGGCTCATCCGCGCCCTTGAGATCGCCATCTGGGAGGAATCGCATCCCGTGACCCGGTCGCAGTTCCTGCCCAAGCACACCAAATACATCGGCATCAGCGTGTCGCGCGACCAGCGCAATGCCCGCATCGACCGCCGGCTCCGCGCCCGGCTCGAGGAAGGCCTGGTGGAGGAAGTGCAGGGGCTGCTCGACGGCGGCCTGACGCCCGAGGCCCTGCTTTACTACGGCCTGGAATATAAATTCGTGACGCTCTACCTTACCGGTGCCCTCACCTACGACGAGATGGTGCAGCGGCTGCAGACTGCCATCCACCAGTTCGCCAAACGGCAGATGACCTGGTTCCGCGGCATGGAGCGCAAAGGAATCGAAATCGAATGGAGACTCATAGCATGAAACATTTACTGCTGATCATGCCGGTACTGGCTTTGCTCCTGCCGGCCTCGGGATTTGCCCAGAAGGCATCGGAACTCAAATATGTCGACGCCCGGAACCTGATGCTCATCAACCAGGGCTTTGATAACACGGAATTGGACTACTCCCGCCTGCCGGCCGACATGAAGCCCGCTACGCGCAAGGCGGTATGGGACCTGGGCCTCAACTCGGCGGGCCTGGCCATCCGTTTCTCGAGCGACAGCCCCACCATCGGCATCCGATGGACGCTGCTCAACTACTTCATCATGCACCACATGGCCGGCACAGGCATACGGGGTATCGACCTCTATCAGCTCGACGAGAACGAGCATTGGCAATTCGTCGGAACGGCCATCCCCAACGGCAAGGACACCACCAAAACGCAAATCCTGGTCAGCGGGATGGACGGGCACGACCACGACTACATGGCCTATCTGCCGCTTTACGACGGCGTGACGAAGGTAGAAATCGGCGTGACGAAAGACGCCTGTGTGGGCATGCCCCATCGCGAAGTGCTGACCAAGGGCAGGGAGAGACCCATCGTGTTCTACGGTACGAGCATCACCCAGGGCGGATGCGCCTCCCGTCCCGGCATGGTGTATACCTCCATCATCAGCCGGGCACTCCAGAAGGAGTGCATCAACCTGGGCTTCAGCGGCAATGCGCGAATGGACAAGGCCCTGGCCGAAATCGTAGCGCGCGTGGATGCCGACCAGTACGTGATCGACTGCCTGGAAAACTGTACGCTGAAGGTGATGCAGGACAGCGCCTGGTATTTCCTGACCTATCTGGCGAAAAAGCGGCCCGACGCGCCCATCTACCTGGTGGAGCACATCTGGTTCTCCCATGCGCTGGTCAACAAGCCGGTCCACGACCAGATTGCGGAAAAGAACGCCTATTGGCGCGAGATTTATGAAAAACTGCGGGCGGCGGGATACGACAACTTCCGCTACATCCCGGCCGACAACCTCACCGACCCCGACGGGGAAGGCGCCGTGGACGGCTGTCACCAGACAGACCTGGGTTTCCTCCGCATGTCGGAGGAGTTTCTGCGGTATTTGCGGCGTTAGCTAGACCGTCATGATCTCCCTCTCTTTAGCGGAGAGGATCTCATCGACCTTCTTGGAGAAGGTGTCGGTCAGTTTCTGGACTTCGTCTTCGAAATCTTTCTCGGTGTCTTCGGGAAGGCCTTCCTTCTGCAACTTCTTGAGTGTCTCGATGGCATCGCGACGGGCATTGCGCACACCCACTTTGGCGTTCTCGCCCGCGGTGCGCGACTTCTTCACCAGCTCCTTGCGGCGCTCTTCGGTGATGGCCGGAATATTGATGCGGATGACCTCGCCGTTGTTCTGCGGCGTGAAACCGAGATTGGCATCCATGATGGCCTTCTCCACGGGGCGCAGCAGATTGCGGTCCCAGGGCTGGATGAGCATGGTCTTGGCATCGGGCGTGCTGATGCTGGCCACCTGCGGAATCGGCGTCATCGTGCCATAATAACTGACCTGCACATTGTTGAAAACGGCGGGGTTGGCCTTGCCGGCACGGTAGGTCTTGAGGTCTTCATCGAGATAGGTGACGGCGCTCTGCATTTTCTCCTTCACAGCGTCGATCACGGCTTTAGCTTTGTCAATCATATCGGTTACTCTTTATTTGTTGCTCAATACGGTGCAGCGCCCGGTGCCGTCGACCACCTTTTCCAGCATGCCCTCGTCATTCATATTGAACACAACGATCGGCATATCGTTTTCCTTGCACAGGGTAAAGGCCGTCTGGTCCATCACCTTGAGGTTGTCGGCGATTGCCTTGTCGAAGGTCAGGGCGTCGTAGCGACGGGCTTCGGGATGCTTCACGGGATCGGCGTCGTACACGCCGTCAACTTTCGTGCCTTTCAGCAGCGCGTCGCAGCGAAGTTCGCAGGCACGCAGCGCGGCAGCGGAGTCGGTCGTGAAAAAAGGATTGCCGGTTCCGCCGGCAATCAGGGCCACACCACCCTCCTGAAGATAAGCGTCGACTTCGTCGCGCATATAATACTTCGCCATCGGACGCATGGGTGTGGAGGTAAAGACCTCGGCCTTCAGGCCCGCGTTGCGAAGGGAAAGCGACAGGCCGATGCTGTTGATGACCGTTGCCAGCATGCCCATCTGGTCGCCGCGTACACGGTCGAAGCCACGCTGCGTGCCGCTGAGGCCGCGGAAGATGTTGCCGCCACCGATGACGATTACCACCTGGGCTCCGCGCGCGACGATCGCCGCGATCTGGCTGGCGTACGTTGCCATCACATTTTCGTCGAGGCCGACGCCATCCGGGCCGCCGATGGCCTCACCGCTCAATTTGAGGAGGATTCGATTGTATTTCATAAAACAAAAGTAGCCATTTATTATGATTTTATCAAGTTTCGGATTATCTTTGCATAATTAAGTGAATATAAACAAAAGCAAACTATGGCAAACATATTCAAGTCATCCATCGGCAAGAAGCTGATCATGAGTGTCACCGGCCTCTGCCTCATCCTCTTCCTCACCTTCCACATGGTGATGAACCTCACCTACGTGTTCGACCCCGACCAAGTGGTTTACAAGACCATCTGCGAGATTCTCTCCATGGGCTGGGTCAATGTCGTGGTGCCCGTTCTCGCGGCCTTCTTCATCATCCACATCGCCTATGCCTTCATCCTGACGATCGGCAACCGTGCAGCGCGCGGTGAGCAGCGCTATGCCATTTCGAACAAGGCCAAGACCGACTCCTGGTCGGCCCGCAATATGTTTGTCCTGGGTCTGATCGTCCTCTGCGGTCTCGGCCTGCACCTGGTTAACTTCTGGGCCAAAATGCAGTTGCAGAACTGGCTCGGCGGCGTGGAAGCTGACCCTTATCAGCTGATGAGCGCCACCTTCGGCCAGTGGTGGGTGCTTGTCCTCTACCTGATTTGGTTTGCCGCTCTGTGGTTCCACCTCACGCATGGTTTCTGGAGCGCGCTCCAGACGCTGGGCTGGAACAACCAGATCTGGTTCAAGCGCTGGAAATGGATTGCCATCATCTACGTCACCCTGCTGATGCTGGGCTTCGCCGTCGTGGCTATTTTCGCCTTCTGCAAGGCCAACGGCTGCTGCTAAGGAAACAGGCGGGCCACGATTCCGTCCGAAACGAACAGTTCTTCTTTCGGGATGCGGATGGAGGCGCCGTCACAGACAAGTTTACCGGCCCTGGAGAGTTCCTCCAGGGCTTTTTTGTCGAGCAAACGTCGTTCTTCGGGCAGTAGGTCACCGAGTTTTAGTCCGCGAACCGTGCGAAGGGCCAGCATCACCTTTTCTTCAAAAACTTCCCGATCGGAGAGCGTTTCGCTGCTGCCGGGACGATCCGACAGGTAGCGGTCGATATCGGCCAGGTTCCAGCAGCGCAGGCGGTTGCCGTCGAAAGAATGGGCGGCTGCGCCGATGCCCAGATAGGGCGCGCGGGCCCAGTAGGCGCTGTTGTGGCGCGACATCCGGCCCGGGAGGGCAAAATTGGAAATCTCGTACTGCAGGTAGCCGGCTGCTTCGAGCCGTTCCTGCATCAGAACGTACTGACGATAGCAATGCTCCTGATCGGGATCGGCGTGCCGCCCCATCATCTGGTAGCAGGAGATGTGCTCGGGGTGCAGTGCCAGCGCCTGGGTGATGTCTGCCTCCCAATCGGGGAGCGAGAGACCCGTGAAACCAAAAATCAGGTCGATCGACACATTTTCAAAACCGCTGCGGCGCAGCGTTTCGAAAGCGGCAATAGCCTGTGCCGCCGAGTGGCGCCGGTTCATCCAGCGCAGATGGCCGTCATGGAACGACTGCACGCCCATACTGATGCGACTGACGCCCATCGCGCGCAAGGCCGTCGCCTTTTCAAGCGTCACATCGTCGGGATTGACCTCCACCGTGAACTCTTCGGGGAGATGCCCGTTCGGAGCCGGGCATGACGATAGCCCGAAGGTTTCACGAACGGCATCGGCCACGCGCGAAAGTGCCGGGACCGGCAACAAGGAAGGCGTCCCTCCGCCGAAGTAGAGCGTCGCAGGAGGAACGCCTTTCAAGAATTCCTTACGGTCGGACAACTCCTTCAGGAGTGCCTCCACATAGGGCGTCCAGTCCTTCCTGACCCGCGAATAGAAATCGCAATAGATGCATTTCGAAGCGCAGAACGGAAAATGGACGTAGAGGCCCGCCATGGCCCGGCCTTACTTCAAGATCATCTCGGCAGAACCGAGCCTTGTCTCATCGGTGTAAATGTCGACCGTGTACTTGCCCTTCTCAAAGCCCTGGGAGGCAGCGAAGTAGATGCAGATTTCGACTTCCTCGCCCTGGTAGTCCACCTCGCGCGAAGCCGAGTAAATCATCTGTTCACCATTGCAGGTGAACACCTTGCCACTGTCGTCGGTCATCAGGATGTCATCGGGACCCTTGACACGGATGTACACATTGCGCCAGCCACGTTCCGCGATGGAATTTTCGATCAGGCTCAGGCAAGCACGCAGCTTGCGGGCCCGGCTGCTGCGGTCGGTCACCTTGTTCGACTCGTTGATGGCCACCAGATTGAAACCACGCCCCTTGACCACGGCACCCGCCGACGCCTTCTTGGAAAGTTCGTCGGTGGTCGTCTGCAGGTCTTCATACCTGCGCTTGCTTTCCTGGGCCTCGCGACGGGCCTCGGAGGCCTCGTTGCGGAGCGAAATGTTCAAAGTGTTTAGCGAATCGATCTGTTTGATGTATCCCTTCATGATGGAACGCAAGGTACCGAGTTCCTTCTCGTATTCGCGGATCTTGGCGCGGTTGGTCGCTTCCGTCTTCTGCAGACGTTCAATAAGCTGTCCAACTTTCTCCTTTTCCACGTTGAGGGAGTCGTTGATGGCCGCATTCGTGGTGCTCAAAGCGTCGTAGTCGCCCTGCAGTGCGATCAATTCGTTGGTGAGGTTCTGCTTGTCGATGTTCAGGTCTTTCACCAATGCGCTCTTCTGGAAGAGCATCACGCCGAGGGCTATCAGTAGAGCTACGGCGACTGCGCCCAGGATAATGGCCAGGGTACGCAGGGAGCTGCTCCCGCCGCCATTTCCGCCGCTGCTTTTTTTGCTGGGGTGATCCTTTTCAAACTGGATCATCTCTTCATCAAGTTCTTCCATAACTTTACTTTTTTTTCGATTAGTTCTGCAAAAATAGTTAAATTTGTAAAGATTAACAATCCATGCCATGAGATACCTGGTCCGCGCACTTAAATACCTGATTTATTTTGCCATCATCTTCTTTCTGATCGTCGGTATCGTTTATCTGTTCTCCGCCCAGAAGATGGCCGGCATCCCGTTCTCGGGCCTCTTCAAGGAAGGCTCGCTTCCGAAGATCGCCCTCTTTTTCGTAGCAGTAGCGGCCATCTATCCGAAACTCAGCTTCTACAAGAAAGACCTGCTCCTTGACGGAGGCTTCACAAAACATGCCGAACTGGTTGACGAAGTGATGAATAATCTCGACTATGTGCGTGAAACCGAAGCGCCCGGGAAGGTCACCTATATCAGGAAAAGTGGCTATGCCCGCCTCACTCGGATGTATGAGGACCGCATCACCTTCGACTTCGAGGGCGATGCCGCTACCGTTGAGGGCTACCGCAAAGACCTGCTCCGTATCATCAGCCTGATCAACTACCGCGTGCGGCAAGCCGCCCGCGAAGAAGAATGAAGAATAAAAAAGGAGGAACCGTTATGAGCGCATTGAAAATTGTCGCCGAATTCTACAACGAATACGAGGCCGAGATTGCAAAGGGCCGCCTGGCGAGCGAAGGCATCGAATCGGTGGTCATGAACCTCAACAGCTCCTACCCGGGCGTCCAGATGGGTCGCCATGGCATCCAGCTGATGGTTCACGATTATGATCTGGAATCAGCACAGATGATCCTCGACACAGCGGAGAGTTCCGAATAGAACGTTTCGCCGTAGGCATCGATGAGGGGTTTCCGCAGGAATTCAACCACGGAGACCCCTTCTTTTCGTCCTTTTTCGAAAGCACATTTGCAGATTTCCCATCGGTGGAGGTTGAGGGCGGTAAGGCCGTTGCGGAGCACGGAGGCCCGGATGGGATAGAGCCGGCAGGATATGGGCTTGACGAAGGGGCAGCGCCCGGCGCAATACGCCCGCTCGATGGCACAAAAACAGCCTTCTCCCTCGAACCGGGTGTAGGCACACTCTTCGCTGCCATGGAGCAGCGGCGTCACCAGGTCGCCATCGGCATCGATCTCGAAAAAGCCGCTCTCGGCCACCTTCTGGCGTCCTTCCACCGACATCCAGGCTTCGTATCGGGGGTAGTTCCGTTCCAGGATTTCCGGCTCGTCATCCCGCAGCGGAGCTCCGCTGTCACCGATGATACAGCAAGCCCCACGGCACACGTCATAATCGCAGCAGAAGTATTGCGTAAGGATTTCGGATGACACCAGAATATCCCCGATTTGGACAATGGAAGGCACCTTCATGACAAAAAGTTTTGCAAAATTAAACAATAGTTGATAATTTTGGCAGCCTTTATGCAAGGACACTTTTCTTGAACAAAAACAAAAACGCATAAACGATGAAAAAGATTTTTGCAACGCTCTTCATTGCCCTTTGTTCGCTGGGCATCGCCTGTGCACAGGATTTGGAAAAGGCAACCGAACTGTACAACAATGCCGCTGCCGCTATCGACAACAACAAGGCAGAAGCCATCACCCTGTTCGAGCAAGCCCTGGAAATGGCAGGAACGCTCGGTGACGAAGGCGCAGAGATTGTTTCCCAGTGCAAGGGCATCATCCCGAAACTTTATATCTCCCTAGGCAAGGAATACGTCAAGGAAATGAAGTATGACGACGCAGTGGCCCAGTTTGGCAAAGCCATCGAAAAGGGCGAGGCCTTTGGCGACACCGACGTAGCGGAAGAGGCCAAGACCCTGATTCCGCAAATCCTGATGGCCGAAGCCAACCAGGCCCTGAAGGCAAAAGACTTCGCCGGTGCCGTAGACGGCTACCAGAAAGTAATCGACGCCGATCCCACCAACGGTCAGGCACACCTCCTCAAAGGACAGGCCCTCGCCGCCCTCGGCAAGACCGACGATGCCATCAAGGCATTTGAGCTGGCCTCCGAGAACGGACAGGAAGAAGCCGCTGCCAAGCAGCTGTCCAACACCTATGTGAAGAAGGCCGTTGCCTGCCAGAAAGCGAAGGACAACAAGGGCGCCCTCGAAAATGCCCAGAAGTCCACGCAGTATGTCGACAACGCCAACGCCCAGAAGATTATCGGCCTGAGCGCCCTGCAGCTCAAACAGAACAAGGTGGCCGCCGAAGCATTCGAGGCTTACCTGGCGATGACGCCCGACGCCATCACCAAGGAGCCCGGTATCGTGTACAACCTCGGTACGGCGCTGATCGCCACGGGTGAGAACGACAAGGCCTGCGGCTATTTCCAGAAAATCGCCCAAGATGCCAAGTACGGCGAAGGCGCCCGCTACCAGATCACCCAGCTCAAATGCAAATAGGCCTCGAGCTTCTCGCTCCTGCGAGAACAGCGGAAATCGGCATCGCAGCGATCGACTGTGGTGCCGATGCCGTTTATATCGCAGGCCCCGCTTTCGGAGCGCGTGCCGCTGCGGGCAATCCGGTCGAAGAGATCGCCCGGCTCTGCCGCTATGCACACCGCTACGGAGCGAAAGTCCATGCAACCGTCAATACCCTATTGCAGGATGCGGAGAAGCGGGAAGCCGAACAACTGATGCAGGCACTGTATGAAGCCGGCGTTGACGCCTTCCTCATCCAGGACCTGCAATTGCTGGAATGGAACCTCCCGCCCGTAGAACTGCACGCCTCCACCCAGACGGCCATCCGCACGCCGGAGCGCGCCCGGGAACTGGAGGGACTCGGCTTTTCCCGGCTGGTGCTGGAACGGCAGCTCACGCTTGAGCAGGTGCGCGCTATCCGCGAAGCCGTGCGGTGCGATCTGGAGTTCTTCGTCCATGGAGCCCTTTGCGTGGGCTATAGCGGTCAATGCTACCTGAGCCAGCAGCTGACAGGACGAAGCGCCAATCGCGGCGTCTGCGCACAAGCCTGCCGTTCCCGTTACGACCTGGTAGACGCCGACGGGCGGGTGATTGTACGCGACCGTCCGCTGCTCTCTCCCAAGGATCTGCGCATGGACAGCCATATCGGCGCGCTGGCAGAAGCAGGCATCTCATCGTTCAAGATCGAGGGACGGCTCAAGAATGCCTCGTACGTAAAGAACATCGTGCGGCATTACCGCAGCGTCCTCGACGATTTCATCGCCTCGTCCGGGCCTCTCTACCGCCAGGCCTCCGCTGGCCGGCTGGAGGGTGGATTCACCGCCGATCCCGACCGGACATTCAACCGCGGCTGGACCACCGCCTTCCTTGACGGACGCACGCAGCACCTCTCCAGCGAAGATGCGGCCAAGGCGCTCGGCGAATGGATCGGCGAGATTGTAGCCGTACACGGCAGGGAGATTGTGGTTAAAAGCGACAAGCCGCTGGCCAACGGCGACGGACTCTCATTTGTGGGGAAGAACTTTGAAGTGACAGGGCGCCGGGTAGAAGTAGCCCGGGCAAACCGCGTACAATTGCGTGATACCGCCGGACTGGAGGCGGGGATGCATATATACCGTAATTTCGACATCCACTTTGAGCGGGAACTGGAGAAAAACATGCCCCGGCGGATACTGGACGTGGCGCTGGACTGGCAGTCGCAGGGCGAAGAAACACGGGTTACTGCAACCTCGCAAGGCATCACCGTAGAGAAACGTTTCCAGGATGATGCCCCCGCAGCCGAAAAG
>LUZC01000024.1 GCA_001603505.1 Bacteroidales bacterium Bact_11 | reverse complement strand
TGGTTTCTATTTTTCAGATATTCTTCCATGACCCCGTGTTCCGCGGCGCTCGTCGCGTTGTCGGGGAAGCAGAACGCGCGGACCACCTCCACCTTCTTCTCGATGAAGCCGACCACCTGCTGCGCGGCGCGCTCGGTGGTGATGGCGCGGAAAGTGAAGTGGTGGATGCCCGGGAACTCCGACGGGAACACCGTCAGGCTCTCGATGTTGATGCCGCGGCGGGTGAAGATGTTGGAGATCGAACTCAACAGACCCACCTGGTTCTCGGAGTACACCGAGATGATATACATGCTGCTATTCTCCATCGCGATACCATTCATCTTTGTTCAACAGGATCTCGTCCAGCCGGCGTCCGCCGGGGACCATCGGGTAGACCATGCCCTTCTCGCACACGTGTGCGTCGAGGATGTAGGCCTCTTTGCTCTCAAGCATCTCGCGCACGGCGTCCTCCAGCTCCGCGCGCTGCTCCACGCAGCGGTAGCGGACGCCGTAGGCCTGCGCGATCAGCGCGTAGTCGGGGTTGAGCAGGCGCGTCTGGGAGTAGCGCTCGCCGTAGAAGAGCTCCTGCCACTGGCGGACGTTGCCGAGCCAGTTGTTGTTGAGCAGGACCACCTTGACGGCCGTCCCCTCCTGCATGATCGTGCCCAGCTCCTGGAGCGTCATCTGGATGCCGCCGTCGCCCACGAACAGGACGACCTCGCGGTCCGGCGCGCCCATCTTGGCGCCGATCGCGGCCGGGAGGCCGAAGCCCATCGTGCCGAGGCCGCCGGAAGAGATGAAGCTGCGCGTCTGCGCGAAGCGCGAATAGCGCGCGCCCATCAGCTGGTTCTGGCCCACGTCGGTGACGATGATGGCCTTGCGGCCGGAAATCTCCGCCACGCGGGACACCACCTCGCCCATGTTGATCGGGCCTTCCTTCGGCTCAGTCTCGGGCGCGGCGACCTTCTCCGTCTCAACGCGGTCGTAGCGGCGCGCGAGCGCAGCCCACTCGTCGTGGAAGGAGAACTTGATCTTGGCGGTCAGGCGCTCCAGCACCTCGGCGGCGTCGCCCAGGATACCCACCTCGGCGGGGATGATCTTGCCGATCTCCGTGCGGTCCACGTCGATGTGGATCACCTTCGCCTTGGGCGCATAATGGGAAGGGACGCCGGTCACGCGGTCGCTGAACCGCATGCCGATGGCGATGAGCACGTCGCACTGCTGCGTCATCAGGTTGGAGGCTATGTTGCCGTGCATGCCGGCCATGCCGACATAGTAAGGGAAATCAGACGGCAGGGCGCTCAGGCCCAGCATCGTGGATGCGGCGGGGATGCCGCCCTTCTTCAGGAAGGCCTTGAGCTGCTCCTCGGCGCCGGAGATCACCACGCCCTGGCCGAAGACCACGAACGGGCGCTCCGCCTCGTCGATCAGCTGCGCGGCCGCGTCGAGCGCCGCCTCGTCGGCGGGCGCCGGCAGGGCGTAGCTGCGGATGTGCGTGCATTTCTCGTATTCATACCAGCCCACACCGACCTGCGCGTCGCGCGTGAAGTCGAGCACGACCGGGCCCGGACGGCCCGTGGAGGCGATGTGGAAGGCCTTGGCCACCGCAGGGGCCACTTCCTCGGGCTTGCGGATCTGGCAGGTCCACTTGTCGATCGGGCCGGTCATGCCGACCACGTCGGTCTCCTGGAAGGCGTCGGTGCCCAGAGAGGCGTTGCCCACCTGGCCGGCGATCACGATCACGGGCGTGGAGTCCACCATCGCGTCGGCCACGCCGGTGATGACGTTGGTGGCACCCGGACCCGAGGTCACGATCACCACGCCGGGCTTCCCCGTCGCACGGGCATAGCCCTGCGCGGCGTGGATCGCGCCCTGCTCGTGGCGGACCAGAATGTGTTTGAGCCGGTCGGAATAATCATACAACTTGTCGTAGACGGTGATGATCGATCCGCCCGGATAGCCGAAAACCGTATCCACGCCTTCGGCGATGAGGGATTCCAAAAGGATTTCCGCTCCTGTCAGACGCTGCCCCATAAGCTAATCTTCAATAATTCTGATGGCACCCTTGTCTGCACTGCTCACCATCGCGGCGTAGGCCTTGAGGCTCTTGGACACCGTGCGCTGGCGGAAGGGAGGCGTGAAGGCCTTGCGGCCCCGGGCCTCCTCTTCGCGGCGGCGGGCGGCGAGTTCCTCGTTGGACAGGGCCACGCTGATGCTGCGGGAAGGGATGTCGATCGTGATGATGTCTCCGTCGCGGACCAGCGCGATGTTGCCGCCGGAAGCCGCTTCGGGGGAAATATGGCCGATGCTCAGGCCGGAAGTGCCGCCGCTGAAGCGGCCGTCCGTCAGCAAGGCGCAGGCCTTGCCCAGATGCATCGATTTGATGTACGAAGTCGGATAAAGCATTTCCTGCATGCCGGGACCGCCCTTCGGGCCTTCGTAGGTGATGACGACGACGTCGCCGCTGCCTACCTTGCCGCCGAGGATGCCCTCGCAGGCCGCCTCCTGGGAGTCGAACACGCGGGCCGGGCCCTCGAAATGGAAGATGCTCTCGTCCACGCCGGCCGTCTTGACGATGCAGCCGTCCTGGGCGATGTTGCCGAAGAGGACGGCGAGGCCGCCGTCGCGCGTATAGGCGTGCGCCACGTCGCGGATGCAGCCCGCGGCGCGGTCGGTGTC
>LUZC01000023.1 GCA_001603505.1 Bacteroidales bacterium Bact_11 | reverse complement strand
GGGACGAGCCGGCAAAGCCGGCGAAGGTGAGAGGAAGAATTGTATTCCGGATAACTTCCAAAATATATCATGGCTGACAACTATCTCGAAAACAAGTTCGAAGAACTCCGCAACAGGCCCGCGGCCAAAAAGCCGACGCCCTCGCTCAGCACCCTCCTGCGGAAAAACCGCAGCTACCGCGGCTACGACCAGCGTTGCGTCGTTACCCAGGCCCAGCTGCGCCGCATCGTCGAAGTCTGCACCAGGGTGCCCTCCGGCCGCAACCAGCAGGTCCTCCGCTTCAAACTCCTGACCAAAGACGCCGGCTCCGACCGTATGCAGAGCCTCTACAAACTCGGCGGCGCCCTGCCCGAACTCCATCTTCCCTTCCCAGGCACCGAACCCGAAGCCTTCATCGTGATCTGCAGCACCGTGAAACCCGACAAATGGGTCAACATGGACGTGGGCATCGCCGCGCAGAGCATGCTCCTCAAAGCCACCGAAATAGGCCTGGGCGGCATCTGCATCGGCGCCTTCAACAAAGCCGCGCTCACCGAAGCCTTCGCCCTGCCCTGTGAACCCGTGCTGGTGCTGGCCATCGGCAAGCCCGCCGAGCACATCGAACCTGTTCCGGTCCACGCCGGCGAACCCCTGAAGTATTACCGCCAGGACGGCATCCACTACGTGCCAAAAATCGTGGTCGACGACCTCATCCTCTAACCCACCCTGCCGATGCACCGCTTCCGCAGCCTCGTCCTCCCCGTCGCCATCGTCCTGGGACTCCTGTTCCACCGGTATCTGGTGCAGGTGCGCGAGCTGACTCCCTACCTCATCTTCTCCATCCTGCTGCTCAACTACGTGGCGGTGGATATGAAGAAACTGAAAGTCACTATGCTCGACGTGTGGCTGATGCTCTTCCAGATCGTGGTGAGTCTGGGCAGCTACTTCCTGTTCAAGGCGTTCGGTGCCAGCGAGATCGTAGCTCAGGGCGTGCTGGTGGGCGTGCTGTGCCCCGTGGCAGCCGCCTCGGTGGTCATCGCCACCATGCTGGGCGCCAACCGCGAGACCGTGACCACCTATACCATCGTGGGCAACCTGATGGTGGCCATCGTCGCACCGGTTTACTTTTCATTCATCGGCACGCTGCAGGAGATGCCTTTTCTCCAGTCGGTGTGGCTCATCTTCCGCCGCGTGGCCCCGACCATCGCCCTGCCGTTCTTCGTAGCATGGGGCATGCAGAAGCTTGCACCTCGCGCCAACGCCTTCCTGTACCGCTACAAGGGCCTGTCGTTCTACCTCTGGGCCTGTGCCCTGACCATCACCCTGGGCCAGACCATCGACTTCATGTTCCTTCACGGAAAAGAGGAAATGAGCAGCATCCTGGTGATGGGCGGCGCTTCGGTCTTCTACTGCGCGGTTCAGTTTGCCGTTGGCAAATGGCTGGGCGGCAAGTACGGCGACCGGATGGCGGGCGGGCAGTTGCTGGGACAGAAGAACAGCGCGATGGGCATCTGGATCGCCAACACCTACCTGCTGCCGCTGGCATCGGTGTTCCCGGCGCTGTATTCCATCTGGCAGAATCTGTTCAACAGCTGGCAATTGTGGAGGAAAGATGCCCGGTCAAGCCGGGCATGACTGCGGATTACAATTATTGACAATTATCAGAGTTTTTATTATATTTGCAAGAAGAATTCACGAAAATTCATAAATATTATAATCAAAACACTATGGCAGTAAAAGGAACGATCGTCGTTGACACGGAGAAATGCAAGGGTTGCAGCGTCTGCGTGGTCAACTGTCCCTTCGGTGTGATTGCCCTCTCCCACGAGGTCAACAGCAAGGGCTACAATTTCTTACACATGGTCGAACCGGACAAGTGCACCGGCTGCGCCAGCTGCGCCACCGTATGCCCCGACTCCGTAATCACCGTTTACCGGGTAAAAATCTAAAATTTCGACAATATGGCAGACAAAGTATTGATGAAGGGTAACGAAGCCATCGCCTACGCAGCCATCAACTGCGGTGCGGACGGCTATTTCGGTTACCCGATCACTCCGCAATCAGAAGTGATGGAGACCCTGATGAAGGAGAAACCGTGGGAGACCACCGGCATGGTCGTCCTCCAGGCGGAAAGCGAAACAGCCTCCATCAACATGGTCTACGGCGGCGCAGGCTGCGGCAAGAAGGTCATGACCTCTTCCAGCAGCCCGGGCATCAGCCTGATGTGCGAGGGCCTCACCTACCTCGCCGGCAGCGAACTCCCGTGCCTTGTGGTCAACGTCATGCGCGGTGGCCCGGGCCTCGGTACCATCCAGCCCAGTCAGGGCGACTATTTCCAGGCCACCAAGGGCGGCGGCCACGGCGACTACCGCCTCATCGTGCTGGCGCCGGCCTCCGTGCAGGATATGTACGACTTCGTGGACGACGCCTTTGAACTCGCGTTCAAATACCGCAACCCGGCCATGATTCTCGCCGACGGCGTTATCGGCCAGATGATGGAAAAAGTGGAGTTCCGCCCGTCGAAGCCGCGCCGCACCGCCGAAGAGGTGCGTGCCCTCTGCGACAGCTGGGCCACCCTCGGCAAGCCCAAGACCCGCGAGCGCAACGTCATCACCTCGCTCGCCCTCGACCCGGTGGTGATGGAGAACTTCAACATCAAGCTCCAGAAGAAATACGCGGAAATCGAAGAGAAGGAAGTCCGCTACAGCACCTACAAGACGGAAGACGCCGAGCACCTGATCGTGGCCTTCGGCTGCATGTCGCGCATCTGCGAAAATGTGGTCGACATGGCCCGCGAGAACGGCATCAAACTCGGCCTGCTGCGCCCCATCACCCTCTTCCCGTTCCCGAAGAAACAGATCGACGCCCTCGTGCCGCAGCTCAAGAGCATCATGTCGGTCGAGCTCAACGCCGGCCAGATGGTCGAAGACGTCCGCCTCGTGGCGGCCGGACGCGTGCCCGTGGGCTTTTACGGACGCCAGGGCGGCGTGGTCCCCACCCCCGACGAAATCTACGAAGCATTCCTCAAATTCATCAAATAACCAGGAACCATGGACATCAACGACATCATCAAGCCCGAAAACAAGGTTTACGGCAAATCGTCGGTTTTGACCGACAACATCATGCACTACTGTCCTGGTTGCTCGCACGGCGTGGTCCACAAATTGGTGGCCCAGGTCATCGAGGAGATGGATATCCAGGACAAGACGATCGGTGTAAGCCCGGTGGGCTGCTCCGTGTTCGCCTACAACTACCTCGACATCGACTGGCAGGAAGCCGCCCACGGCCGCGCACCGGCCCTGGCCACGGCCATCAAGCGCCTGAACCCCGACAAGTACGTGTTCACGTACCAAGGTGACGGCGACCTCGCCTCCATCGGCACCGCTGAAACGATGCACGCCTGCAACCGTGGCGAGAACATCGTGATCATCTTCATCAACAACGCCATCTACGGCATGACCGGCGGCCAGATGGCCCCGACCACCCTGCTGGGCCAGGTCACGGCCACCACGCCGTACGGCCGCAAGGCTGAGTTGAACGGCTATCCCCTCAAGATCACGGAGCTCCTCGCCCAGCTCGAAGGCACCTGCTACGTCACCCGCCAGAGTGTCCAGAACCCAGCCGCCGTGCGCAAGACCAAGGCTGCTATCCGCAAGGCGTTCGAAAACTCGATGATGAAAAAGGGCACCTCGTTCGTCGAGGTGGTGAGCACCTGCAACTCCGGCTGGAAGATTCCGCCGGTGGAAGCCAACAAATGGATGGAAGAGAACATGTTCCCGTTCTATCCGCTCGGCGACATGAAAGACAGATAAAAACGCGAAACACCATGAAAGAAGAAATCATCATAGCCGGATTCGGAGGACAGGGCGTCCTCTCGATGGGCAAGATCCTCGCCTACGGCGGCATCATGCAGGACCAGGAAGTATCCTGGCTCCCTTCCTACGGCCCGGAGATGCGCGGCGGCACGTGCAACGTGAGCGTCGTGCTGAGCGACAAGAAGATCAGCTCTCCCGTGCTCAGCAAATTCGACACGGCCGTCATCCTCAACCAGCAGTCGATGGACAAGTTTGAAGAGAAGGTGAAACCCGGCGGACTGCTCATCTACGACACCAACGGCATCACCCGCCATCCCGTGCGGAAAGACATCAAGATCTGCCGCATCGACGCTGTGGAAGAAGCCGCGAAACTGGGCAACGCCAAGGCCTACAACATGGTGGTCCTGGGAGCTTACCTCAAGATGAAACCGGTGGTTACGATGGAAAATGTCCTGAAGGGACTCAAGAAATCACTGCCGCCACGCCGTCACAACCTCATTCCGATGAACGAAGAAGCCATCACGGTCGGCATGAACGCCGTGGTGGAGGTTAAATAGACCCTACGTGCACGATTGTTCCGCCCTGGGAAGGTTTTTCAATGAAAACCTTCCCAGTGGTGTTATTAAGCAGCACATCCACCCCGTTATAATGGACCGAGATGATGTCCACGGCCCATGAAGCGCCCGTAATCTGAACCTTGTCGGACGCCGTCACATACTTGTAGCCGACCGTCAGCGTGTCGACGCTACTACCGAGATACACCGGCATCAGATGCGTGAGTTCCGGCGTTACGCCCCAGAAGAAAGTCTGGAAACGGATCTTCCCTTCCGACGGATCGTTCCAAAGCGTGTTGGAAGTATTGTTATACAGGAGCACGACGCCTTCATCGGTCGTATATTCCTGTGCATTGCTGACAGCCCGCTCAATGGCCTCTTCAAACACAGGCCCCGAAAAAGCGGTGGGATAGGTCGACGTATTACCGATCGTCACCAGGTCGTTTCCGTTCTCATCGACGAAATACATTGAGATGGGGCAGCCCGTATAGAAGCTCACCCCCTCGGGAATACCATCCTCCTCGGCGATATGGTCCAGGAAAAGGTCGCATCCGGCGGCCATCAGCAGCAAAGCCGCAAAAAGGGCCATGCAAGTATAAATCTTTTTCATTGCCATAATCATTGTTTTTCGCAAATATACAAAAAAACCTATTCGTGCGAGGCAAAACGCTGGGCAGCCAGGGCTTCATAGCGGGTTCCCGGCCTGCCATAGTTGGCGTAAGGGTAAATGGAGATGCCGCCGCGCGGCAAGAAAAAGCCCGTCACCTCGATGTATTTGGGATCCATCACGCGAATGAGGTCTTTCATGATGGTATTGATGCAGTCTTCGTGGAAATCGCCATGGTTGCGGAAGCTGAACAGATAGAGTTTCAGCGACTTGCTTTCCACCATTCGCACGTCGGGGATGTAGGAGATGCGGATTTCGGCAAAGTCAGGCTGGCCGGTGATGGGACACAGCGCGGTGAATTCCGGACAGTTGAACCGCACCCAGTAGTCGTTGTCGGGATGCCGGTTTTCGAAGGTATCGAGTACCTGGGGTGCATAATCAGACGGGATTTCCGCCTTCTTACCGAGAGCGGCCAGGCTCTCCGAATCGCGGGTAGCAGACATGTCAGTTGTTTTGTTGAAGTCGGAACGGATTGTATGAGATATTGTAGTCGTAGGTGTCGATGCCCTCGTGCCGTTTCAGCCGCCTGGCGATGGCCGCTGTGGCAGGCAGGACGAGCACTTCGTAGAGCGTCTTGACCGTCACCTGCGTGGCGATGAGCGTCAGGATCGCCTTCAGCGGCAGGACGCCCGCAAAGGCCAGGGGGTAGAAGATCACCGAGTCGGACAGCTCGCCGGCAACCGATGAGAGAATGGCCCGCCAGCCGAATCCCCGGCCACGGGTAGCCACCTTCATCTTCGACAGGACCCAGGAATTGATCTGCGAGCCCAGGACAAATGCCAGCAGCGAAGACGCCGTTGTGCGAGGTACAAGGCTGAACAGGCGGGTGAAACTGTCAGCCACGTCCCGGCTCTCATCGTAGAGGGGCGCAGGCAGCCAGCACACCAGCTGCGCAGCCAGGGCCACGAAAGCACTCAGCGCGAAGCCCGTCCAGATGACCTTCATAGCCCTGCGGTAGCCGTACACCTCGGTCAGCAGGTCGTTGATGATGTAGGATATCGGGAAGATGACCACTGCGCCGGAAAGTTGCAGCGAGGTATTTCCCACCGCCCAGAGGCGCGGGACAAACAGGTTGGAAACGACAAGGCAGACGCAGAATGTCGCGGCCAGCGCGACGAAAGTAAAGGACGGCTCTCGCTGTCCAGCGGTGTTTCGATCAGACATTACTCTTGTTTTTATAGTGGTACCAAGCACACTTGCGACGGGTCCTTCCCGCCACTCGGCGGCAAAGATACGACAAAAATTACATATTTTTGCAACAAACCGGTTTCCGGTACGTTTTATAGACAGAATGACACGGAAAGAGATCACTTCGTTTTACCAGGCCCATAGCCGGCGGCTATACAACATCAGCTACCGGATCCTCCTCAACGCAGAGGATGCCGAAGAGGTGATGCACGACACGATTCTCAAGTACGTGACGACGCCGTGGCAACCGATGGAAGATGCCCAGGTATCTGCCTGGCTGGCCCGGACCTGTATCAGAGCCTCGATCGACCGACTGCGGAAACACAGGCACGAAGCGCTGTTTTTGGAAGACCTTGCCCGGCAATCCAGCGTTGAAACACCTCAGTCCGAGCAGGAACTCCCGGCTGAAACCGCTGCCTCCCGCGTTCTCGCCGCCCTGCAGCAACTTCCCGATCCCTATCGGCTCGTGCTGACGCTCGTCTTGGTGGAAGGCCTTGACTACGAAGAAATTGCCGGATACACCGGCATCAAGCCGACGACACTGCGCTCGCATTTTATGCGAGGCAAACAGAAACTGCTAGCCCTTTTGGAAAAAGATGGACAATCGATTTGACCTGTACGACCTGCCCGCGGGGCATGAAGAGCGCTTCCTCGCGAAACTGGATGCCGCCACGGCCCATCGGCGAGGCGGCCTCACCCTCCTTCGCTGGACGGCAGCTGCCGCTGCCGCAGCCATCCTCTGCCTGCTGGTATTTCCTTCCGGGAATCGGCATTTCCTGGGTGCCCGCACACCCGAAGCCGTGTATCGTGCGTATCTCGAACAGGTCGGCACCTACTACACGCAGCTGGGCCCCGAGCCGGCAGACGAAAACTGGGAATCCGCCCTGACGGCGCTCACCAGCGAAACGGTTCCGCTATTCGACCAGCTGCCCGACGAAATGCCCGCACGGCAGAAGACCCGGATCCTCAAGCAATACTACGGGGAGCTGCTTGATGCGGCCAACCTGCTCAAACACGAATGGAACAATTAAAACAATCATCATTATGAAAAAGACAGCTCTCTTCCTGATGGCCCTGGCGGCCTCCCTTACCCTCGCCTTCGCCGCCGAAGCGGCCAAGAACACGTACAACCACCACTACGATTTCAAGGATTTCACCTCCCTGTCGGTTTCGCACTCCTTCCAGGTGGACTTCACCTTCTCCGACGACTGGACGGTCGATATCAGCGTGCCCGATTTCATCCAGCCGTACCTGAAGGTCACGTGCACGGGCAGCAAGGTACGCATCGGACTGGAGAAACTTCCGAAGGATATCCAGCGCAAGCTGAACAACCAGTCCACCCCGCTCCAGGCCACCGTCAGGATGCCCAAATTGATCTCGCTCAACATGTCCGGCGCCACCCGCCTCACGGCCAGCGGAAGCCAGGTGCTGGATCATGAGAATCTCCACATCGACGTCAGCGGTGCAAGCAAGGTCTTCGACTTGAAATCGAAGGGCAACGGTATCCTCAACATCAACTGCAGCGGCGCTTCGAACGTGGAAATCGCCGCCGACGGAACACTGGCCAACATCGATGCATCGGGGGCTTCCCATTTGGAACTTGCCGGCAATTTCCACAAGGTGAACCTCGACTGCAGCGGCGCTTCGGGTTGCAGCATCGAGGGCGACGTGGACGACGCGAACATGGATGTCAGCGGCTCTTCGAAAGTCACGGTGAACGGCAATACCGGTAAACTGCACCTCGACCAGTCGGGCGCCAGCAAATTCGAATCCAATGGAGAGACGGCGGTGGCCAATGTGGAACTGTCGGGTGCCGCCAAGTGCCGTATTACCGTCACGAAGAAACTCGATTACGAACTCTCGGGAGCGTCGACGCTCCGCGTCAAGGACCTCGGCGCTTCCATCAGCGGCGAGACCAACCGCGGGTCCAAACTCTCCTTTGACCGGTAACAGACAGCGTCATTCCCGGCAGATCACGCTGCCGCTGGCCTGATGTGTGGCCAGGATCAAGACCTCGGCAATCTGTACATGGGCAGGTGCCTGGGCGGCATAGAGCGCCACGTCGGCAATATCATCGCCGGTGAGGGGCTCTATTCCCTTATAGACATTGGAAGCCCGCTGGGTGTCGCCGTGGAAGCGCACGTTGCTGAAATTCGTCTCGACCAGGCCCGGTTTCAAGGTCGTGACGCGCACGGGCGTATGGGCCAGATCGATGCGGAGACCGTCAGAGAGGGCCTTGACCGCCGCCTTCGTGGCGCAGTACACCGCACCCCCTGCATAGGCGGCGTCGCCCGCCACGGAACCGATGTTGATCACATGTCCTTTCAAGCGCTCCACCATACCCGGCACGATAAGGCGAGTCATATAGAGCAGGCCTTTGACATTGGTGTCGATCATCGTCTCCCAGTCGGTGAAGTCGCCGGCGTATTCAGACTCGAGCCCCAGCGCCAGGCCGGCATTGTTGACCAGCACGTCGATGTCGCGCCAGGCTGCCGGCAGCGAATCGATTGCACGCCTGGCCGCCTCGCGGTCGCGGACATCGAAGCAGAGCGGCAGCACTTCGATCCCGAAGGTCTTTTCCAATTCTTCGGCCATGGCGGTAAGCAATTCCGCCCGCCGGCCGGTAATGATGACACGATATCCTGCACCTGCGAATTTACGGGCGCACGCGGCGCCGATCCCACTGGTCGCGCCGGTAATCAATACAATTTTTTTCATACAATTCAAATAAATGCACTAATGTGGGTCATCAGACGCTAGCGGAGGCCGTGAGGGAAAGCCTTGCGCGATAGCAGGCCGTAGCGGCGGGTCTGGGCGGAGCTCAGTATTAAAGTACGGGAGAAGGGACTCGAACCCTTACGCCTTACGGCACCAGATCCTAAGTCTGGCTTGGCTACCAATTACAACACTCCCGCATGCTTGACTGCAAAGGTAAGCATTATTTCTTAAGTGCCAACAAGGCCCAGTCGTCACGTTCACGGCGGGATGCCTCAACCAGGCCCAGTCCGGCAGCTTTTTCAAGCAGCATGGGGGTGTCGGCGGTATAGAAACCGCTGAGGAAGATCGTCCCGCCCTGCGGCTTGAGCGCGCGCACATACGACGAAAGATCGGCCAGCAGGATGTTTCGGTTGATGTTGGCCAGTATGTAGTCGTACTGACCGCGGATCAACACCGAAGCGTCGCCGCAGACAGCCACGATCTTGTGGGGAATCCTGTTTCGACGGGCATTGTCGCGCGTCGAGACCACACAGCGGGGATCGATATCCACGGCGTGCACCGGCGTGGCGGCACCCAGTTTGGCAGCCACGATGGCGAGGATGCCGGTGCCGCAGCCCATATCGAGCACGGTTTTCCCCTTGAGAGCCTTGCGGTCTTCCAACAACTGTTCGATCATCATCGTGGTGGTCTGGTGATGACCGCTGCCGAAACTCATCTGCGGATCGATGACGATGTTGTAGCGGGTGCGGGGCAAGTCTTTGTGGTACTTGGCTTTGACTGTCACCTCATCGCCCACGACCACCGGCTGGAAGTCGCTTTCCCACGCCGCGTTCCAGTTTTTTTCCTTAACCAGTTCCACGCTGTGAGAGAGGCGGAACTCATCGGCGTCGAAGCCGCTGAGCACCGCCTTCAGGTTGGGCTCGGAGAACTGGTCCATAGGGATGAACGCATTGAGAAAAGGCTCGTCGACGGTAAAGCTGTCGAAGCCAAGGTCGGCGATCTCGGCCTCCACGATTTCCGCCCGTTCCTCGCTGAACGGCTCGATCCTGATATGTACTGCGATATAGTCCATCAATATGCCTTGGCAATGGCAATGAAGTCGTCGGCCTTGAGGGACGCACCGCCGATGAGGCCGCCGTCGATGTCGGGGCATGCGAAAAGCTCCTTCGCGTTCGACGGCTTGCAGCTGCCGCCATAGAGGATCGTCGTTTCTTCCGCCACTTTCCCGCCGAAATGGGCTGCCAGCGTCTGACGGATGAAGGAGTGAATCTCCTGCGCCTGCTCGGAAGTGGCCGTGACCCCCGTACCGATAGCCCACACAGGCTCATAGGCAATCACCACATCGGCCATCTGCTCCGGCGTCAGACCGAAGAGCACTTCGGAAATCTGTGTGCTCACCACATCGAAATGATGCCCCGCATTGCGTTCCTCGAGTTTTTCACCCACACAGAAAATCACCTTCAAGCCATTCTCGAAGGCCAGCGCCATCTTCTTGACCAGTTTCTCGGACGTCTCGCCATAATACTCGCGCCGTTCGGAGTGGCCGAGAATCGTGTAGGCGCAACCGGCATCTTTCAGCATTGCGGCCGACACCTCGCCCGTGAAAGCACCTTTCGGCTGATCGGCGCAATTCTGGGCCGACAACGCCACCGAAGAGCCCTCGATGACCTGTGCCACAGGCACCAGATGCGTAAACGGCGGAGCGACCACCAACTGCACATCCTTCGACACTTCTTTCTTTTGTTTGACAATGGCTTTCGCAAGCGCGACACCTTCGGCAACCGTGGTGTTCATCTTCCAGTTACCGGCAACGATTTTCTTTCTCATGGTATGATAGATTTGTTATTGATTTCTTACAACTCGCAAAATTAAAAAAACTTTGTATTTTTGCAGGCCGAAATATCAGGAAGATATGACTTTCAGTTTCAAAGAGATTATCAGTGCATTCATCGTGCTGTTCGCCATCATCGACATCACGGGGTCGATTCCCATCATCATCGACCTGCGCAGCAAGGGCGCCAAGATCAGCCCCATGAAGGTCTCGCTGATTTCATTCATCATCCTTGTTGCCTTCCTGTTCGCCGGCGAAGGCCTCCTCTCCCTCTTCGGCGTGGAGATAAACTCCTTCGCCGTAGCCGGCGCCATCATCATCTTTATCTATGGCATGGAGATGACCCTCGGCCGGGATATCATCAACAACAACGGACCCGCCTCGGCCGCGAACGTCGTGCCCATCATCTTCCCGCTCATAGCCGGAGCCGGCGTGCTGACCACCCTCATCTCGATGCGGGCGGAATACGCCACGCAAAACATTATCGTAGCCATCGCGCTCAACATGGTGGTGGTGTTCTTTGTGCTCAAATACGTCGATTGGGTCGAGCAGAAGCTCGGCCCAACCGTCATCTATATTCTTCGCAAGATTTTCGGAATCATCCTGCTCGCCATGGCCGTGAAACTCTTCACGACGAATATCGCCTCGATGCTCTAAGCGTATCGTGCATAAAGCGTGCGGATGGCGTTGGCCAGGCGCTTGACGCCTTCCACGATCTGCTCATCGGAAGCGAACGAGAAGTTCAGTCGCATCGTGTGCTTGCCCGATCCATCGCAGTGGAACGCCTCGCCGGTGACAAAAGCCACATTCTCCTTGATGGCGATGTCGAACAGCTCACGGGTATCGTACTGCTTGGGCAGTTTGAGGAAGAGGAACAGACCTCCGTCGGGGTTGGTCCACTTCACGCCGTCAGGCATAAACTCCTCGAACGATTTGATCATGATATCCTTCTTGCGTTTGTACATTTCGCAGGTCTTCTTCAGGTTGCGGTCGTAGGCACCGGAGGCCAGATAGCGGGCCGCCACCAGCTGAGAGAAGGCAGGAGTACATAGGTCAGCCGACTGCTTGGCCACAATCAACTTATCGATGATGTTGTCGGGAGCGACCACCCAGCCCAGGCGGAAACCCGGGACGAACGTCTTGGAGAAGGTACCCAGCATCACCACGCGGTCGGGCGCCATCGAGTACATCGACGGAACGCGTTCGCCCGAGAAACGGATGTTCTTGTAGGGGGTGTCCTCCACGATGAGCAGGTCGTACTTCTCGGCAACCTCGACCGCATATTCCCGTTCCTCCAGCGTCATGGTCTCACCCGAAGGGTTTTGGAAATCGGGAATCGAATACAGGAATTTCGGTTTCTTGCCAGTGGCACAGAGCACATTGCAGGCCTCATCGAGCCCGCGATTGTGCCGCAGGCCGTAGGGCTGTCCCTGATACGACCAGAAGGACTGAAGGGCACCCAGGTAGGACGGCAAGCCGCAAACCACCACGTCGCCGGGATTGATGAATATGCGGGAAATCAGGTCGAGAGCCTGCTGCGAAGCCGTTGTGATCAGGATGTTCTTCACCGGAACATCCAGATTCTCTTCCCGCTTATACAATTTGGAAATCTCCTCACGTAGGGCGACAACACCTTCCGTGGAACCATACTGCAAAGCAGCCTTGCCCTCCTTGTCGAGCACTTCCTGCATGATGGGTTTCAGTTCTTCCATCGGGAAAGTCTGGGGATTCGGGAAACCGCCTGCAAACGAGATGATTTCGGGACGGGTTGCCACGCTGAGCAAATCGCGGATCTGCGAACGCCGCATGCTTTTGGCATTGTTTGAAAGAAGATTTTCTATATCCATAACAAAAAATTTATTTCATCTTTGCAAATTTAACAAATTAAAAGCAAAAACAAGCAATTATCAGCATATTTTTAACAAGAAAAGAATTTATCGCGGGGTAACAAAAAATCACTATTTTTGTAAGTTATGAAGAACCTCTGGCTGATTGACGGGCACGCGCTGATTTTCAGGATGTACTACGCATTCCTGCGCAGGCCTATGATCAATTCGAAAGGCGAGGACACCTCCATCTTGTTCGGATTTACCAAATACCTGCTCGAACTCATTGCGCGGGAGAAGCCCGGCCACCTGGCCGTGATGTTCGACCCGCCCGCCAAGACGTTCCGGCACGACCTCTATCCCGAATACAAAGCCACCCGCACCGCTACGCCCGAGCTGGTGAAAGCCGCGCTCGAACCCCTGACCGAAATTGTCGGTGCGCTCGACATCCCGGTGCTCATGAAGCCCGGTTTCGAAGCCGATGACGTGATCGGCACGCTGGCCCGCCGTTTTGCCGCGGAAGGCTTCGACGTCTATATGGTGACGCCCGACAAGGACCTCGGACAGATGGTCGACGACCACATCTTCCAGTACAAACCCGGCAAGGCCGGCAGCGACAACGAGATTCTCTCGAAAGAAGATATCTGCGCGCACTACGGCATCGCCGACCCGCGCCAGGTCATCGATATCCTGACCATCTGGGGAGACGCCGCCGACAATGTGAAAGGCGTAACGGGCATCGGCGAGGTGGGCGCCCGCAAGCTCGTAGCGGCCTACGGCAGCCTGGAGGGCATCGAGGCGCACCTCGACGAGCTTCCACCCAAACAGCAGGCCGCTTTCCGGGATGCGCTCCCCCACCTGGCGCTCAGCAAGAATCTGGTGACCCTCCGCACCGACGTGGACATCGCGGTAACCGAGGAAGAGCTGCGGATCGGCCGTCCCGACGAAAAGCGCGTGGCCGAACTCTTCGACCACTACGAATTCAACTCGCTCCGCGGCCTGGTGCCGGGAGGAGATATCGTTCCCCAGAGAGAGCGCAAGGCGCTTTCTTGCCGACAGGCCGATGCGGAAGAGCTCTTCCGCGAAGCCCGGCAGAACCGGCGTATCGCCGTCCGGCTTGCCGAGCACGTGATACTTGCCAGCGACGACCGCTACTGTGCGCTCTCCTATGAAGAGGCCGCGCCCATCCTCGGCGACGAGACGATTGAAAAATGCGGTTTCGGCCTGAAGCACACTGCCCTGCACGGTCCGCGCTACGACATCGAAATCATGCATTACCTGCTCAATCCCGAGCGGAGCCACAAGCTGGAAACCCTCTCTGCAGCCTATCTGCAGGCCGACCTTGCCGATAGCGCCAGCGACGGGCAGATGATGCTGTTCGACTTCGACGACAAGGCGGGCGGAAAGGAATGCGTGGCGGCGGGACTCATCGAACCGATGCTCCGCAGCGAGCTGCAACAATTCCATCTTTGGGACCTCTACACCCGCATCGAAATGCCATTGATCGGCATCCTGGCCGACATGGAAGCCACCGGCGTGAAGATCGACCCGCAACTGCTGGCCCGGTACAGCCAGGTGCTGAGCCGGGAACTTGCGCAGATCGAGCAGGAAGCCCGCGACCTGGCCGGCGAGCCGACGCTCAACCTTTCGTCGCCCAAACAGCTCGGCATCGTGCTCTACGAGAAGCTGAACCTCAACCCTCGTGCGAAAAAGAGCCGGAACGACAACTATCCCACCGACGAGGAAACGCTCACCGAAATCGCCGACCGGCACCCCATCGTAGGCAAGATCCTGGAGTTCCGCGCCGTCAAAAAGCTGCTCTCCACCTATATCGATCCCCTGCCAGGCCTCATCAACCCCGCCACGGGAAAGATCCATACCACGTATACCCAGGCGCTGACCGCCACCGGCCGTCTGAGCAGCGTCAAGCCCAACCTGCAGAACATCCCCATCCGCACCGAGCGCGGCATGAAGATCCGCGAAGCGTTCATCCCGAGCGCACCGGAAGGATGGATCGTATCGGCCGACTATTCGCAGATCGAACTGCGGCTGATGGCCCATCTGAGCAGCGATCCGCACCTGGTGGCCGGATTCGCCCACGGCGCCGATGTGCACCGCGCCACCGCTGCCCGCATCTTCAAGGTCGCGCCCGAAGACGTGACGGCCGAGCAGCGCCGCCACGCCAAGGTGGCCAACTTCGGCATCATCTACGGCATCTCTCCCTTCGGGCTCTCGCAACGGATGGGCATCTCGCGATACGAAGCCAAAGCCTTCATCGAAGAGTACTTCAAGAGCTATCCCGGCGTCAAAGCCTACATGGACCGTGTGATCGCCGAAGCCCGCGAAAAAGGCTATGTCGAAACCCTTTTCGGCCGGAAGCGTTTCCTTCCCGACATCAATAGCAAGAACGCCGTGGCCCGCGGCCTGGCCGAACGCAACGCCATCAACGCCCCCATCCAGGGCGGCGCGGCCGACATTATCAAGCTGGCCATGATCGCCGTGAGCCGACGCCTTGCCGCAGAGGGTCTCCGGAGCAAGATGGTGCTTCAGGTGCACGACGAACTGGTGTTCGACGTCGTGCCCGACGAACGCGACCGGATCGTGGAACTCGTCAAACAGGAGATGGAAAGCGTGTGCACGCTGAAAGTCCCGCTCATCACTGAATGCAACTATGGCAAGAACTGGAGAGAAGCACACTAAACTCGAGGACATCGCTCTCGTGGAACTGGCGCTCCAACGCGACCAGGGCGCTTTCACGCTGCTGCTCGAAAAGTACCGCAGCTCACTGATGACACACATTCTCAAGTATGTGTCGGTGGTTGAAGATGCGGAAGACATCTGCCAGCGGAGCTTCGAGAAGGCGTTCATGAACATCGACCGCTACAACTCGCAGTATGCCTTTTCCACCTGGCTCTACAACATTGCCCAGAACGAGGCCATCGACCACCTGCGCCGCAGCCGTGCCACCATCAATTCCGTGCCCATCTCCTCGGAACGGGAAGCACTCGAAGTGCTGTCGGGCACCACGCCGGAAGAAGAATTCATCATCGACCAGGCGGTCAGCGGGCTTATCCGGGGCATCCAGAGTCTCCCGGAAAGCTACCGGCAGGTGGCTGAACTCCGCTTCATCAAGGACTACGCCTACGAAGACATTGCCCGCGAACTTGCCTTGCCGCTGGGCACCGTCAAGACGCGGATCAACCGTGCCCGCAAGCTACTGGAAAGAATCGTGGAGAATCCCGCCCATGGAAACACTGACTGAACTCTTTCCCGGTTTGACCGAGGAACAGCAGGCGCAGTTCGCCCGGATGGAACAACTATACCGCGAATGGAATGCGCGCATCAACGTGATCTCCCGCAAGGACATGGACAACCTGCAGCTGCACCACATCGTGCATTCGCTCGCCATCGCGAAGGTCATCAGCTTTCCGCCCGGCAGCACCATCCTTGACGTGGGGACGGGCGGCGGCTTTCCCGGCATTCCCCTGGCCGTGCTGTTTCCCGCGTGCCGCTTCACGCTCTGCGACTCCATCGCCAAGAAGATCAAGGTAGCCCAGGCCGTGGCGGAAGGGTTGCAACTCGACAACGTGACCTGCGTGAACGCCCGCGTCGAAGAGCTGAAAGGTTCGTTCGACTACGTCGTATCCCGCGCCGTGACCGACCTGGCCACGTTCTATCCCTGGGTACGCGGCAAGGTACGCAATGCCGTGTTCTACCTCAAGGGAGGCGACCTCGACGAGGAGATCGCCACGTGTGCCCGCCGCTGCCGCATCGATCCGGCAAGATTCTATCAGGCAAACATTTCGGGCTGGTTTCACGACCCCTGGTTCGCCGAAAAAAAGATTGTGATAATCTCGCAATAAAATTTGCAAATTGACGGAAAAGCATTACCTTTGCGTTCCCAAAAAATGAAATAAGAATCCAAAGATATGAAACGTACATTTCAACCTTCGCAGCGCAAGCGTCGCAACAAGCACGGTTTCCGTGAAAGAATGTCCACGCCGAATGGACGTCGCGTCCTTGCCGCGCGCCGTCGCCACGGCCGCAAGAAACTGACCGTCTCTTCCGAAGATCTCTGGTAATACGACTCGGAAAGAACTGTTGGAACTCTATCGGGCGCCGCTCGCTGAATTGCAAGCGGCGTCTGTTTTTGTACGCCGTCGGCTGAACGGCGACTGCGTGTGGTACAACCGCAACTTCCACATCGAGCCTTCCAACATCTGCACCCATCGCTGCCGCTTCTGCTCCTACCGGCGGGACGACACTGCCCAACCGGGTGCATGGAGCATGGCGCTGGAAGATATCCGACCCTATTGCGAAGCCAAATACGAGCCGGGCATGACCGAAATCCACATTGTGGGCAGTGTGCAGCCCGACCGTAAGATTGACTATTACACCGGCATTCTCCGTGAAGTCCGGGACTTCGCCCGGGAGCACGCCACGGAAGAGCGACCCATCACCATCAAGGCCTATACGGCCGTCGAAATCGACGATATGTGCCGGTTCAACCACCTGTCGCCGGAAGAATGCCTGCGCCAGCTGCAGGAAGCCGGACTCGAAGCCATGCCTGGCGGCGGCGCGGAAATCTTTGCCCCGCACATCCGCCAGCAGATCTGCCCCGACAAGGCAACGGCTGAGCGCTGGCTCGACATCCACCGCACTGCCCACCGCCTGGGCATCCCCACCAACTGCACTATGCTTTTCGGTCACATCGAGAGCCGGGAAGACCGCGTGGACCATCTGCTCGCCCTGCGCGAGCTCCAGGCCGAAACGGGCGGATTCAACGCCTTCATCCCGCTCAAGTTCAAGGCACGCGGCAACACGCTTTCCCATCTGGGCGAAGTCTCCGACGAAGAAGTGCTCCGCACCTTCGCCGTCGCCCGGCTGGCCCTCGACAACATCCCGCACATCAAAGCCTATTGGCCGATGCTCGGCAAGGAGCTCGCCCTGGAAGCCATGTCCTGGGGCGCCGACGACCTCGACGGCACCGTCAACGACTCCACCAAAATCTACTCGCTGGCCGGCGCCAAGGACCAGAATCCCACCCTCACCGTAGAAGAATTAAAGCATCTGGCCGCCTCCTCCGGCTGGAAAGCCGTCGAAAGGGATAGTTTTTACAAGATTATTTCCTAACTTTGCCTTGTTATGGAAGTCAATCAGGATCAAAAACCGGTCGGACCCTGGATTGTCAGGAATCTGTTGCTGGCCGTCGCTTTCCTTGCGGCGCTGCTCATCCTGACGCAGCTGGGCCTCAAACTCATCACGCGGCACAACCAGATCATCACCGTCCCCGATTTCACCGACCTTTCGGTACCCGACGCCAAGATCGTGGCCAAACGCTACGACCTGCGCGTGCAGGTCACCGATTCGGTATACGTGAAACGGATGGAGAAGGGACATGTCTTTTCACAGAATCCCGCTCCGGGCAGCGAGGTGAAGAAAGACCACAACATCAAGCTCACCATCAACGCTAACCAGACCCGCCGGGTGAAGATGCCCAACCTGGTCGGCTACTCGCTCCGGCAGGCCAAGACCGAAATCCTGGCCAGCGGCCTGACGGTCGGACGGCTTTCCTACCGCGAAGACCTGGCCACCAACAACGTGCTCGACCAGTTCATCGACGGCCGCTATGTCGCACCGGGCACGGAAGTCGACGCCGATACGGAAGTCGACCTGCTGCTCGGCCTCTCGCCCGAATCGAGCGAGACGTATGTTCCCTATCTGGTGGGCTTCACGCTTCCCGTGGCCCGCGACAACATCTTCGACAGTTCCCTTAACGTCGGCAACGTGTCGTACGACGAAACCTGCCTGAACTATCAGGATTCCCTCAACGCCGTGGTCTATCAGCAGACGCCGGCCTACCACGCCGGATCACCGGTGCGCAGGGGGACCGCCGTCCATCTCAAGCTGACAACCAGCCAGGCCAAGATCGCCGCGCGATGAGCGACGAAATCCGCGAGGACCTTCCCTTCGAGGACGAGCAGCAGGAAATGTTCGAGCATTTCCGGCTGGTGGCCGACCGCGGCCAGTCGCAGCTGCGCATCGACAAATACCTGGCCGACCATCTGCAGGACACCTCGCGCAACCGCGTGCAACTGGCCATCGCCGCCGAATACGTACGGGTCAACGACAAGGTGGTCAAAGCCAACTACAAGGTCAAGCCGCTCGATGTCATCACCCTGATGCTTCCCTACCGGCGCCGCGGCATCGAAATCAAGCCCGAACCGATTCCGCTCGACATCGTCTATGAGGACGACGACCTGCTGGTGGTCAACAAACCCGCCGGACTCGTGGTCCATCCCGGCCATGGCAACTACAGCGGCACGCTGGTCAACGCGCTGGCGTACTATCTGGGCCGTACGCCCGATCCCGAAGCCGACGACGAGCGCATGGGCCTGCTGGTCCACCGCATTGATAAGGACACCTCCGGCCTGCTGGTGGTTGCCAAGACCGACGTGGCGCAGATCGACCTGGCCCGCCAGTTCTTTCACCACACCATCGATCGCCGCTACTGGGCCCTCGTGTGGGGCAACATCGCCGAGGACGAAGGCACCATCGACGCCCCCATCGGACGCGATCCCAACGACCGCCTGCGCTTCAAAGTCTGCGCCGACGAGTCGCAGGGCAAGCGGGCCGTCACCCATTTCCGCGTATTGGAACGCTTCGGCTACGTCACGCTCGTGGAATGCATCCTCGAAACGGGCCGCACCCATCAGATCCGCGTGCACATGAACCACATCGGGCACCCGCTCTTCAACGACGCCCGCTACGGCGGCGACCGCATCCTCAAAGGCACGCTCTACACCAAGTACAAGCAGTTCATCGACAACTGCTTCGATCTCTGCCCGCGCCAGGCACTCCACGCCAAGACGCTGGGATTCATCCACCCGGTCATAAAGAAAAAGATCTCGCTCGACAGCGAGATCCCTTCCGATATGGCAGCGCTGCTCGAAAAGTGGCGGCGCTATGCGGGATTCAATTCCCTCGAAGAGGAGGACTAGAACCTTCTTCCGGGACCGCCGCCCCATCCGCCGGGACCACGGCCAGGACCGCCGAAACCAGGACCACCGGGGCCGCGCTGGCCTCCCCTCTGGCCACCGAACGTACCGAAGCGATAGGTCAGGCTCAGCATGATGTAACGCCCCAGCGTGTTGTTCTGGACGTCCTGAATATAGCCGTTATTCGAGCTGCGGTACGTGTTGCGCGACTGGTTAAGGATATCGTAGCACTTGAGCGCCAGCGTAAACTGGTTCTTGAACAGCTGCTTGCTGATTTCGGCGTTCCACACCAGCGTCGGCGTATTGTACCCGCTGCTGTAGCCGTTGTAGAAGGTGTAGCGGGCGTCGGTCGAAACGTTGATGACATTGGGGACCTTGGCGATGACCTGCGCCTGCACGTTGCTGTTGAACGTGGTGTTGTTGGTCGTATCGTTCAACGAGTAGAACGTGCGGGAATAACGGGTACCGCCGCCGAGCGAAGCCTCGAAGATGTCGTCGCGGTACACCAGGCGCAGGTTCTCGCCGGCCGACACCGAACGGGAGATGTTCTGCGCATAGTTCGCTACGTTCAGATATGACTTGTCGTTCTCGGGATCGATGCTGGAATCACCCATCAGCGAGGTTCCCGTTGAATAATTGGCGTTGGTAAACGACATGAAGGAGAACCGGCTCTTGGCAATCGGCGTGTTGAACATGATGAACGTACCCGCGTTCCATGCGCCCCTGTCGTTGTTCATCGGCACGGTGTATGTCACGCCGTTGTCGTCGATCCAGCTGGCGTTTACGATACTGTTGACACGGTAAGAGAAGTTCAGGTTGGCGTTGAACGACGCGTAGGTCTTCGTGTTCGTGGAGTTGTACATCATCATCAGGTTGTGCGAGAACGACGGGTTCAGGCCCAGGTTACCGAGCGTCACGCGCTGCGGATTCGAGTTGTCGGGCACCGGCATCATCTGCGTAAGGCTCGGCTGCTGCGAGTTGCCGCGGTAGTTGATTCGGAGCATCTGCACGTCGCTGAAATTGATGTCGATGCGCGCGTTCGGCGACCAGTTGAGCACCTTGAGCGTGGTATCGAGTTTATGGCCGCTGCGCTCGGTCTTGTTGTGGGTCGTCTGCGGCTGCAGGCTGGCACCTATCGTGATGTTGTATTTCTCTTCCTGCTTGCGGAAATTGATTCCGGCGTTCTGGCGATGCACCGTATTGGAGATATTGCTGCTGTAGTCCTCATTGCGTACGGTATAGCCGCCCACGCCCTTGTCGTAGGTATCCTTGGTGGAAGTGCTCTTGCTGTAGTTGTAGGAATAGTTGGCTTCCAGATAGAAGTTCTTGCCGAGCGGTTCCGTGTAGGATACGCGGCCGTTGATGCTCTGGGTCTTGGACCGGGTCTGGTACATCTGGTCGACACTCGTGGTAGCGCCGGACACGCCGGTTCCCGTCGGATCGGCCGAGGAGAATGAAGGAGACTGGCTGAAGACCGTCGTCTGGGACTTGTTGTAGCCTTCCAGGAAATTGTTGTTCAAACCGTAGCGGGCATTCACCGAAATCGTGCGCCCCGGCTTGCCCAGCCGCTGACGCCAGAGGATACGTCCGTTGGCGCGCTGGCTGTTGTTCCCGCCATAAGAAAGGCTGTAACCCTCATTGACCTTGTTGCGGACGCCGTTGGTACCCCGGGCCGTCGTGAAGTCACTCGTATCGCGGAAGTTGCCCCAGCCGACATTGAAGTTCGGCTCGAAGAGGAGTGACGTGTTCTTGGAAATCTTCCAGTCGGCACGGGCACCGGCACGAACACCATAGGTGTTGGTGATGGTGCTGCCATTATCGGTGGAATATGTCGTAGAACCGTCCTTGTTGATCGTCTCGCGGGCCGTTTTCTCCTCGACAAAGCGTTCGTTGCCGTTGAACATCGCATTGCCTACGATTTCCGACTTATCTTTCCAGGTATAGCCACCGTTGAAACCGGCCATATAGGAGCTGGAGATGCCGTTGCCGCCGAAGCCGCCGCCACCCATGCCGCCACGCATGCCGCCGCCGCCCCGCATGTTGCCCATCGACGAGGCGGCCATGTCGTTGAAACCACGGTTGTTGGTGTTGTTGGCGTTGCCGATGAAGGCAAGCTGTGCACTCTCGGTGAAATTGGCCACCATCGCAGCCGCCTGGTAACGAAGGTCGTTCTTGTTGCCTTTCTCCTTCAGGTCGGTACCGCCGCCACCCATGAAATTGCCGAACCAGCCGTTCATCATACCCTTGCGGATACCCAAGTCGAGAACCGTTTCCTCTTCGCCGTCGTCAATGCCGGTGAACTCCGCCTGCTCGGATTTCTTGTCCACCACACTCACGCGCTCGATGATATTGGCAGGCAGGTTTTTACTGGCGATCGAAGGATCGTCGAGGAAGAACTGCTTGCCATCGATCTGGATCTTGCTGATGGTCTTTCCGTTGGCCGTGATGGTTCCGTCGGACGACACCTCCACGCCCGGCAGTTTCTTCAGCAGGTCTTCCAGCACGTCATTGTCGCCCGACTTGATGAGCGTCACATTGTGGGTGATGGTATCTTTCTTGACGATAATGGGATTGCCCACGTCCGAGACGGTTGCGCCCTTCAGGAAATTGGCTTCCACCGTCATTTCCTTGGTGCCCAGATCCATATCCTTGCGAAGGTCCACCACTTCCTCATAATTCTCATAGCCCATCAGCATCGCGGCCACCTTGTACTTGCCGGCCGGAATGTTCCTGATCTCCGCGGCACCGCTGTCATCGCTCTGGGTGTACTTGAGCACGTCGGTCTTTCCGTCGGGCGTCACCGCCACGGTGGCGTAGCCCACCGGAGCACCGCTCCCCTTCTCCACCAACTTGATTTTCAAATTGTAATTCTGGGCCTGCACAGTCAGCATCCCGAACAATACCAGCAGCATCGACAAGGCTGCCTTCAAGAAATGATATTTCATAAAATCAATACTTTCTAATCAAAACACACCTTAGACTATGAAGAAAAGAAAAGGTTACATGGGGTGTGCGGATTTTTCCTATTTTTTATCGGCTCCGACTCCCTCCTGCACGCGGCCGGGGTGGGCCTCGACGAACGACTTCCAGTTGCGCGAGGCGGAAGTGTCGATCAGGGGGCTGGTGAGCTGATAGAAATGGCACATCGCGATGGCGAGGGCGTCGGAAGCATCGAGGAATTTGTTGTCGAGCGTCACTTTCAAGGTTTTCTCCATCAGCAGCTTCACCTGTTCCTTGGAGGCATCGCCCCTGCCGGTGATGGCCATCTTCACTTTGCGAGGCGCATATTCGAACACCGGAATCTGCCGGTGCAGGCCCGCCGCGATGGCCGCACCCTGTGCCCGGCCCAGCTTCAGCATCGACTGCACGTTCTTGCCGAAGAACGGCGCTTCAACGGCCAGGTCGTCGGGGCAATAGCGATCCATCAAGGCACCCACGCCCTCGAAGATGCGGCTCAGTTTCATGAAGTGGTCTTTTTCCCTGCGGAGATCGATCACGCCCATGTCCACAAACTGCACGCTCTTCTTGTCAACAAGAATAACCCCGTAGCCAAGAATGTTGGTTCCGGGGTCGATTCCTAGGATGATCCGCTGCTGCGCCGCCATCAGATAATATCAAAGCCGGTGTATTTGCGGAGCACCTCCGGCACTACGATATGGCCGTCGGCGGTCTGGTAGTTCTCGATGATGGTGGCCAGGATGCGCGGGAGCGCCAGCGAACTGCCGTTCAGCGTATGGGCGAGCTGCGTCTTGCCGTTCTCATCCTTGTAGCGGAGTTTCAGGCGGTTGGCCTGGTACGACTCGAAGTTCGACACCGAGCTGACCTCGAGCCAGCGCTGCTGCGCGGCCGAGAACACCTCAAAGTCGTAGGTGATGGCGGAAGTAAAGCTCATGTCGCCGCCGCAGAGCCGCAAGATGCGGTACGGCAGGCCCAGGCCCTGCACGAGCGTTTCCACGTGGGCCACCATTTCGTCGAGGGCGGCATAGGAGTTCTCAGGCAGTTCGATACGCACGATCTCCACCTTGTCGAACTGGTGCAGACGGTTCAAGCCACGCACGTCCTTGCCATAGGATCCGGCTTCGCGGCGCCAGCACGGGGTGTAGGCCGTCATCTTGATCGGGAAATCCTCGCGCTTGAGAATCACGTCGCGATAGATATTGGTCACCGGCACTTCGGCCGTCGGAATCATATAGAAGCCATCGAGGGGCACGTAGTACATCTGGCCCTCCTTGTCGGGCAGCTGGCCGGTACCGAATCCGGAATCGGCGTTGACCATGTACGGCGGCTGGTATTCCAGGTAGCCGGCATCGGTGTTCTTCTCGAGGAACCAGGAGATCAGCGCGCGCTGGATCTTGGCGCCCTTGCCCTTGTAGACCGGGAAGCCTGCGCCCGTAAGCTTCACGCCCAGGTCGAAGTCGATGATGTCGAGGTTCTTCACGAGTTCCCAGTGCGGGAGCGCATGTTCCGGCAGATGCGGCTCGGGACCACCCGTCTTCACCACGAGGTTCTCCTCGGCCGTCTTTCCTTCCGGAACGAGAGCGTACGGGAGGTTCGGCAGGAGCACGACAAGCGACTGCTGCTTCTTCTCGGCCTCGGCCATCTTTTCTTCGAGCGCCTTCGATTTCTCCTTCAGTTCGGCGACGGCCGCCTTGGCCGCATCGGCCGCATCGCGCAAGCCCTGTTTCATCAGGCCGCCGATTTCAGCAGCCTTGGTCTTCTGGCTGGCGAGGCAGGCGTCGAGTTCCGTCTGGGCCGCACGGCGCAGACGATCTATTTCGAGGATGTCATAAACAATTTTCTCAGCATCGAAATGCTTGACTTTCAGGCGTTCGATGACAAATTCGGGATTCTCGCGAAGGAGTTTGAGATTTAGCATGGGTTCAGTTTCTTAATCGTCGTGCAAAGATATAAAAAAAGAGGACAACCGAATCGGTCATCCTCTCTTTTATTCAAGTTTCAAGCAGCGGGATTACGCTTCAGCCTTCGGCATCGGAACAACCGACACATAGGACTTGTCGCCCAGCTTTTTCTTGAAAGTGACAACGCCATCGATCAGGGCGAACAGGGTGTGGTCTTTACCCATACCAACGTTCTCACCCGGATAGTGGACAGTACCTCTCTGACGGACGAGGATATTGCCGGCTTTGCAGATCTGGCCACCGAACAATTTGACGCCCAAACGTTTGCTTTGTGATTCACGGCCGTTCTTAGAACTACCTACACCTTTTTTGTGTGCCATAACTCGTTCTCGTTTTTAAGATTAAGCAATTCCCTCGATCTGGAGTTTGGTCAGGTACTGGCGATGACCGTTCTTCTTCTGATAGCCCTTGCGGCGCTTTTTCTTGAAGATGATCACTTTGTCGCCCTTGCAGTGGTCGAGGACAGTCGCGTTGACGACTGCGCCTTCCACGTAGGGAGCACCGACTTTGACGTCACCCTCGTTGTCGAGAAGCAACACCTTGTCGAAAGAGAGTGCGGAACCGACCTCGGCAGCCTGGCGGTTGACGAAGATCTGCTTGCCCGCTTCCACTTTGAACTGTTGTCCTGCAATGTCTACGATTGCGTACATAATAAATTTTTTAAAAATTTATAACCGTAAGCGGATAGCCTTCAACTATCTCTTAATCACTAGCTTAACGATTTTCAAACATCTTTTAAGGGATGCAAAGATACACAATTATTCGATTCCCGCAAACTTTCCATTCAAAAAAACATCAGAAACCCAGTCCGACAACGTCCAGTCTACCCTTCTTCGGCCAGGGTTTCTATCACCTGGACCCAGTCGCTCTCGGGATTGAATCCGAACTTGTCGTCGATGCCGACGTTGAAGTACGGCTTGGCGCTGAAGTCCTGGAAGGACGAGTTACCGACCTCCGGATTCTCGTTCACATAGTCGAAACGGATGCCGTCGCGGGCGAAGCGTTCCCGATACGCCTCCAGCCGCTCGGGATAGCACCCGCTCCAGAGGATCAGGCAGATATCGTCGCGGCTTGTCATCAACTGCAGCGCCTGCCTGGCGTAAGGCAGATAGTCGTACGTCTCCTCGTTTTCGTAGCAGGCTCGCAGAATCGTGTCGTGGATGTCCACGACGACATATATCTTATCCCATCCTTTTTCCCGCTTGCGACGGAACGCCGCTTCGAATGCCTTAGTTATGCCCATGATGAATCACTTGTACATATTTGATCTTCTGTCGGTTCCAGGTATAGACGATGTGCAGCGAGCCGTCGGCCTCGATGATGCTCGGATAGGAGAACTCGCCTTCACCCTCCTCCAGAGTAAGCGCATCGTGCCAGTGCAGGCCGTCGCGCGAAAAGGCCAGCACCAGCGGAGTCCTCGGGCCGAACTCTTTTCCTCGTTCCTTCCCGGCGGGGTTGTAAACCATGGCGAAGAGGCCGTTCGACAAGGTCGTGCAGTCGATGCCCGAATTATTGTTGGGGATGTCGGTCAGCTGCTCCTGCTCCCACGACAGGCCGCCATCATGACTGTATGTCGTTGAGAGATAGCCATTTTTCGTGCGACACAGCGCCTGGAGCGTTCCGTCACGATGCGTAAGAATGGCGGGCTGGATGGAAACGATGGTATCGGACGACGGCACGCTGACATACTGCCAGTGCCGCCCCCGGTCTTCGGAAATCTCGAAATGGATCTGCCACCTGACGCTTTCATCGCTCGAGGGCGCTACGATGCGCCGACCCACGCAGACGGGCTTGTTCTTGATGGCCCCCAGAAATGCGAAATCGCCCTGTTCCGAGTGATGACGCCCCAGCTGCTCGGGCGCGTTCCAGGTATTTCCGCCGTCGTGGCTGCGCATCAGATGCCCCACCCAGTCCCTGATGTAGATGCCTGTCTTGTAGAACAGCAGCAACTCGCCCTTTCGGCCGGGCTCCTGGAAGAGCACGGGATTCCAGCAGGGATGCAGCACGGTATCGCCCACTGCGCCGGTTGCGACGACAACGGGGGCGGACCAACCCGCCGTACCCCGATCTTTGCGGCACATCCTGATACAGACATCACTGGCGCCCTCCCAGGAGCCGCCGAAAAACGCGGCGACCAGGTCGCCTCCCGAAACGGCGGCGATGGTGGCGGCATGGCACGACGGAAACGAAGCGGTGTCGTAGAGGAACTCATTGCACACCACCTCGCACGAGAGTATTTCGGGCGAAGGCACCGAAACGGATGTGCTGCCCTTGCAGCCGGTGACCGACAGGGTCGCCGATGCAAGCAGCAGCACAGCGATGCTCAGAATCTTTCCTGAGTGAGCCAATCCGCTAGATTCTGCCCGGGTAAGTCTCCAAAGCCTTCTCAAGGCACACGAGGGCGTGTTTGAGGTCTTCTTCCTTGAGGACGTAGGCCAGGCGGATTTGGTTGCGGCCAAGGCCTTTGGTGGCGTAGAAGCCGGCCATCGGAGCGACCATCACGGTCTCGCCGTTGTAGTTGAATTCCTCGAGCAGCCACTTGGCGAACTTCTCGGCATCGTCGACCGGCAGCTGGGCGGCGGCGTAGAAGGCGCCCATCGGACGCGGGGCGATGACGCCCTTCATCTTCTGCAGGCCGTCGATCAGCACGTCGCGGCGATGGATGTACTCGTCGCGCACGGCCTTGAAATAGGAAGCGGGAGCGTCGAGCGCACCTTCCGCAGCGATCTGGCCGTAGGACGGTGAGCAGAGGCGGGCCTGTGCATAGCGCATCACGGCCGCCATCACCTCTTTGTTGCGCGACACCAGGTAGCCGATGCGCGCACCGCAGAGGCTATAGCGCTTCGACACGGAGTCGAGCAGGATGACGTTCTGCTCCAGGCCGGGAATGTGCATGCAGGAGAAGTGCGGGGCGTCGGTGTAGCAGAATTCGCGGTACACCTCGTCGGCGAAGATGAACAGGCCGTACTTCTTGGCGATCTCGCCGAGTTCGAGCAGGGCTTCCTTCGTGTAGAGGCAGCCAGTCGGGTTGCCCGGATTGCAGATCACCACGCCCTTGGTCTTCGGCGTGATATGCTTCTCCACCTCGCTCATCGGCGGAAGGGCGAAGCCGTCCTCGATGTGCGTGGTGATGGGCACCAGCTTCACATCGTTCTGCAGCGCGAAAGAGTTGTAATTGGTATAGAACGGCTCGAACACGATGACCTCGTCGTCGGGATCGCACGTCACCGAAAGGGCGATCTGCAGTGCCTCGCTGCCTCCATTGGTGATGTTGATGTCAGCGGCTTCCACGTCGATACCGATGCCTTTGTAATAACGGGCCAGGCCTTCGCGCAGCGAATCGTTGCCACCGCTCTTGGCGTAGGCCACGACTTTCAGGTCGTTGTTCTTTACGGCATCGAGCGCTTCCTTGGGCGACTCGATGTCGGGCTGGCCGATGTTCAGGTGATAGACTTTGATACCGCGTTTCTTGGCGGCGTCCGCAAACGGGACGAGCTTCCGGATGGGCGATGCAGGCATGGCCTGCGCCTTTTTGGATAATGTAAGCATTATGAGTTAAGTTTGATTGTTTTTAGAATCATTGCATGTCTCCGTACTTGGCCAGTTCCTCCATAAACCCTTCGATCTTGGGCTGTACCATGCGGGTCGGACAGTCGTAGTTGTTGACCAGGATGGCGAAGCGGATAAGGCCGCGTTTTGAGTCCACATAGCCGGCGTAGCAACGCACGCTCGACAGCGAACCGCTCTTGGCATGGATGGTTTTCTTCAGCTGAGGATCGGCTTTCCGGAGCACGGTCTGCAGTGTGCCGGGGCGGCCGGGACCGGGAAAACTCTCGAGATATTCCTTGAAATCAGGACTCTCGGTCATCATGGCATAAAAACGCGTGAAGAAGCGCGGCGACACATAGTTCTGCCGAGAGAGGCCACTGCCGTCATCCTGCGTGTAGCCGTAGGTCGACACCCCGCGGGCATCGAGATACTCCTTCACGATGCGCGTGGCCTGGCTGTAAGAGATGCCTTCACACGCCTCACCGCTCTTGCGCTCAAGGAGCGTCCTGCCCACCATCTTGAAGATGGTCTCCGCGAAGAAGTTGTTGCTGATGGTGTTGGTGACCTTTACGATGCGGCGGAGTTCCGGGGAATACGTCTCACAGAGATACGTCAGCGACGCCTGAGGAGGAACGGAAAAATCATAGGCGAGTTGCCGTACATCGGTTACGCCCTTGCAACCCACACCTTCGGCCTTCAGAAAGGCTGCAAACTCCGAAGCACAGGTGGCCGGGCCGTATTTGTTCGACTGGACGAGCGTTCGGACGCCGGCGTCGATTCCGTAAGATCCCACGAACTTGCCGATCGGCGTGATGCTGGAGGCAAAGTATTCGGTGCTGTCGCCGTCGCCCTTTTCTCCGGTGGTTACTTCATTGATATAAGTCATATAGGGAGAATACGGACCCGTGGGCGTGATGCGCACGGGATCGCCGATTTCTTCGCCAGGCTCAATTTCAAAAAAAGTAAGGTTTTCGCAAAACGACAAGCCGGAAGTGCCGCTGCCGTAGTCGTAGCCGATGTTGCCGTAAGACCAGCTGGAAGGGATGTTCTCCTCAGCAAAAATGCGGTCGTCGCCCACGATGCGTCCATTGATGCGCCGGATGCCGGCATCCTTCACCGCCGCAGCCCAGATGCCGAAGATGGAATCGACCGGGAAGGCAATGGTGTCGCGGGAACCGAGCGTCGGGTCGGCGCCTCCCACGATGTAGAGGTTGCCATGGAGTACTCCGCCGGAAATCGTTCCGTCGTACGCGATACGCGTGGAGAACCGGTAGTCGGGACCGAGCACCTCATAGCCAAGGCCTGTAGTGATGGTTTTCATGGTCGATGCCGTGAGGAGCGGCATGTCGGGATTCCAGGATGCGATTTCCCGGCCATTCTGGTCGACCGCCAGGATGCCGACCACCGCATTGATCAGCAGGGAGTCAGTCTTCATGGACTGGTTGATGTAGTTCTGGACACGGTTTTGGCCGAAGGCCACCAAGGGGATGAGCAGCAGGGCCGTCAGAAAACACTTTTTCATCACTGATTGCAATATATCTAGCAAAATTAGTAATTTTGTCATCTAAAACCAAACAATATGCGTTGCAGGTTCCCGTTCACCGTGCTTCCCGCGCTGCTTTTCGTGCTGGCCGCTTCCCTGGCCGGCTGCAACCGGAAAGAAATCCCCGTCGACAACATGGCCGTGGTCAACAAAGCCATCTACGACACGGCCTCCAATTTCTATGTCGAATTCGACGAGTACCCCGATGAGATGCGAAACCTCCCCATCGGCATCTTCGACTCGGGCACAGGCGGACTCACCGTCCTGGAAAAATTGCTCAGCCTCGACCGGTTCGACAATATTACCGGCCAGGAGGGCCGAGACAGCATCCTCGACTTCGCCGGAGAGCATTTCGTCTATCTGGCCGACCAGGCCAACATGCCCTATGGCAACTATGCCGCCGAAGGCAACAGTGAATACCTGCAGGAACTGGTGCTCAAAGATGTACTCTTCCTGATGGACGATGACTTTTTCTGCAACGCCATCGAAGAATCGACCACCGGCCGGAAAGCACGCGCCAAGATCATCGTGGTGGCCTGCAACACGGCTACTGCCTACGGCCTCGACCTCATCGAATCGCTGCTCGACCAGACCGGAACGGGCGTCAAGGTCATCGGGGTCATCAACGCCGGATCCCGTGCCGCTCTTGACGAACTAGCCGTCAAAGAAGGTGATGCGCCTTTTGCCATCGGCGTGCTCGCTACGCCCGGCACCATCGCCACGGGCGCCTATGAACGCACGCTCCGGGAGGAAATCGTCCGACGCGGCATCACCACCCCCATTGAAATCGTGAGCCAGGGCGGCTATGGATTTGCCGAAGCCGTGGATTCCGATCCGGACTATGTCAATCCCCTGTTGTTCGCACCGCGCAGCAGCTACCGCGGACCGGCGCTTGGCGAGGCTGACGGCAGCATCCGGCAGGAACTCCTCAAAGCCTACAACTTCGACTTTTCCGACAACAAGATGCTGGCGCGCCGCAGCCCGGGCGGCGGATATGCTTCCCTCCAGCTCAACAGCGCCGACAACTATGCCCGCTTCAGCATCGTTTCCCTGCTCGAGCGCTACCGTGAAAGCGGCAAGTCCGCGCCCATCCGCGCCATCATTCTCGGGTGCACCCACTATCCCTTCTATCTCGAGACGCTCAAACAGTGCCTCAACGAGCTCAGGGACTACCGGGAAGACGGTCGCTACCCTTACCGCGACCTCATCGCCGACGAAGTTACCTTTATCGACCCTGCCGTCTATACGGCCATCGAATGCTACCAGACCCTGCGCGCTGACGGCAACCTGGCCTATCGCATCAGCCCCACGAAGGTGGAGGCATACATTTCCGTGCCCAGCAATCTGCTCGAAGATACGTGCCTGACACAGGAAGGCTTCCTGACACACGCCTATAAATACGGACGCCCCATCGGCACCGAAGACCAGACTACCAAGCAAGTGCCGTTCTCGCTGAGCAACCTCGACGAGAACAACCTCAAACGCATCGAGGAACTACTACCCTATTCCTACGCCTTGATCGCGCCCTCCCTCAAGTAAGCCGAATGTACCAAGAGACCATCACTCCGGAAGAAATAGAAAACCTCGATCTGGCCGCTTTCCCCGGCAAGATTACCGTCATCACCCAGACAGGCCGCGACCTCGACCACGCCGTTGAGCACCTTTCCGCCCAGCGGTTCATCGGTTTCGACACCGAAACCAAGCCCGTGTTCCAGGCCCACCAGCCCCGCCATCACACCGCCCTGCTCCAGCTCTCCAGCGAAACGGAAGCTTTCCTGTTCCGTCTCCACGAACTCGGACTGCCGCAGGAAATCGCCGACATCCTGGCCGATTCCCACATCACCAAGATCGGCGCCGCCGTTGGCGAAGACATCCACGGACTGCAGCACTACTGCCCATTTGAGGCGCACCGCTTCATGGACCTGCAGTCGTTCGCCGAGCAATACGGCATCAAGGAAAAAAGCGTGCGCAAGATGGCAGCCATCATCCTGGGGCAGAAGGTCTCGAAAGCCCAGCAGTGCTCCAACTGGGAAGCTGATCCCTTATCCGACGCCCAGCTGCTCTATGCCGCCACCGACGCCTGGATCTGCGTGAAAATGTACAAGGCGTTGCTCGCCTCCTCCCGCATATGACCAAACTCTACCTCAAAAAAGGCCGAGAAGAATCGTTGAAGCGGTTCCATCCCTGGGTATTCTCCGGGGCCATCGGCGGTATTGAAGGACCCGATCCCGAGGAAGGCGACATCGTGTCCGTGTATTCCACCCGCAAGGAATTCCTGGGCTGGGGCCACTACCAGATCGGCTCGATTGCCGTGCGGATGCTCAGTTTTGCCGATGACCTGCCGGAAGGCGGACCTGATGCGGCTTTCTGGATGCAGCGGCTTCAGGCATGTCTTGACGCGCGACGCGCGTTCGGGCTCTCCGGATCGGATTCCACCAACTGCTACCGTCTGGTCCATGGTGAAGGCGACGGACTGCCCGGCCTGATCGTCGACTGGTACGATGGCGTCTGCGTGCTGCAGGCCCATTCCGCCGGCATGTTCCGCGCCAAAAGCGACATTTCCGCGGCTCTTCGCACCGTATACGGCGATGCGCTGCTGGCCGTGTACGACAAGAGTTCCGGCACCGCCCCCTTCAAGGCAGGCCTCGACCTGGGCGACGGCTACCTCTGGCAGGCTGCCAAGTCTGAGGCGCTCTGCCCCCGCACCGTGCTCGAAAACGGCCACAAGTTCCTCGTGGACTGGGAGAACGGACAGAAGACCGGCTTCTTCCTCGACCAGCGCGACAACCGCGCGCTCGTGGAACGGTATGCCCGCGGCCGGCGCGTGCTCAACCTGTTCTGCTATACCGGCGGCTTCAGCGTGTATGCCCTCGCGGGCGGCGCCGCCAGCGTCGATTCGGTCGACAGTTCCGCCCGTGCCATCGACCTTGTGGAGCAGAACATCACCCTTAACTTCGGACCTTCCGCTCCGCACCGCGCCCTTTGCTGCGACGCCATCGATTTCGTAAAAGACGCACCCAAAGATGCCTACGACTTGATGATCGTCGATCCGCCGGCATTTGCCAAGCACCGCGGAGCGCTGGCCAACGCCCTGCGCGCCTACCAGCGGCTCAACGCCGCCGCCATCTCGGCGGTCGCCCCGGGCGGACTGGTATTCACTTTCAGCTGCTCGCAGGTGGTCGACCGCGAAGCCTTCGCGCTGGCCGTGTTCAGCGCCGCCGCCGAAACCGGCCGCCGCGTCCGCATCATCGACCGGCTCTGCCAAGGCGCCGACCACGCCGTCAATATCTTCCATCCGGAGGGTGCCTATCTCAAAGGATTGGTGCTCTATGTTGAATAATCCGTTCTGCTACGCGCCGCGTCCCTCCATCGTGGAGGCTGCCCGTGCCCTCATGGCCCGCATCGACAGCACCCCCGCCCTGCGAGCGCTTTTCGCCGAGGGCAAGATGCTGGGCGTGCTGGAGGTCGAGACGGGATTCCTTTACGCTTTTTCAGGCCTGGCCGGCGGCTCCGCCTTCGTTGAAGGTTTTGTGCCGCCTATCTTCGCCTGGAAACCCGAAGACATCGTCAGTTCCTCACCCGAAGAGTCTCGCCGCCTGCAGGACTGGCTGTTTGACCAATACATCGTCGTCAACGGCTTTGGCCAGCAACGATCCATCCGACAAATCTTCGCCGACCGCGGCCTCGTGCCGCCCGGCGGAACCGGCGACTGCGCTGCGCCCAAACTGCTGCAGTACGCGCTTTCACACGGCCTCACGCCGATCTCCATCGGCGAATTCTGGTACGGGGCTTCGCCCGCCCGGGAAGTGCGCCGCAGCGGCGCCTTCTACCCCGCCTGTACCGGCAAATGCGGGCCGCTGCTCGGCTACATGATGCAAGGGCTCGACGTGGAGCCCAATCCGCTCGAAAGCGATGCGCACTGGTCGATCGCCGAGCCGATTGTCCGCTACGAAGACAACGACCTGGTCGTCGTCGAAAAACCAGCGGGGATGCTCGCCGTACCTGGGCGTCCTATCCCCGGCGTGCCGCCGCGCCGTTCACTGCAGGACTGGCTCTCGAATCACTGCGGCCAGCCTGTTTTCAGCTGCCACCGGCTCGACATGGACACCTCTGGACTGATGGTCTTTGCCAAGACTCCCGAAGCACAGGCTGCACTGCAGCAGCAGTTCGAGCATCGCGAGGTGGCGAAGGCCTATCTGGCCGTCGTGCAGGCCGAAGCCGCTGCCGGGCTGCCGCTGAAGGCCGGTGACCACGGCAAGATCAACCTGCCGCTGGCGCCCGACTGGTACGACCGGCCTCGGCAGATGGTCGATCCCGAGGGCGGCAAACCCGCCGTCACGGAGTATGAGGTGCTGTGCGTGGAATCCGGCGGCGAAGCCCTCCTGCGGCTGATTCCCTACACCGGACGCACCCACCAGCTCCGCGTCCACTGTGCCCACCCCGCCGGCCTGGGCCGCCCCATCCTCGGCGACCGGCTCTATGGCGGCGACGAGGCGCCCCGGCTGATGCTCCACGCAGCCCGCCTCTCCTTCCGACATCCTGCCGACGCCCGCCGAATGACGTTCGAGTCAGAGTTTCGATAAAAAAACTTTGGATATCCGAAAAGAATCTCTACCTTTGTAGTCCTTTGGTGCCTGGGCCGGGAGGTTAGGCGCTGGTCTGCAAAACCAGTTAGAGCAGTTCAATTCTGCTAGGCACCTCGCCAATGAAAGGAGTCGCGAACGCGGCTCCTTTCTTATTGGCGAGGTGCCTGACGGCACTTGTTTCTACCGGGGCACATCCCCGGACCCCTCGCGCTCCGCGCGTTCCGCTGTCGCGGAAGCAGCTTTGCACCGAAGACAGGACACGAAATGAACATATTCGTACGAACAATCATCTCGTGTCCAGCCAACAATCATTCATTATGACCGACCTTGAAATGCTCAGACAACTCGTGAGCGATTTCCTCTAACCCATTATCACCGAAGCGCTTCAAGACGCCGCAGCCAAAGCCCCAGCATCCAAGGAGCGTCGATTCTACACCCGCGAGGAAGCCTGCCGCCTCTTACGCATTGGTACCACAACTTCCAACCGCCTCGCCAAGAAGGGCAAAATCGTCATTCTCAAGATCGAAGGCAAGACCCTCGTCGAGGCCGCTGGCCTCGACGAAGCCATCGAAACCCGCTCAGTATTCCGCTATCAGCACTAATTCCCATTGTCGATGCTCCCTAAATCGCTACTGGTACTGCCACTAATATCCAAGACAATGGCATTGTAATCTTCTTTCACCACACAGATATTTGCCCCCGATTAACAAGCAAGATGATGTAGTCATATCGGATAGATTGCGTCACGTTTTGAGACAATTATTGATTATCGTACGTAGTCAGTACCTGGCGATATCCGGTGTAATTGAGTTGTAAGCCGATTATTTCTTTACATAGGCTGTTGTCCTGCCACTTCCCGTCTTCTCAATGAATCCGGATGAGACCAGATCAGCCAGCGTACGTTCAATAGTGGTAAGGCTGATATCGGGGCAGGCCTGGGAAATCTCCTTTTTGGTGATCTTGCCAGGTGTACGCTCGATGACAGCCTTGATGCGCTCCGGCTTGGATACCTTGCGATAGCGAAGGTGTTCCACCCGGTCTTCAAACTCATTATAGGCCTTCACTACGACACCCAGCATGTACTTGAGGAAAGGAAGATAGTCATTGCCGTCCTCGTGCCAATTCCGGGAACTTGCCTGCAGAGCCTCGTAGTAGGAATCCTTGCTCTTCTCGATCAGCATCTCGATACTGATATACTTGCCCACGATGAATCCGGCGCGGTACAACAGCAGCAGCGTCAGAAGCCGGCTCATACGGCCGTTGCCATCATTGAAGGGATGGATGCAGAGGAAATCCAGGATGAAGATGGGCATTAGGACAAGGGGATCATACGTGCCTGCTTCAATGGCATCGTTGTACCTTGCACAGAGATTGTCCATCGCTTCCGAGGTCTGGAAGGCAGGGACTGTGCGGAAACTATCCGTTTCCGCACAGTCAGCGTGTTTTTCTGCCTCAAAAACTAATTTTCTGCACCAAATTCGTAAAAATGATGCAGAAAACACCCCTAATGAAGCAGATTATTCGTCACATACTACCCTACAACCCACTTCCCCGCTTTGGGGATGCGGCGGAGGAGGACGCAGAGGAGGGCGACGGCGAGGAAGGAGATGAGGGCTGTCCCCAGCATTTCAACGGGGGTGGTCCAGATGCCGAGGACTCCGTCGGCGCCGATGCCGAGGCAGGAACGCATCCATGCGGAAACAGATACCAGCACGAGCAGGTGGCAGAGATACATTCCGTAACTGGCCTTCGACACGGGGAGGACCACCCGATCGAAGAACCGGCCGACCGTCTCGATCTTCCGGAACACGAGAACCCACGCCACCGTCATCAACGCAACGCCGAACGTATCGTTGAGCCACGGCCCTTCCCACAGCGCTGCCAGGCCGACAGGACCTTCGACCGGAAAAACGCCCTGCGAATCGGCCCAGACTCCGTGCAGGAAGCCGTAGCAACAGATAGCAAAGCCGACCAGGAAAGCTGGTAGCGCGATGCCCAGCGTCCGGCCCCACGACAATCGTCCCACAAACTTCCGGAAATACAGCCCCAGCAGCAGGTAGCCGATGAATCCGCTCATGTAGTAGAACACGCCGTAGGTGTTCCAGCTCGCCTCGCCCCACAATGGGAATTTCGCCGCATTGGGAATGCCCGACGGCCCGTAGATGACAGGTGCGGCGCCGCCCGCCAGCAGACGGATCAGCGGAATCAGTGTCGTGAAGAGCCAGATTCCCAGATACACCTGCAGTTCCCTCTTCCCCACTTTCTCCGCCCAGGGCGACAGCAGGGGCATCACCAGGTAAAGTCCGATGAGCATATACACGAACCACAGATGTCCGGCGGCATAGTTGAAATTGAGCAGCAGGTCCTTGAAATTCTGCACCGGCTCACCCCAGACCAACGCATAGATAACCGTCCAAAACACGAACGGCGGAAGGATCCGCAACGCCCTTCTCCTGAAGAATTCCCCGGTGGAATAGTGCAGCGGGAACTGCAGATACGACGATGCGAAGATGAACAGCGCCACCGCAGCCCTGGGCAGGGAATTGAGCACCGCCACCCAGATGGCATCGGCCTTTGTCAGGATAAGCGAGCCCTCGCCGCCCAGATAAAACGGTTCGCAACTGTGCGTAGCCATCACCAGGAAGCAGGCAGTGACCCGCAACCAGTCGAGCCAGATCTCTCTTTGTCCATTCGTATTTTGCATAGGACAAAGATAAGGGTTTCCCGGCAAAATCGCTATATTTGTGAGTTCAAAGCTTATCCAATGAAAAAGTTGCTCGTTATCGTTGCGGTGGCTGTCCTGTCGATGGGCGGCCACACCGCGATGGCCCAGGTGTCGGAATCGGCGGAGTGGGCCACGAAGATCAAAGCCGAAGGTCTCGGCCATTCGCAGATTGATGAACTGTCGCAGTATCTCACCGATTTTGTCGGATCGAGACTCACAGCCTCCAAGCAGAAACGCCGTGCCGACGCACTGGTGGTCGAGAAACTCAAGGAGATGGGATTCGCCAACGCCCGCTCCGAGTTCGCCGCTGAATTCACCCGCGGCGGCTGGGATGTCGTCAAGACCTATGCGGCGATGACCGCGCCCTATTACTGCGCCTTCTCTGTCAACCCGAGGGCGTGGTCGGGCAGCACCGACGGCCTGGTGAAGGGAGAATGTACGATCTTCAACGTCCAGACCAAGGAAGACCTCGAGAAATACCGCGGCAAAGTGGCCGGCAAGATCCTGCTGGTGCCTTCCACGCAGCAGAACAACGAGATCAATTTCAAGCCCCTGGCATCGCGCTACGACGAGGAGCAGCTGGAAGCCCTGACGCAGGACAACCGTGCCAACATGCGCAACCGCTTCGGCGGACCCGGCCGTATGCCGTTTGACTTCCGCGCCATGATGGAACTCCGGCAGATCATGACCTCGTTCTATGCGGAAGAAAAACCGCTCTGCGTGGTCAACGCCAGCGGTTCCTACAACGTGCCCGGCGGCTCGGGCGTCAACTACCGGGCCGGCGATCCGGAGCCCGTGCCTGAGATCAACATGCCCCTCGAAGACCACAACCGCATGGTCCGCCTCATCCAGAACGGTAAGGAAGTGGAGATGGAGCTGGAACTCATCAACGAATTCTCCGACGACAAAGAAGTGCGCAACATCTATGCGGAGATTCCCGGCACAGACCCGAAGTTGAAGGACGAAATCATCCTGATCGGCGGCCACTTCGACTCCTGGCACGGCGGCACGGGAGCGGCCGACAATGCCTCGGGTTGCATCGTGATGATCGAGGCGATGCGCATCCTGAAAGAGTTGGGATTCAAGCCCAAGCGCACCATCCGCCTCGCCTTGTGGGGCGGCGAGGAGCAGGGGCTCTTCGGGTCACGCGGCTATATGGAGCAGTACCTGATGAAAGGCCAGAAGAAGCTTCCCGGTTTCGACAAGTTCGCCCTCTATCTCAACATGGACAACGGATCGGGCCGCTTCCGGGGCATTTACCTCGAGCGCAACGATGCTGCATTTGAATTCTTCGAGGCCTGGATGAAGTACATCAAGCCGCTCGGCTTCGAGTACCTCTCGCCGCGGACCACAGGCGGAACCGACCACCAGACGTTCTCGCGGATCGGCCTGCCCGCTTACCAGTTCATCCAGGATGAGCTCGAATACGGCCGCACCTACCATACCATCATGGATACCTACGAGCGGCTCTCCATCAGCGACCTGAAAACCGACGCCACGATCGTGGCCTGGCTGGTGGCCTGCGCCGCGAACGATCCCGGCCGCATCCCCGTATATCCCGCAGTAGAAAACATGCCTCCCATGCCCTTCTAGACATGTACAACGTAACCCTGATCAAAGACACCACTGAAAACGGCGTACGGAAAGCGTCGTTCCTCACTTGTGACTACGTGTGCTCCACGCAGATCGACATCGAACTCGAAGGCGACATCATCCACCGCGTGCAGTTTACCGACGGATGCCACGGCAACACCCAGGGCGTCGCGGCGCTCTGCCGCGGAATGAAGGTACAGGATGCCGTGGAGCGGCTTCTGGGCATCGACTGCAAGGCACGGGGAACAAGTTGCCCGGACCAGCTGGCCCGGGCACTGAAAGTCCTGGTACAGGAGGACTGACCTCCTGCGATTCCTAGCGGATCACCTGCGTGAAAACGGGAGACTGCCCCTCGACCGCAATCACGTAGACGGTTATCTCGCCTCCCATCGGCGGCCGTTTCGGGTCGTCCTTGGGTTCGCCTTCACGCGGCACGTTTACGGCTTTGAACAAATACTCCACTCCGCCGGGAATGGTGCGGGACGCGACGGTTGTCGCCTTGGCGCTCAACATCGCATAACCCTCCACGGCCGCGTCGAAAATGGCGGCTTCTTCATCCGTGACAGGATGCTGTTCCGGGAATTCCGCGAGTTTCTCATATTCACCTTCCACGAAGCCATTCTCTTTGAGGAAGCGATCTATTTCCTGTGGAACCGCTTCCAGACGGGCAGCACGTACACCATAGCCGGGAATGACTTCGGCACCGGGCTGCGCCGCAATAAGATCCTTCACGCTGGAATCGAGTCCACCACTGCCGAAAGTGCAGAACGGCACCACTTTCTTGCCGGAGAAATCGATCTGGGCAAGACAGGCTGCCACGGGCGGCGCATAGGTTCCGAACCAGATGGGATAACCCAGAAAAATCACGTCATAGGCAGCCAAATCAGCGGCAATGGGCTGAACATCCACGACAGTGCCTTGTTCACGCTCCACCATGCAACGTTCGATGGTCTGCTGGAAATCACCGTCATAAGGATTTTCGGCCACGATTTCCTCGACGTCGGCACCCAGGCGGGAGATGATTTCATCGGCCACCACCCTGGTGTTGCCGGTTTGGGAATAATAGAGCACCAGCACCTTCGGGGCCTGTGCTTTCTTTGAGCCGCAGGAAACGGCCACCAGCGCTACGGCCACAACGGCCAGCAGGAAATAAAGTGTCTTCATAGATTGAACCATTATGTTTTTGCTATTCAATCAGCCAGCAGCCGTTACCACACCCGCACGCGGTTCTCGGGAGCCACGTAATAGGCGTCGCCCGGCTCGATGCCGAAGGCGTCATACCAGTAGTCGCACTGGGCAAGGGCGCCGTTGATGCGAAGGAAGTGCACGGAATGCACGTCCATCATGGTCTGGTAACGAAGCATCTCCTCGGAAGAACTGCCTGCCCAGACATTCGCATACGCCAGGAAGAAGCGCTGCTCGGGCGTGAAGCCCTTGTCGTCGCCAAGACGGCCGTGTTCTGCCTGCCACATCTGGAAGGCATTGTAGGAGATGTTCAGTCCGCCGTGGTCGGCCAGGTTTTCACCGAGGGTGAGCGTGCCGTTGGCGTGGAGTTCTCCAGGAATCACCCAGAGCGAGTTGAAATAATTGACCATGGCATCGCAGGGCTTCTTGAAGCCTTCCGCATCCGCCTCGGTCCACCAGTTCTCGAGATTGCCTTCCTTCGTGTAAAGACGGCCCTGGTCGTCGAAACCGTGGGTCATCTCGTGGCCGATCACCACACCGATGGCGCCGTAGTTGGCGGCAGCGTCGGCCTTCAGGTCGAAGAACGGCGGCTGCAGGATGCCGGCGGGGAAGCAGATCTCGTTGGTAGTCGGGTTGTAGTAGGCGTTGACCATCTGCGCGGGCATCAGCCACTCATCCTTGTCGACGGGTTTGTTGTAGCGCTTCTCGTAGTTGAGATTCCAGTAGAAATCGGATGCGACACGGGCATTCTCGTAAAGCGACTTTTCAGGATCGATCACCAGCGGGGTGAGGTCGTCCCACTTGTCGGGATAGCCCACCTTCACCGTGAAGGCGGCGAGTTTGTCGAGGGCCTTGGCCTTGGTCTCGTCGGTCATCCATTCCTGAGCCTGGATGCGCTCGCCCAGCGATTTCTGGAGTTTGCCCACGAGATCGATCATCTCGTCCTTGGCTTCCTTGGGGAAATACTTCTCCACATACATCTGTCCCACGGCGTCGGACATCAGGCCGTCGACCAGGTTGACCGCACGTTTCCATCGCGGAGTGACTTCCTGTGTGCCGTAGATCTTGCGGCTGTACTCGAAATTCTCCTGGATAAAATCATCCGAGACAAGGGAGGAGCCGCCGTTGACGATCTGCCAGCGATAAACGTCTTTGAGCGTTTCGAGCGGAGCCGTCATCAGCAGCTGGCAGGCCTTGGCCACGGGTTCGGGCTGACCAAGATCGACCTCCATGGTCTTGTCGTAGCGATAATCGCTCAGGTAGGTCTTCCAGTCGAAGGGGGCACAAGTGGCCGTCAGTTCTTCGAGCGTCATCTTGTGGTAGTTCTTCTCGGGGATGCGCTGCTCTTCCATGGAGTAGTGCGTGGCGGCAAGTTCGGTTTCCAGCGCCCAGATGCGGGCCACCTTGTCGGCAGATTCCTTCTCCGGATAGCCGGCCAGTACGAAGAGGTTCTTCATATGCTCTTTGGTGGCTTCGCGAACCATCACGTTCTGGGGATCTTTGGAAGAGTAATACTCTTTGTTTCGCAGGGTCAGTCCCCCCTGGCTGATCGACACGATGTTGTTGTCGGAATCCTTCTCATCGGCGCCGACATACATACCGAAGAGCAGGTTGTCGTGTTCCACGGCACAGTGGTGCAACAGCTCCTCGCGGCTTGCGATGGCGTCGATCTCGGCCAGATGAGCCTTCAGCGGCGCCGCACCGTCGGCGTTCAAACGCACCGAGTCCATGGCCATATTGTAGAGGTCGCCGATCTTCTGGGCGATGCTGCCCTTCTCGTTATCTTTCGCCGCGATTTCCTGGATCAGCCCCGACAGAGTCTTGATGTTCTCCTCGGCGAGTTTCGTGAAGGCGCCCCACGAGGGATACTCCGGCGGCTGCGGGTTGAAGTCGCCCCAGTGGCCCGTTGCGTATTTGGCAAAATCGTCGCCCGGACGGGCGGTGGTGTCCATGTAATCGTAATTGATACCGGCAATCTTGACCGGTTTCGTACCGCAGGAAGCCAGGACCAGCCCCGTTGCAGCCAATAAAAAGATCATTTTCTTCATATTAAAGTATAATTGTTTCTATTTTGGTTCAACACGCAAATTTACGCTTTTTTACTATATTTGTGGGGTAAACGGATCATCATGAAACATCTTTCTTCCAAAGGCTTCCTGAAGGCCGCCCTGACAGCCATCCTCGCGCTGACCGCGACCATGGCATCCGCTATGTACATCACAGCCACCTACAATACGTTCGGCACTTACGATTTCACGGGGAAGCACTTCTACATCATCCCCGCAGACCCTGAAATCTCCCCTAAGGACCTCGAATTCAAGGAATACGCACAGTTCGTATCCGCGCTCTTCAAGAGTTCAGGCGCCATCGAGGCGCAAGATCCGGCCTTGGCTGAAGTCTGCGTGATGATCAACTACCGGCTCACCGACCACAGCTATGTCGAAGTCGTTCCGGTCCCCATCCGCGACGTGGTGGGCAAGGTACTGAAGACCGAGCATACGCCCGACCGCGGCGTCGTGACCACCGCCGAGAATATTTACGGCACGGTGGGCTACGAGGACAAGGTCAAGGAAGTCAGGGATTTCCGCAGAGTACTGAATATCTACGCCTTCGACAACCTCGACTATGAGGACGATCCCGACATGCTCTGGAAATGCAACATCATCAGCGACGGCTCCACCAACAGCCTGCAGTACGCGCTGCCTGCGATGGTCTATCAGATCATCAACCATGCAGGCGAACGCATCTCCAAGACGGCGAGTGTCACCATCGACGCCGAATGGGGCGGCTACAAGGCTTTCATGAAAGCCATGGACAACTATCCGAACGCCCTGTTCCCCTTCTTCACGATGGAACCCAATGCCCGCATCAACTACATCGTCCGCGACCGCAATCTTTTCCGGGTCACAGTGCGCGAGGCAGGTCCCGGCAAGCGATACATCGCCAAGGACACCTATCTGTGGGCCGACGGCATCTCCTACCCGCTTGTCTCGGTCGAGTACGCCAAATGGGACGGCACCACCCGTTTCAAGAAGGATGAGGTTTCTTTCTACAACCTGATTTTCCAGGGCGTGCCCGAAGACGTCAAGACCTTCGACATCGTCAGCCCCGACAAGTTCGAGTGGCGCGGCATTATCGCAGAGCCGTAATCGCGATTATTCTTCTGCTAGTTCCTGCAAGTGCTCGTTGACCCGCACGATGTCGGCGAGCAGGTCGTACAGTCCGTCCTCCGAAAGCACGCCCCGCTTGAGGTTTTTGGGCACGAGTCCGGCCTCATCGGCCTCGAAATCCTCGCGCCAGCTGCCGGATTCGAGGTATTCGGTGAGCCGGTCGATATCCACGTTCACGGTTTCCCAGGTGTCGAGCGCCGACTCCAACATCTGAACGGCCAGCGACACACGGTCGAACGACGCTTCCATCGCCGCAATCCGCTGTACGGTGAATTCGTTGATTTCCATTATTTCAGCGAGAAAGTGTGCGTGGTTCCATAGTCGTTCCAGTTGCGGAGCGACAGGGTGATATTCTGCTGGTCATAGACGTTGCTGAACTGCGTGTCCTCCACCTTGTCGCCGGGGATCGGCAGGTCCACCCAGTGGACGAGCGACAGGCACTCCTGCGCCTGGTCGAACGTCAGGATGCCGTCGTGCGCCTCCAGATACCCGGTGGCCTTCGCGTAGCGGTCCCAGCTATGGCTGTTGGGGTTGCCCACGGAGATGTCGGGCACGGTGGTATAGTGCTTCGGATTGAGCAGGTGGTTGGTCACCAGCATATAGTTCCTGTCGTCAGGCTTGCGCACCACGAGGGTCTTCCAGGCGTCGTCCTTGTCGAACTCCACGACCACGCAGGCGCCCGAAGCGTCGGCAATCATGTAGTGGTAGCCCGTGCCCACCACGATGTCGTGGCGCACGTCCACGAGATCGAGCAGCGCCAGCGCCTCTTCCACCGTCGCGCAGCGGTCGAGCCACAGCCGCATGATCATCGAGGTACCCACGTCGTGCTTCTCGGTATCCTGCTGCGAGGCCTGCTTGGGCAGCGCCATGATGGAGGTGCAGAGGCCCTTCTCGTTGATACCGTCGACCGGCGCGTAGATGGCCGCCATGCAGTTGATGCGCGAAAGGAAGCCGCCCGGCAGCTTGTCGAGGCAATAGCCGATGTGCGACATGTCGGATGCCGCGATGGAGGCGTAGCCCTTTTTCGGATGGGAGATCGTCACCAGCGTGGGATTCTTGTAATAGTCGTAATTTCGACCATACCAGTATCCGTCGCCGTCAGCCTTCGTGGCTTGGAAACTGGTGCAGTTGATGACATCGACCTCTCCGTTCTCGTCGGCCACCTGTGAACTTTTGATCTTGATGGGAAGGCCCTTGCCCACGCGGGAGATCACATAGCCGAGCAACTCGGCGTTGGTATCCACGTCCTTCGCAATCACGTCGTCGAGATCGTATGAGGCCTTGTACTCCATGGTATAGAGATAGGGATTGCCGTCCACCTGCTTCAGGGTGCGCAAGGTGCTGATTTCGCCCTGCCAGACCAGTACGACGGCCAGCACGAGTACCACAACTGCGGCCAACAGTATTTTCAGGAACTTCTTCATAATAACAGTATCATTTTGAAACTCAAATATAGAGATTATTTTCGTATCTTCGCATCATGCGTACCCGACTCTTCCTCCTCCTGGCGCTCGCAGCCATGACCGCTGCCTGCACGCCCGCGGGCCTGCGCCAAAATCTGGCGCTGCGGCATCCCGCCTATCACTCCAGCTCCATCGACTACAACTTCACGGCGCAGCTGGCCGTGGACGGCATCGTCGAGACAGAACCGCCCTGCCGGGTGGAACTCTGCGGCAACGGCGGCGAGCCGCTTTCTAAGATCGAGCACAACCTTCCGCTCGATGCGCGGGAATGGACCGCAGTGACCGTGGACGGCCCTGTCGCCGAGCTTTCCCTCTACACGCACGGATTCACTGAACCGGTCGACAAGATCTCGATGACCATCGGAGCCATGCATCAGCCTGCCAGCCGGCATCCCTACACGGCCCGTCTTCAGCGGCTCGACGAGGATGGAGACTGGCAGACCGTCAAACAGTTCACCGGCGAGTTCCGCGCATGGCGGACCACGATGACCTGGGAGGCGCCCGCTCCGGTCGACGCCCCCGGCTGGCGATTCGTGGTGGAGGCGCCCACCGCCACAGCCATCCAATGGCAGGAATGGCTGTTCTACCGCGACGGACGGCTGCTGCCGATGCTCACTTCGGAGCATTTCGGCAGCGTATGGATGAGCGCGACCGGCGGCCGTGAATGGCTGATGGTCGACCTGGGCGAGGAGCGCTCGTTCGACGAAGTGAGGCTGCACTGGCTCAACGCGCCGGCGAACGCTACGTTGCAGGTGGGCCGCGACACGCTTTCGTGGCGTAACGTGACAGCCTGGGGCGGTGTCGAGGCCGTGCGCAGCGACACGCTGCAGGTGAAGGGCCGCGGCCGCTGGGTGCGGCTGCTGCTCGAGAACTCGGTCGACAGGAAGCCGTTCGTACTGACCGAGATGGAGGTGATGGGCAACGCTCCCGTCAAGGAAGCGACAGCGGTCGATCCTCCCCGCGTTTACGGTCGGGAAGCCGCGCTCTACGACGGCTGGGAACTGGCCCGGCTGCCGCAGGCGGATGATCCGGGCGCCTGGATTCCCGCCACCGTACCCGGTACCGTGCTGGTAAGCTATCTCGACAACGGGATGCTGCCCGACCCAAATTATAGCGACAATCAAGTATATATCAGCGACGCCTATTTCCTTTGTCCTTTCATCTACCGTTGCCGTTTCGCCCAGCCTGAAGAGTGGGGCGATGTGACAGACGACCGATTCCGGCTGCATTTCGACGGCATCAACTGGAAGGCCGACGTGGCGCTGAACGGAACGGTCATCGGCCGCATCGAAGGCGCCTTCACCGATGCCTCGTTCGACGTCACCGACCTGCTCGAAGAAGAGAACCTGCTGGAAGTGACGGTCTATCCTCCGGCCCATCCGGGCGCGACCAAAGAAAATACGCAGGAGCGCTGCGCCATCAACGGCGGCATCCTCGGCGCCGACAACCCCACCTTCCACGCCTCCATCGGCTGGGACTGGATCCCGACCATCCGCGGACGCAATATGGGCATTTGGAACAAAGTATGGCTCGAACGCCACGGGCCGGTGCGCATCCTGCATCCCAATGCCGTAAGCCGCTTCCCTGCACAGGAAACCCTGCCGCCGCAGCTCGACACGACGCAGGCCCTCATCACGCTGAGCGCCACGCTGGTCAACGAATCCGCGCAGCCCGTAGAAACGGTGTGGGAAGGAAACTTCGGCGAAGTGCCGTTCAGCCAGACCGTGTCACTGGCAGCAGGCGAATCGAAAGAAGTCAGCACGCAGCTGGCGCTGGAAAACCCGAAGCTCTGGTGGCCGAACGGCTACGGCGAACCGTATCTTTACGACGTGACCATGCGGGCGGGCGACAGCCACGACATCCGTTTCTGGTCCGGTGTACGGCAGTTCACCTACGACCTGTCCCGCGACAACCTCCGCATCTGGGTCAACGGGCGGCGGCTGGTGGGCCGCGGCGGCAACTGGGGCTTCAGCGACAGCAACCTCCGTTACCCCACAGACTTTTGGGCGGCAATGCAGCTCCACCGTCACGAGAACTTCAACCTGGTGCGCAATTGGGTGGGCATGATCGGCGACGAAAGCTTCTATGCAATGGCAGACCATTTCGGCATCCTCGTGTGGCAGGATTTCTGGCTGGCCAACCCGGCCGACGGCCCGGATCCCGACGACGAGGCCATGTTCATGGACAACGCCGAGAACATGATGCTGCGCATCCGCAACCATCCGTGCCTGCTCCTCTGGTGCGGCCGCAACGAGGGCTATCCCCCGGCAACGCTCGACCGCGCGCTGCGGGAACTGGTCAAGCGCGACAATCCCGAAAGTATCTACATCTCCTCCTCGGCCGACGACGTCGTATCGGGCCACGGCCCGTATTACCGGCTGCCTTCGAAAGACTACTGGCTGCTCGACACGGTTCCCGGATTCACGTATGAAACCGTGCAGTTCCACAGCGAAAGAGGCCTGCCCAACTTCCCGAACATCGAAAGCCTGCTCAAGATGATGCCCGCAAGCCAGGCCTGGCCTCCGTCCCGGATGTGGGGCATCCACGATTTCGCGCTGCAGAGCGCCCAGCGGGGACAGACGTTCATCGACGCGGTCAATTCGTATTTCGGCCCGTCGCCCGACGCTGAGACCTTCGCCGCCCGCGCCCAGTGGGTGAACTACGATGCCTACCGGTCGATCTTCGAAAGCCGCAGCAAGCAGCGCCGCGGCCTGCTGCTCTGGATGAGCCACCCGGCCTGGCCGTCGATGGCCTTCTGCACCTACGACTGGTACTTCGACTGCACCGCCTCCTACTACGCCTGCCGCAAGGCCTGCGAACCGCTGCACATCCAGTGGAATCCGGTGGGAGAATGCGTGGAGGTAGTCAACTATAGCGCAGGAGACAGGAGCAATCTGCGCATCGACGTGCAGTATTCCGATTTCAACGGCAACCTGCTCTCCATCCATTCCTGCCTGGTCGATTCCCCGGAAGACAGCACCGTGCCCTGCCTCGACACGCCCGTCATCCCTGCCCCCGAAGCGAGGCCCGAGGTCAGCATCCTCCGCCTGCGACTGTACGACGGAGATGAACTCCTGTCGCAGAACGACTACGTCCTCGGCCGCGAGACCGACAACCTGCAGGCCCTCAACACGCTGCCCGACGCAAAGGTACGCGTCAAAGTCCAGGACGGCTGGCCCGGGACCGTCACGCTGACCAACACCTCCGACGTGCCAGCCCTGATGCTGCACCTGATCGCCCGCGAGCCCGACGGCACACGCATCCTCCCCACCTTCTGGTCGGACAACTACATCCACTTGATGCCCGGCGAAACCCGCACGCTGACCTACACCCTGAACAACGACGACACCCCGTTCGGCCGCATCGACATAAGCGGCTTCAACCTGGAGAAATGAGGCGTCTCCGCGTTCTTCTCCCCGTTGGTATGATGCTGCTCGTCCTGGCCGGGTTTCCGGCCAGGACGGCAGCGCAGCCCGCCAACGCGTTGGGCATCCGGCTCACGGGGAACATGAATGCGGCCATCGACTTCCCGGGGGCCGGCGCGGAACTTTCCTACCAGCGTTTCGTCGGTCCGAAGACACGAATCGAAGTAGATTTCGGAGCAAGGATCCACGACTACTACCCCGGCCAGAACAAGGTCCATTTAGACGCGATGGTTGCGGCCAGTTTCCAATGGCGGTGGCCCGTGGGACGCAGAGCCGGTTTTTATGCCGGTCCCGCCGTACAGTTCGGAAGGCCCGATTACGGCCCGGGACTCGGGGCGCAGACCGGATTCGACTGGCAGTTCGACGGTCCGCTCCAACTGTCGATAGACGTCCGTCCTACATACAACTGGTTTTTGTATGGGCACTTCGATGCCTGCCTCGGCGTCGGCCTGCGTTACGCGTTCTGATCAGTCGCGTTCCGGCCTGGCTTCGCGGGCGAAACGGAAGAGTTCGAGCGGCAGGTGGCAGTAGCCGTCGGGATTCTTGTCCAGATAATTCTGATGATAGTCTTCGGCGCGGAAGAAATTCTCCAGAGGCTTGACCTCTACGACAAAGGGAGCGGCGGTTTTCCGCTGCTCATCTTCGTAAATGGCGCGGATCTTCGGCAAGTCCTCCGGATCGGTGTAATAGATGCCCGTGCGGTAGCGCGTGCCCTCATCCTCTCCCTGCTTATTGAGCGAAGTAGGATCGATGGCCTTGAAGAACATGCGCAGCAGGAACTTCAGCCCCACGCGGTCCGTATCGTATTGCACGTGCACCGTTTCGGCATAGCCGGTAGTATCGGTATAGACCTCCTTGTAGGTCGGGTCGGGCGTATGCCCGTTGGCAAAGCCGACCTCGGTTCGTACCACGCCTTCCATTTGCTGAAAGAAATGCTCGGCTCCCCAGAAGCATCCCCCCGCCAGATAGATATCCTTGACCATACTCATACCAAAGCAACGGGTTCAACGTGGTGGAGGAAGGCCTCGGCGAAGGTTGTACGGCACTCGAGGCCGCGGAAACGCTCCATCGGATCGTGCCACTCTTTCATCAGGTCTTCCAGCTGCTGGCTCTCGTGGCAGAAACAAGCCTTGTACTTGCGATCGTGCGTCGTGGTGATGTCCACCCAATCCGAAGGATGGAACATCTGCGTCTGCGTCCCGCTCATCACCTCGAAATAGTAGAGTTCGAAACGGCGCTCGAGCCGGCGCCAGGCGTCCAGCACCAGAATGCCGCAGATGGCGTGGTCACGATGCCCGTCGACGGGCCAGTGCGTGATGACCACATCGGGGTTTTCCCGGTCGATCATGTCGCGCATCTCGCGGTAGCGGATAAGATTCACCTCGGTATTGCCATCGATCTGGTCCATGAACAGCGGCCTGGCACCCGTAGCGGCGCAGGCGGCGCGGGCCTCCTTTTCGCGGATGGCGGCGGCTTCTTCGTGACTCTTGCCGGGAATGCCCGCTTCGCCCCGCGTGAGATACACGCACACCACCTCGTGTCCGGCGTCCGTAAGCAGGCAGATGGTGCCGCCCGCGGCGGTCTCGGGATCGTCGGGATGCGCCCCGATCACGAGAATCTTTTTCCGGTTTTTCCGTTTGCCGGCCGGCGTCATCCCGGCCTCCGCGGCATCTAGTGGGATGCCGCCCAAAATGGTCAGCGCAGCGGCACTTCCGGCCGCCTTGAGCATCGATCTTCTGTTCATGTCACGTCTCGGTCAACAGTTCAAAGTTAGGAATTTTTCGCCAAACCAAAGAATCAAATATTTTCGTATCTTTGTAAGTTCGCGTATCAGCGCGCGTGCGTGAGCGCGGACGAGATAACTACCACGATATGAAAACGCTCCGCATCCTTTTCAGCGCCGTTCTGCTGCTGCTCTCGCTCACCGAGGCCCAGGCCCAGATCAAGTTCCAGCGCGCCCCCTACTACAGCCAAGACACTGTCTACAACAGCAAGTTCTACGCAGTCTGCATCACCGACCCGGGCAACCTGGCCGCCATCAACGGCGTGCAGGTGAAGGTCTACAAGACCGGCACGTTCGGGCGCGAACTCAAGTTGCAGCCCGGCGACAACCCGGTGGACGTGACCATCTTCAAGGGCACCGACGTCGTAACGAAGCAATTCAGCATCTACTACGACACCCACCGCAAAAGCACGTCCGCTGCCCAGCCGGAACCGCAGTTGGAAGACCGGCTCTTTTACGTAGTGACCAAGGAACTCGCCTACCTGCAGTACGGCTCGGGCTCCGACCGCCTTGGCGGATCGAAAATGGGTTTCCTCGATCCCGGCATCGTGCTGAAGGTCGTGGGACAGGTGGGCGAACTCTATAAGGTGCAGCTCTCGGCCAGCCGCTTCGCGTACATCCACGCCGAGGACGTGGAGATGACGCCCCGCAGCAGCCGCGTGGTGAATACCAACAACATGGGCATCTCCAACCAGGGCGACTGCGACCGCATCCGCCTCTCCCTCCCCGAGAAGCTCCCCTATGCCTCCTGGACGGCACTCGACCCGACCACCATCAACGTGGACGTGTTCGGTGCGATGAACAACAGCAACTGGGTGACGCAATACAACGAAACGGAGATGGTGGACTACGTGGACCTGCAGCAGGTGGACAGCGACGTATTCCGCCTCGTCATCAAGCTCAAGGAGAAATACGCGTGGGGCTACCGCGTGAACTACGAGGGCAACAACCTCATTATCGAGGTGCGCCACAGCCCGAAGAACCTTTCGCTCAAAGGTCTGAAGATCGGCCTTGATGCCGGGCACGGCGGCAGCGCGCTGGGCGCCGTCAGCACGACGGGGCTCAACGAAAAGGATGTGAACCTGAGCATCGTCAGGGAACTGGAGAAACTGCTGCTGAAGAAAGGGGCTACGGTGGTGATCAGCCGCACCGACGATTCAGCGATGACGATGACCGAGCGCAAGAAGATTTTCCGCGAGGCCGACATCGACCTGATGCTGTCGATCCACAACAATGCCGGCGGCTCACCCCTCGTGCCGATGGGAACCAGCACCTACTACAAGCATATCGTCAACCGCGAACTGGCGGCAACGCTGTTGAAACACATGCTCGAACTCGACGTACCCTGCTATGGTCTGACGGGCAATTTCAACTTCTCGCTGAACATGCCGACCGAGTATCCCAACGCGCTGGTCGAATGCCTCTTCATGAGCAGCCTCCCCGACGAAGAAATGCTCGCCGACCCGGCCAACCATAAGAAGATTGCTGAAAAGATCGTCGCCGGCCTTGAAGACTATCTCCAGAAGGTCGCCGACGCGAACGGGGTAAAAACGAATAGTAAGAAGAAGAAATAAACGATAGTTTTGAGCTTGTGCGATACTGCGCAAAGCACAAGCGAGATACCCGGTCAAGCCGGGCATGACGGAATGACATGGACTTTGAACTGACAGCGCCGTACCAGCCCACGGGAGACCAGCCGGAAGCCATCCGGCAGATCGTGGCCTCCATCCGGGAAGGCAACCCCGCCACCACGCTCATGGGCGTGACCGGCTCGGGGAAAACCTTCACCATGGCCGGCGTCATCGCCCAGCTCAACCGTCCTACGCTCATACTCAGCCACAACAAAACCCTCGCGGCCCAACTCTACAGCGAATTCAAGAGCTTCTTCCCCAAGAACCTCGTCGAATACTTCGTGTCGTACTACGACTACTACCAGCCCGAGGCCTACCTGCCGACCACCGACACCTACATCGAGAAAGACCTCAGCATCAACGACGAAATCGAAAAACTGCGCCTCAGTGCTTCATCGGCACTCCTCTCCGGCCGCCGCGACATCATCGTCGTCTCTTCGGTGTCGTGCCTCTACGGCATCGGCAACCCCGACGACTTCCACGAAACCACCGTCCACGTGGCCACCGGCCAGAAACTCAGCCGGCAGAAATTCCTCTACAGCCTGGTCGATGCCCTCTACTCCCGCAACGAAGCCGAATTCAAACGCGGCACCTTCCGCGTAAAGGGCGACAGCATCGACATCCACCTGGCCTACGGTGACTACGGCTGCCGCGTTGTCTTTTTCGGCGACGAAGTCGAAACCATCGAAATGATCGACCCCGTGAGCGGTGCCACGCTGGAATTCCTCAGTGAAATCGCCATCTACCCGGCCAACAACTTCGTTACCAGCAAGGAACGCACCCGCAGCGCCATCGCCACCATCCAGGACGACATGATGGCCCAGTGCGCCTACTTTGAAGAGATCGGCAAGCACCTGGAAGCCAAACGGCTCAAGGCCCGCGTGGAATACGATCTGGAGATGATCAAGGAAGTAGGTTACTGCCCAGGCATCGAGAACTACTCGCGCTACTTCGACGGACGCAGTGCGGGCATGCGGCCCTTCTGCCTGCTCGACTACTTCCCCGACGACTTCTTGACCTTCATCGACGAGAGCCATGTCACCGTGCCGCAGATCCGGGCCATGTCGGGCGGCGACCGCAGCCGCAAACAGACTTTGATTGAATACGGATTCCGGCTGCCGGCGGCCGCCGATAACCGGCCGCTGCGCTTCGACGAATTCGAGGCACTGGTGGGCCAGCGCCTCTTCGTGAGTGCCACTCCGGGCGATTACGAACTGGAGCAGTGCGGCGGCGTGGTCGTGGAACAGGTGGTACGGCCCACGGGCCTGCTCGATCCGCCCATTGAGGTGCGTCCCATCGAAAACCAGATCGACGACCTGTTGGAAGAAATCCAGGTTCGGGCCGAGAAAGACGAACGGGTGCTCGTTACCACGCTCACCAAGCGGATGGCCGAGGAACTGGAGAAATACCTCTCGCGGATGGACGTCCGCACGCGCTATATCCACTCCGACGTGGACACACTCGAACGCGTGGAGATTCTCGACGATTTCAAGGCGGGGCGCTTCGACGTGCTGGTCGGTGTGAACCTGTTGCGCGAGGGGCTCGACCTGCCCACCGTGTCGCTCGTGGCCATCCTCGACGCCGACAAGGAAGGCTTCCTGCGCTCCGACCGCAGCCTCACCCAGACGGCCGGTCGCGCCGCCCGCAACGTCAACGGCCGCGTTATCATGTATGCCGACAAGATCACCGAATCAATGCAGGCCACCATCGACGGCACCAACCGCCGCCGGGCCAAGCAGATGGCCTACAACAAAGAACACGGTATCGTGCCCAGGCAGGTGGGTTCCGCAGCCCGCAGCGCCATGAAGGCACCGCGCGCCTACAGCGAAACGATCGACACCAAGGTACGCTATCTGAAAGAAGACCCCATTGTCGCCCGGATGTCGCCCGCCGAACTGAAGGCATCCATCGAGTCGGCGCGGAAACAGATGGAAGAAGCCGCCGCCCGGCTCGACTTCCCCGCCGCCGCCCGCTGGCGCGACGAAATGAAAGCCCTCGAAACCCTAGCTGGAAGGAGATAACGCCATGAAACCGACGATGCCCAAGAAACTCCAGGAAATCCTGTCCGACTTTCACGACAGTGAGAAAAAGATGGTACTCTCGGCCTACGAAGCCGCCCGGGAAGCCCTTGACGGGAAGATGCGCAGCAACAGCCATCCTTTCATCGAGCATCCCGTCGCTGTAGCCCATATCGTCTGCAAGGAGGTCGGCCTGCGCGCCGATGCTGCCACGGCCATCCTGCTCCACGAAGCCAACCGCTTCCAATGCAGCCGCGAGGCGGACCTCAACAAGACGCCGCTGCTTGAATCGTTCCGCGCCGAATACCCCAAGGACATCCTCGAGATCGTGGAAGGCCTCAACAATATTTCCACCATCCAGCTGCAGGACGCCAACCTTGACGAGGAGCGCTACCGCAAGCTCATCATCTCCTACTCCACCGATCCGCGCGTGATCCTCATCAAGCTCGCCGACCGGCTGGAAGTGATGCGCAGCATCAACATCATGTCGCCGGCCAAACGCACCAAGAAGCTGATGGAGACCATGATGCTCTACATTCCGCTTGCCCATCAGCTCGGCCTGTACCATATCAAGAGCGAGCTGGAAGACATCTTCCTGAAATACACCGAACCGGAACGATACAAGGAGATCGTCCGGAAGATCAAGGACACCGAGCCGCAGCGGGAAGCGCTCGTACGGAATTTCGTCAATCCCCTCAAGGACAAGCTCGACCGCGAAGGCATCCGCTATACGCTCAAGGCCCGGACCAAGAGCCCTTACTCCATCTGGAAGAAGATGCAGGTCCAGCACATCGGTTTCGACAAGGTGTACGACCTGTTCGCCATGCGCTTCATCATCGAGTGCGACGGCGACCACGCCGCCGAAGAGGCGCTCTGCTGGAAAGTCTATTCGCTGGTGACCGAAGAATATGAGCCGGACACCAAACGCCTGCGCGATTGGATCTCCAAGCCCAGGGACAACGGCTACGAATCACTCCACACCACCGTACAGACCAAGGAAGGCATCCCCGTGGAAGTGCAGATCCGTACCACTCGGATGGACTACGTGGCGGAACAGGGCGGCGCGGCCCATTGGTCGTACAAAGGCATCAAGGGAGGCAGCGACCACCTTACCGACTGGCTCAACAAGGTCCGAGGCCTGATGCAGAGCGACGAGGAGGAGAAATATGAGCACGCCTCCATCGCGCTGGAAGAACTGCTGGTTTATACACCGACCGGAGACCTGCGCCAGTTACACGCCGGCAGTACCGTGCTCGACTTCGCGTTCGAGATCCATTCGAACCTGGGCCTGCGCTGCACCGGGGCCCGCGTCAACGGCAAGATGTGCTCCATCCGTGAGAAACTCCATACCGGCGACGTGGTGGAAATCATCAGCAGCAAGAACCAGAAGCCCACGGCCGACTGGCTGAACTTCGTGGTGTCGTCGAAAGCCCGCAGCAAAATCAAACAGAAACTCAAGGAAGAGGAACATGCCCGGGCGAAGGTCGGCAAGGAACTGCTGGCCCGACGGCTGAAGAACTGGAAACTTGTCATTACCGATTCTGAATTGTTCGGCCTGGCCAAGCGCAACAAATTCAGCAATCTCAACGAATTCTTCGGCGCCATCGGGAACGGACAGTTCGACGTGGCGGCCATCAAGGAGTACCTGTTGCGCAAGATGGAGGAAGAGCCGGCGGCGGAAACCCGACCGACCGATCATCCCGAACGGGTGTCCAACGACGTGGCGAGCGGCGTTTTCATCATCGACCGCAAGCTGCAGGGCGTGGACCTCAAACCCGCCAAGTGCTGCACGCCCGCGTATGGCGACGATATCTTCGGATTCGTGACCATCCGCGACGGCATCAAGATACACCGTGAAAATTGTCCCAACGCCGCACGACTGCGCGGAAACTATCCCTACCGGGTGATTGAAGTTCGCTGGAAACCCCGACAGAAAGATGGAGAAAAAACAGATCCACATAAGAGGCGCCAGGGTTAACAATCTGCAGAACATCGACCTGGACATTCCGCTCGGGAAACTGGTGGTGATTACCGGCATTTCCGGCAGCGGAAAGAGTTCGCTCGCTTTCGACACACTGTTCGCCGAAGGGCAACGGCGGTTTGCGGAGAGCCTCTCGGCTTTCGCACGCCAGTTCCTTGGACGGATGAGCAAGCCCGACGTCGATTTTATTTCCGGTATCCCGCCTGCCATCGCCATCCAGCAGAAGGTCAACACCCGCAATCCCCGCTCCACGGTCGGCACCACCACCGAAATCTACGACCACCTGCGATTGCTGTTTGCCCGCATCGGCAAGACCTATTCCCCCGTCTCGGGCCAAGAAGTCCGCTGCGACACGGCCAAGAACGTGGTGGACTATCTGGTGTCGCTGGAAAAAGGCACCACGGCACTGGTGCTGGCCGACATCCACTGGAGCGACGACGGGAAGGTCGAAAAACTCCTGAATCTCAAGGAAGAAGGCTTTACGCGCCTGGCCACCCGCGACGGGCGCATCGCCAAGATGGAAGCGGCGCTGCAGCACATCGAGGAGTTTTCCGAAGAGTGGCTGCTGCTGGTGGACCGGCTTACCGTCGATGACGACGAAGACACCGTGAGCCGCGCACTCGACTCCGTGCAGACGGCTTTCGCCACAGGCAGCGGTTGTTTGTGCATCTGGAATGAAAAGGCGGGAGCGCGCAGCTTTTCCAGTCTTTTCGAAGCCGACGGTATCCAATTTGAAAAGCCAACGGAGCACCTGTTCAGCTACAACAGTCCGCTGGGCGCCTGCCCGGTCTGCGGCGGTTACGGCAAGACCATCGGTATCGATGAAAGCCTTGTCATCCCCGATCCGACCTTAAGCATCTACCAGGGTGCCGTGGCCTGCTGGCGAGGCGAACTGATGAAACAGCTCAACGACGAACTGGTCCTCAATGCCTACAAGTGCGACTTCCCCATCCACAAGCCCTACATCGAACTGACGGAAACGCAGAAAAAGATGTTGTGGGACGGCAACGAGTGCTTCACCGGCATCACCCCGTTTTTCAAATGGGTGGAGAGCCAGCGCTACAAAGTGCAGTACAGGTATATGATGAGCCGCTATTCCGGGAAAACCACCTGCCACACCTGCGGCGGATCCCGGCTCCGGCCGGAAGCGCTATACGTGAAGGTGGGCGGCCGCAACATCCACGAACTCATGACGATGCCGATTGGCGAGCTGGCCGGTTTTTTCGACCTGCTCGAACTCGACGACTACGACCGCACGGTTGCGGAACGTCCGCTGCGAGAGATTCGCTCCCGGTTGAAATACATCTGCGACGTAGGACTCTCCTACCTCACTTTGAGCCGTGCCTCCAACACGCTCAGCGGCGGCGAGAGCCAGCGCATCAACCTGGTCAGTTCGCTGGGCAACAACCTGGTGGGTTCAATGTACATTCTCGATGAACCCAGCATCGGCCTCCACGAGCGCGACACGCAGCGCCTGATCGGCGTGTTGCTGCGCCTGCGCGACCTGGGCAATACCGTAATCGTGGTGGAACACGACCGCCATATCATTGAGGCGGCCGACCAGCTCATCGACATTGGTCCGCTGGCAGGCAAGAACGGCGGGAAAGTGGTTTTCCAGGGCAGTATCGCGGAAGGCCTCCGGGAAGGAGCGCATTCCCTGACCCTCGATTATCTTTCGGGAGTGCGGCAGATTCCCTTGCCGAAAAAGAAACGCTCCTGGAAATATGCCGTCGAGGTTGTCGGCGCCCGGGAGAACAACCTGAAAGGCATCACGGTACGGTTCCCGCTCCGCTGCCTGACCGTGGTGACGGGCGTGAGCGGCAGCGGCAAGAGTTCCCTGGTGGGCGACATCCTCTATCCGGCGCTATACCGCCACCTCAACCAGATCGGCAACAAGCCGGGTATCTTCAAGGAACTCCGGGGCGACCTTGGCAAGATCGCCTCTGTGGAATATATCGACCAGAATCCCATCGGCAAGAGCACCCGCTCCAATCCCGTGACCTACCTGAAGGTGTACGATGACATCCGCCGGCTGTTCTCGGAGCAGCCCTACGCGAAGATCAATGGCTACGGACACTCGCATTTTTCGTTCAACATCGATGGCGGCCGTTGTCCTGAGTGTCTGGGCGAAGGCGTGATCCACATCCCCATGCAGTTCATGGCCGACGTGGAGATGGTGTGCGAGACCTGCGGCGGCAAGCGTTTCCAGAGCGACATCCTGGAAGTGCGATACCAGGGAAAGAACATCAGCGACGTGCTCGGCATGAGTGTGGAAGAGGCTATCGCCTTCTTTGGGAGCCAGGACGATCCGATGGCACGCCGCATTGCCGAACGGCTGCAGCCGCTGATGGACGTGGGGCTTTCCTACATCAGCCTCGGCCAAAGCAGCAGTTCCCTCAGCGGCGGCGAGAGCCAGCGCATCAAGCTCGCCTCGTTTCTGGGCAAGGATTTCGACACGAAGGGATCCATCCTCTTCGTGTTCGACGAGCCCACCACGGGCCTGCATTTCCACGACATTGAAAAACTGTTGAAAGCTTTCGGAGCGCTGGTCGACCGGGGACATTCCATCCTCGTGGTGGAACACAACCTCGACGTGATCCGCGCCGCCGACTGGATAATCGACCTGGGGCCCGACGCAGGCGCCGAAGGCGGACAGGTGGTCTTCGAGGGTACACCCGAAGAGCTGGCGAAGGCCGACACCTGGACCGGGCGCGCGCTTCGCGAAGAAAGCGCCCCAAACAAATGAGAAGCATGAAAAGACTTATCGTTTTCGTATGGACGGTACTCCTGGCCGTCGCAGGCGCAGAGGCGCAGGAACTGCGGCACAATGCGCAGTATCCGGACGACCCGGCCTTCAAGCCCGTGGCCGATTCCCTGCAGGGGATCATCCTCAAAGGTGAATGGGGCGACTCGAAGATCTATCCCGAGACTCGACGTGAGTGGAAGGTCTATGTCCCTCTGCAATACGACGGAACCACACCGGCTTGCCTGCTCGTGGGCCTCGACGGCATCCTGTTCAATGCCACCACCGTGATGGACAACCTCATCGCCAGCGGCGAGATGCCCGTGACCATCGGGGTATTCGTGCAGCCGGGCGTCTCGTACGACGCCGAGGGCAACGTGCTGCGCTACAACCGCAGCAACGAATTCGACCGCACCGACGGGACCTTCGCCCGCTTCCTCGAGACTGAAATCCTGCCGATGGTCGAGACACTCGTCACGCCCGACGGCCGCCCCGTGCGCCTGTCGCACAACCCGGACGACCGGGCCATCACGGGCGCCAGCAGCAGCGGCATCGCCGCCTTCACGGCTGCCTGGGAGCGTCCCGACCTGTTCCACCGCGTGTACAGTTCCGTGGGAACATATGTCGCGATGCGCGGCGGCAACGACTACCCGGCCTACATCCGCAAATGCGAACCCAAGCCCCTGCGCATCTTCTTGCAGGATGGCATGAAGGACGCCTGGAATCCCCTTTTCGGAGAATGGTGGGAGCAGAACCTGCTGATGGAATCGGCGCTCGATTTCGCGGGCTACGAGGAGATCGCGCACTGGGACCGCGGCGGCCACAGCATCTGGCACGGCACCAAGATGTTCCCCGATGCGATGCGCTGGCTCTGGAAGGGTTGGCCGGCGCCCGTCGTAACCGGCGAGTCGCGCAACGACATGCTGCAGTCCCTGCTCGGCACTGGGAAAGACCGCGAAGCGGGCTGGCAGGAAATCGCGTCGAAGGATCTGCCGAAAGCCGTCTGCGAGCGGCTGGATCATCCCGTCACCACGCTCCTGTATCCTTCCGGTAAACTGGAAGTCTCGGCGCAAGACCATTCAAACTGGCTGCTGTGTTCGTTGGTGGAGCCGCATGGCCAGCGTTCCGCCACCGAGCAGTTCTACTGGCTCCATAATCCCGACAATCATACCCTTGACGGTGCCATCGCGAAGGACATGGCCTTCGACACGCTGGGCAACCTTTACGTGGCCACGCCCTTCGGCGTGCAGGTCTGCGACCAGAACGGCCGCGTGCGCGCCATCCTGACGCTCCCATCCCGCCGTATCGACACCCTCTGCTTCACTGGCCGCCAACTGTACGTCAGGAGCTTCGGGAAGGTCTTCGTACGCACCCTCAAACACACCGCCTGGGATCCGCAAAGCGGATTCATTACTCCCCCTTCTCAAGGACAAGGATAAACGATGGATATACTTGACATTCTTCTCGACGCGCTGCGCGCCGCCATCCTCATCACCGGCATGGTGGTGATGATGATGATGATGATTGAAAGCCTGAATATTTCCTCGGGCGGAAAGTTCTTCGCCCGACTGCGCAAGTCGAAATTCGGGCAAATCGTGGTCTCGGCGCTGCTGGGATGGATTCCCGGCTGCATGGGCGGCTTCGCTTCGGTTTCGTTGTTCTCCCATGGAATGCTGAGCTTCGGCGCGCTGGTGGCGATGCTGATCGCGACTTCCGGCGACGAGGCGTTCGTGATGCTCACGCTCTTCCCGGCGCAGGCACTCTGGATTTCCCTGCTGATCCTGGCGATCGGTATCGTGGTCGGCGTGCTGATCGACTACGTCGGCCCCCGGCTCGGCCTGAAATCCTACCAGCTGAAAACCTGCCATGAGATGCATCTCCACGAGGAAGATGCGCGTCCTGCACAGGACGAGGAACCGCACCCGAAAAAACGCACTCTCTCCTGGCGACGGAGCGTATTGTTCCTGGGAATCGGTCTCTATATCCTCGCCCTGGCCACGGGCATGCTGGAGCATGAACACGAGGGCATCGAGGAGCCTTCGCACGGCGGCTTCAACCTCCTGAGCGAAGACTGGATGAACATGCTGTTCGCAGTGGTCAGCCTCGTCATGCTGGGCGTGGCGGCACTGGGCTCCGACCACTTTGTGGAAGAGCACCTGTGGCATCACATCATCGCCCGGCATGTGCCCAAGATCTTCGCCTGGACCTTCGGCGTGCTGCTGGTCCTGGGATTCCTTACCGAAATCTGGGATGTCAGCAACTGGATCAGCGCCAACATTCCGCTGATGATCGTGCTGGCCACGCTCATCGGCATCATCCCCGAATCGGGACCGCACCTGATCTTCGTCACGCTCTTTGCGGCCGGCGTCATTCCGGCACCCGTGCTCATCGCCAGCTGCATCTCGCAGGACGGCCATGCCTCCCTGCCGCTGCTGGCTGAATCGAAACAGGCCTTTATACGCGCGAAGGCCATCAATTGCTTGGTGGCCCTCGTCGTGGGATTTATCCTTTACTGGATCTTTTAGCGAAGCTTCGTAAAGCCGTACTTCGCGCAATCGCCGAGCTGCTCCTCGATGCGGATCAGCTGGTTGTACTTGGCCATACGGTCGGTACGCGACAGCGAGCCGGTCTTGATCTGGCCGCTGTTGGTAGCTACGGCGATGTCGGCGATAGTCGTATCTTCGGTCTCGCCGGAACGGTGGCTCGTAACGGTGGTGTAGCCGTGACGGTGGGCCATCTCGATGGCGTCGAGGGTCTCGGAGAGGGAGCCGATCTGGTTGACCTTGATGAGGATGGAGTTGGCGGCACCCATCTTGATACCCTTCTCCAGGAACTTCACGTTGGTGACGAAGAGGTCGTCGCCCACAAGCTGGCAGCGGTCGCCGATGCGCTCGGTGAGCTTCACCCAGTTGTCCCAGTCGTTCTCGTCGAGGCCGTCCTCGATGGAATCGATCGGGAACTTCGTAATGAGTTCCTCGAGGTAGTCGATCTGCTGGGCGGCGGTGAGTTTCTTGCCCTTCGGATCTTTCTTCTTGCCATTCTTCAGCTGGCTGTAGTCATAGAACCACTGACCGTTCTCGCAGGTAGCGAACTCGCTGGCAGCGCAGTCCATGGCGATCTTCACGTCCTTGCCGGGTTCGTAGCCGGCGGCCTTGATGGCGTCGCAAATGATCTGCAGGGCGTCCTCGATGCCGTCGAGTGCGGGTGCGAAACCGCCTTCGTCACCGACGGCGGTGCTCAGGCCGCGGGCCTTCAGCAGTTTGGCGAGGTTGTGGAACACCTCGGCTCCCATGCGGATGCCTTCTTTCTCGCAGCAGGCGCCCACCGGACGGATCATGAATTCCTGGAAAGCGATCGGAGCGTCGGAGTGCGCACCGCCGTTGATGATGTTCATCATCGGGACGGGAAGCACATAGGTGTTGGTACCGCCGATATAACGGTAGAGGGGAATATCCAGATAGTTGGCGGCAGCGTGCGCGCAGGCGAGGGAGACGCCGAGGATGGCGTTGGCGCCGAGGACCTGCTTGGTCGGAGTGCCGTCGAGGTCGATCATGGTCTTGTCGATGAGGCGCTGGTCAAGCACGTTCATGCCTTCGATGACCGGAGCGATCTTGTCGTTGACGTTGGCCACGGCCTTGAGGGTACCTTTGCCAAGGTAACGGCTCTTGTCGCCGTCACGGAGTTCAAGGGCTTCGTTTTCGCCGGTACTGGCGCCGCTGGGGACAGCAGCGCGGCCCATGATGCCACTTTCAAGAATCACATCCACCTCAACGGTCGGATTGCCACGCGAGTCAAGAATCTCTCTCGCAAATACTTTTTCAATAATCATCGTTTTGTATCTTTAATTAAACTTATTGCCGTTATGCCCGGCCTGTACGGGCATCTCATATCAATCTGCAAATATATAAATTATTGCAATACCGTCGTTTATTTAACGTTATAGAAGAGCGACAGGACCTTGACGAAAGTGCGGGCGGGAAGGATGCGTTTCAGCGGGATGGAGAGCTTCTGGACGAAAGTTGCGATGACATAGCGGAACTTCGGATGCTGCTTGCGGATGATTCCTGCGACCTTTCGTGCCAGGTATTCCGGCTTGAGACCGGTCTGCTCGTCTTTCTCGAAACTGCTCACCGACTGCCGCAGCGAAGGATAGGCCGCGACGGCTTCGTCGGACACCTGTTTGATCCGGGCGGCCGTAAAACCTGTCGAAAAATCGCCGGGTTCAATCAGGACTACCTGGATGCCGTGGCTGCGCACTTCGATCTGAAGCGCCTCGCAGAAGCCTTCGACGGCAAACTTACTGGCCGAATAGAATCCCTGGAAAGGAAGTCCCATCACGCCGCCGATCGAACTGAAGCAAAGAATCTTGCCGCTCCCCTGCCGCCGCATCGCGGGAAGCACGGCCTGCGTAAAGCGCACCTGCCCCATGAAATTCGTATCCATCTGGAGTTGCACGTCCGCCTCGGGCGCAAATTCTACCGGCCCGCCGATACCCATTCCCGCATTGTTGATCAGCACGTCGATGCGGCCTTCCGCCGCCAATACATCCGACACAGCAGCCTCTACCGAAGCCGTGTCACGCACATCCGCCCGCAGGTAATGCACCCCGGGCAGCGGATCCACATCGCGCCGCACCGTTCCGTACACCATATGCCCGTCCGCCTGCAGCTGTCGCGCCATTGCCAGCCCGAACCCCGACGAGACACCCGTAATCAGAATGACCATGACCGCTACCCCTCCAAAATCTGCCCGGCGGCGTTCTGCGTATCCACTTTCTCGATGATGCGCTCCAGGATGCCGTTCTCGTCGAAGATGAACGTGCGGCGGAGCGTGCCCATCGTTTTCTTGCCGTACATCGTCTTCTCGCCCCAGGCACCGAAATCCTGCAGCATCTTCGTCGTCGTATCGGACAAAAGCCGGAACGGAAGTTCGAACTTGGCCCGGAAGCCCGTATGGGACTTGGCGCTGTCCTTGCTCACGCCCACCACGTTGTAGCCCGCAGCCGTCAACTCAGCGTAATTATCGCGAAACGAGCAGGCTTCGGCCGTACAGCCGGAAGTATTGTCCTTGGGATAGAAGTAAATGATGGTCTTGCGGCCTTTTCCGATGAATTCATCCGATTTCACGGTGACGCCGTCCTGGTCCACGACCTCGAACAGCGGCATCTTATCACCAATTTTGAGCATATCAGTAGGTATTGATGGGATTGTCTATTTAATGCCCCAGTCGGAGAGACGGAGCGTGCTTTCCACCTTTTCCTCCACCTTGTCGTCGAGGGCGGGGAAAAGGTCGAAGCCCGTAAGGGCCTCCAGTTCATTAACGCTCATCGAGCAGTCTTTCAAGTAGTAGCGGTCGTCGTCGTTGTCCATCACAAAGGCGATGGCGCTGTATGAACCGTTTTTCTTGCGGATGAGTAGTGCCTTGAAGAAGGCGTCGGGAACCACGACCTGGCGGTCGCCGATGGTGCCGTAGCGGTTGTCGCCCACGATGGGCCCGGTAACCACCCAGACGCTGCCATAGCGGTTGGCCCACTGACGGACTTTCTTTTCCAGGTATTGCCAGTCGCCCGCGTTGAGCGTTTCGTCCTGCGGGCAAACGTTGGTAAAGTAAAACGTCTGGCTCATGGCGGAGGCATCGAAAGCGGCGTCGGCGGCGGGCATCAGGTGCCCTTTCGTCCAGCCCGAACCGGAGTAATCCTCCCGCATCGCCTGCGGGACGCCTTTCAGGTCGGGATCCTTGCGGAACTCGATTCCATCACGCTTCCTGTCGCCTTCCGTTTCCCCTGCGGTCAGTTCATACGCTACCCAGTTGGGAATCAGTGTCTCCGTGTTGTACGACGAAACGTAGGCACCGTGCTGTACGACGCGCCCTCCGTCCGTCAGGGCGGGGATTTCCATCAGGTTGTCCAGACCGGAAGGGACAGGCGTCCCGATCTCCGTGGGGTCGGTGTTCGGTTCGGACTTTTCGTAGCCGAACAGCCAATACAGGACGCCGGCAAGGACCACGAGCAGCGAGGCGAGGATTTCCTTGTATATCTTCTTCATACCCATCTAGCAGCACGAAGCGATGATCATCCTGCCTTTTCCCGCAAGCGGTGCTTCGATACGGAATCCCTTAGCGTGGAGAAGGATTTCCATGCCGATGATGCGCTCCTGCATCAGGATGTCGCCCACATTCTCGTCTTCGGCCGACAGCGCGAGTTCCTCCCGCACGGCCGCCATCATCTCGTCGAATCCTTCACAGAGATGCACGCCCAGCGTGGCGGCACTCCGGTCGCGCTTGATGACGGTATGCGTTGTGCCGAGCTCTTTGTAGAAAGCTTCCGCCTCGGCTTCGCTGCGGACGATGCGGCCGCGGATGGCGCGCACGCCATGGTCGGCCAGTGCCTGATGCATCTCGTCCTTCCGGGTCATCTTGCCGATGATGGACCAGGGGTTGCCGGGAAGGCCCAGGTCGGAGGCCAGGTGCGTGGCGAGTTCCACCCCGAATTCACTGCCCGCCACGATGGCCACGGGAGCATAAGCGCGGACCTGTTCCAGCACCGCAGCGTAGTCATCGCTCGGCGGGATGCAGGGAACACCTTCGGGAAGGCGCTCGCGGGCAGTACGCTGCGCTTCGACAAATTGAGCCCGGTCTTCATCCGTACCCGGATACATGGCCTCCACCACCACGGGCGTATAGCCGCGGGCGAGGGCGTCTTCCACATAATTGAATCCTGTGGAAAGGATTTCTACGATCACGATGTGCTTGTCCATATTACAAAGATATGTGATTTTTTACTATCTTTGGATGATAAAGCGAAAAACATGAAACCCTATTTCCGACCCGCCTATCTGAAGCCCGGCGACACCGTCGCGGTCATGGCGATGGCCTCCTCGCTCAGCGAGCAGAGCCGTCAGACGATGTATTGGAAAGAGATGCTCGAATCGTGGGGACTCCGCGTAAAACCCGGCAAGCACCTTTACGACAGCGCACCGGGGGAATTCGCCGGCGCCGACGAAGACCGGGCCGCCGATATCACCGAAGCGCTGCTCGATCCCGAAGTCAAGGCCCTCATCTCGTTCCGGGGCGGCTACGGTTCGATGCGCACCGTCCGGGCGCTCGACCTGAACCTCTTCGCGGAACATCCGAAGTGGCTGGTGGGATTCAGCGACATCACGGTTTTCCACGCCGTGCTGCAGAGCATGGGCATCGAATCGATCCTGGGCGCGATGCCCAGCACCTTGGGCGACGATTCGAAAGTGAGCGAGGAATCGCTGCGCAAAGCGCTTTTCGGCGAGATCAAGGGCTACCGCACCGCCTCCCATCCCTTCAACCACATGGGAAAAGTGACCGGCCGGCTGGTGGGCGGCAATCTGAGCCTGATCGTGTCCTGCCTCGGCACGCCGTGGCAGAACCGCCTGCGCGAAAACAGCATCCTTTTCATCGAAGACGTGGACGAACGGATGTACAACCTCGACCGGATGCTGCTCACGTTGCAGCAGGGCGGTACGTTCGACCGTGCCAAGGCCGTCATCGTCGGACAGTTCACCGACACCAGCGGCGAAGACCAGTGGCAGCGCAAGGCGCTCGACCTGGTGAACGAATACATGGCGCCGCTCGACAAACCGGTGCTGTTCGGCTTCGACTGCGGCCACGAGCACCCCAACTACAGCCTTTACCTCGGCCGAGAAGCCACCCTCGAGGTGACGCCCGACGGAGGATGGCTTCGATATAAGAAATAAAACGACAACGATATGCTTAAAGACGGACAACTCTACATCGCACATAGCGACAACGGAAACATCAACCTCGTCGGGAAGATGGCCAATCGCCACGGCCTGATCGCCGGAGCCACCGGTACCGGCAAGACCGTTACCCTTCAGGTCCTCGCCGAGACCTTCTCCCAGGCCGGGGTTCCCTGCTTCATGGCCGACATGAAGGGCGACCTGAGCGGCATCAGCCAGCCCGGACGACTCAGCGGATTCATCGAGAAACGCATGCCCGAGTTCGGCATCGAGGACCCCATGTTCGCCGGCTGCCCCACCCGCTTTTTCGACGTATTCGGCGAACAGGGATTCCCCATGCGCGCCACCATTTCGGCCATGGGCCCGCAGCTGCTCGCCCGTCTGATGGAACTCAGCGAAGTCCAGGCCGGCGTCCTCAACGCCGTGTTCCGCATCGCTGACGACAACAACCTGCTGCTCATCGACTTGAAAGACCTTAAGCTGATGCTCGACTTCGTCGGCAAGAACGCCGCCAAGTTCACGACGGAATACGGCAACATCGCCGCCGCCAGCATCGGCGCCATCCAACGCGCCGTGCTGCAGATCGAAAGCGAAGGCGGCGACAAATTCTTCGGCGAACCAGCATTCGACGTCGAAGACCTCTTCGCCGTCGAGAACGGCCGCGGCGTGATGAACGTGTTGGCTGCCGACCGGCTCATGATGAACCCCAAGCTCTACTCCACCTACCTGCTGTGGCTCATGACGGAGCTCTACGCCAAGCTGCCCGAAGTCGGAGACCTCGATCTGCCCAAGTTCGTGTTTTTCTTCGATGAAGCCCATATGCTCTTCGACGGCACCTCCAAGGCCCTCGTCGACAAGATCGAGCAGGTCATCCGCCTCATCCGCTCCAAGGGCGTCGGCATCTATTTCATCACCCAGGTGCCGAGCGACGTGCCCGTCAGCGTCCTCGCGCAGCTCAGCAACCGCGTCCAGCACGCCCTTCGCGCCTACACCCCGCAGGATCAAAAAGCCGTGCGCGCCGCCGCCCAGACCTTCCGCACCAATCCTGCCTTCAAGACCGAGGACGCCATCCTCGACCTGGGCACCGGCGAGGCCCTCGTGTCCTTCCTCGACGAGAAAGGCGCTCCGAGCGTCGTGGAGCGCGCCAAGATCCTCTTCCCGCTCAGCCAGATCGGCGCCATTACCCCGGGCCAGCGTATGGACATCCAGGCCGCCGCACCGCGCAAACTCAAGGAATACGAAAGCGCCTTCGACCGTGAAAGCGCCTACGAAGTACTGACCGAAGTCAACCAAAAGATCGAGGAGGAGAAGGAAAAAGAGCGCCAGGCCCTTGAAAAAGAGAAAGAAGCCAAAGCCAAGGAGAAAGAGCAGAAAGCCAAGGAAAAGAGTTCGAAGAAGAGCGGCATCGGCCGTACGATCCTCGGCACCATGATTGCCGCTGCCGCCACGAGCTTCGCCCGAAGCGCAGGCACACAAATCGGCAAGAGCATCAGCGGCTCGAAAAAGACGACCAGCAAAAAGACGACTTCCTCCAAGAAGAATACTTCGTCAAACAGCACCCTGAAGAAAGCCACCCAGACTGCCGTCAACTCCGCTACACGCAAAGTCACCACCGAGATTCTCAAAAGCATCCTGAAATAGTGGGGATCCTACTGCTCATCCTGGTGCTGTGGTGCCGGCATAGTGTGCCGGCCGCCGACTGGTATGCCACGCATCTCTATCCTTATCTGTCAGCCGCCCTGTCATGGCTGGCGTCGCCCTTCCGTTTTTCCCTCACAGAAATCGTCGTGGTGGCGGCCGTCGTGCTCTTCTTCGTACTCATTGTCCGGGTCTTCCGGCGGCATTGGGGCTTCTGGAAGGGAATCCGGCGGATTGCAACGCTCCTGATCTGGATCTTTGTATGGTTCTACGGAGGCTGGGCACTGAATTATTCCCGGAGCGACATCTATACCCGTCTGGGCACCGTCCCCTCCCACTTTGAGGAAGCCGATTTCCAGGAATTCCTGGAAGTCCTCTCAGAGGAACTCAACGAGGGTTGGCTGCCCGTCGAGGCCGTCGATTCCACCCTTGTGGAGCAGCACGTGAAAACATGGTACGCGAACCTTCCAGCGGAAGCCGGGCTTTGCAAGCCCCGCAGTTGGCAGCATCCCAAGCGGCTGACTTTCAATCGTATCCAGTCGGCCGTAGGCGTCTTGGGGTTTGTCGGTCCCTTCTTCGACGAGATGCAGCTCAACCGCGACATCACGCCGCTCGAATACCCTTTTGTCTTCGCCCATGAATACGCCCACGTGCTGGGCGTCAGCGGTGAGGCGGAGGCCAATTTCTGGGCCTTCGAAGCAACCCGCGCCAGCGACGATGCCGCCATCCGCTACAGCGCCTGGTACATGTTGTTCACCTACTCCTGGCGGAATATCGAGTCGCTGCTGGGCGAAGAAGCCTTCAACGCATGGACGGATACGCTCCGCCCCGAGATACTGGAAGACCTCCACCGCACGCAGGACCACTGGGCTTCGCTCCGCTGGGACGCCTTCGCCAAAGCGCAGAAACGTTTCTACAATTACTTCCTCCGCAGCAACCGCATCGCCGACGGCACCAAGAACTACGGCGAGGTGCTGCGACTGGTGCTCACTTTCTCCGACTGGCACGATCACGACCATGGCGAAGAAATCTGACGCACCGGCCAAGACCAATGCGGCCCGGCTGCTTGACGCGGCCGACATCGCCTACGAACTCGTGCCCTACGAAGTGGACGAGAACAACCTCGCGGCCGATCATGTGGCCGCCCAACTCGGCGAAAACATCGAACAGGTGTTCAAGACGCTGGTGCTGCGCGGCGACCGTACGGGTTTCTTCGTGTGCGTGATCCCCGGCAATTTCGAAGTCGATTTGAAGCTGGCCGCGCAGATTTCCGGCAGCAAGAACTGCGAGATGCTGCACGTCAAGGAGTTGCTGCCCACCACAGGCTACATCCGCGGCGGCTGTTCTCCCATCGGCATGAAAAAGCCCTTTCCCACGTTTATCCACGAGAGCGCGCTGCTCTACGATTATATTTACGTGAGCGCCGGCCTCCGCGGCCTGCAGTTGAAAATCGCGCCGCAGGATCTCATCGATTTCATCGGCGCAGACATCTATCCGTTATGACGACTCACTTCGATTTTGAAACCCACGTCGACCGCCGCGGCACCGGCTGCGTGAAATGGGACGCGCCCCTGCCCTACGGCATTACCCTGACGCCGCAACAAAGGAAACGCTTGATTCCGCTTTGGGTGGCAGATATGGATTTCGTGGCGGCGCCCTTTATTCGGGAAGCCCTGCAAAAAAGGCTGGACCATGGCGTATTCGGTTACACCATCGTCCACGACAGCTATTACGAGGCTGTGATCCGATGGTTCCGCGAACGGCACAATCTGGAATTGAAACGGGAATGGTTCCTCCATTCCACCGGCGTGGTCCCGGAACTCACGGCTGTCGTCAAGGCATTCTGCGCCCCCGGTGAAGGTGTGATCATCCAGTCGCCCGTGTACAATTGCTTCTTCTCGTCGATCCAAAAGAACGGCTGCCGCATCACCGACGTGCCGCTGCTCCGGAAAGATCTCTCCGACGGCCGGTTTACCTACCAGATGGATTTCGACGGCCTGGAAGCAGCCTGTGCCGACCCCGGCAACCGGCTCCTGCTGCTATGCAACCCGCACAACCCGGCCGGACGACGCTGGTCGGAAGCGGAACTCCGCCGCATCGGCGACATCGCGCTGAAACACGGCGTTCCCGTGATCGCCGACGAAATACACTGCGAAATCGCCCGCCCCGGCACCAAATACACGCCGTTTGCTTCTTTGAGCAATGCGTTCCGACGTGAATCCGTAACGCTCAGTTCCCCGTCGAAGAGTTTCAACACGGCCGGCCTGCACATGGCCAACATCGTAGCAGAACGCCCCGACTGGCGGGAGAAGATACGCAAGGTCATCGAAGTCAACGAAATCGGCGAGATCAATCCCTTCGGAGCCGTGTCGGTCGAAGCGGCTTACTCGCCCGAGGGCGTGCTTTGGCTGGAAGGCCTCAACCAGACCGTCTGGTGCAACTACGAGATGCTCGTGGAGCGCTTCGGCGAAGCGTTGCCAGATTTCCCGGTGTGCGAACTGGAAGCTACCTATCTGGCCTGGGTCGATATTTCCGCCAGCGGCCTTTCTGCGGAAGAGATTGAAGCGCAGCTGATCCAAAGCGAGCAGGTATGGATCAACGCCGGCAAGATGTACGGCGACGACCGGTTCATCCGTGTCAACCTGGCCTGTCCGTCCACCCTGATGCGGGAAGGAATCGACCGCCTGGTAAACGGACTCTCGGCCCTTTCGAAGCGCCATCTCCCATAAGCGGAAGTTTTTCCGTTTTTTATGGATTATTCAAAAAAATGTCTATATTTGCAGTCCCGTTTCGGCGGAATTACCTGGTCCTTTAGCTCAGCTGGTTTAGAGCGCCTGCTTGACAGGCAGGAGGTCAGCAGTTCAAATCTGCTAAGGGCCACACGAAAAAACCTCTGGAAAATCCAGAGGTTTTTTCGTATCTTCGCGTAACAAACCTCCTACTTATGAAACGCTTGCTTCCCCTTCTTCTGCTGGCCTGCAGCCTGCTCGGCTGCAAGCAGGACAACGAGATTCCCTTTGGATTTGCCCAGAACTACTTCGTACGCAACGACGTCACAGTGGCCGAAATCCCCGACCGGATCACCTCGCAGGAACAACTGCTGGATTATTTCGGCATGGCTGCCGTGATGGGCGAAAACGGCCTGCCCACGGACATCGATTTCGAAAAATCGTTCGTCATCCCCATTGTCTGTCCCGAGACCGATCATCTGACGGAAATCGTGATTGATTCGGTTATGGCGACCGGCGCGAAACAACTGACGGTTAGCGGCCACGTCACCGCCACCCCGGAGGAACTCTCCTACACGATGGTACCCTTTGTGATGCTGATTGTCGACCAGGCGTACAAGGATGGCGACATTATCCTGAACTTCAACTGACAGCGACATGCAGAACTTTGATTACCAAACCCCTACCCGCCTGATCTTCGGAAAGGGCGTTATCCGGAAACTTCCGGACGTGATGGCGGCGTTCGGAAAGAAAGTCCTCCTCACCTACGGTGGCGGAAGCATCAAGAAGATTGGCCTCTACCAGAAAGTCCTGGAACTGCTCGCAGGTTATGAGATCGTGGAGCTTCCCGGGATCCAGCCCAACCCCAAGTATGACCCCAGCGTGCTGGAGGGCGTCCGCCTGTGCAAGGAACATGGCATCGACGTGATCCTGGCCGTAGGCGGCGGCAGCGTGCTCGACTGCTCGAAAGCCATCGCCGCGGGCGCCTGCTACGACGGAGACCCCTGGGACCTGATCACTTGCAAGGTAAAAGCCAAGGCGGCCCTGCCCATCGTTGACATCCTCACGCTGGCTGCCACCGGTAGCGAATACGACATCTACGGCGTGATTTCCCGCACGGAAACCAACGACAAGATCGGCTACGGCGATCCGCTGCTTTTCCCGGTCTGCTCATTCCTCGACCCCACCTACACCTTCTCCGTCAACAGGAAACAGACGGCTGCCGGCATTGCCGACGCGATGAACCACACCATTGAGCAATACTTCACCGAGGATACCACGCTGCTCAACGACGGTTTCTGCGAATCCATGCTCCGCAGCCTGATGGTCAATGGCCGCAAGTGCCTGGACAATCCGGAAGACTACACCGCCCGTGCCGAAATGATGCTCTGCTGCACCTACGGTTGCAACGGCATACTCGCTCTGGGCAACACCTATTCCGGCTGGCCCTGCCATGCCATCGAGCACGCCCTGAGCGCCTACTACGACATCACCCACGGATGGGGCCTGGCCATTATCACCCCGCGCTGGATGCAGCACATCCTCAGCGAACGCACGCTCGACCGCTTCGTCAAATACGGCGTCAACGTGTTCGGCATCGACGCTTCGCTCGACAAATGGGAGATTGCCCGCAAAGCCATCGACGAGACCTACGCCTTCTTTGAGAGCATCGACATCCCGATGCACCTGCGCGAAGTGGGGATTGACGAGAGCCGCATCGACGAGATGGCCCACCACATCGCCGTGAACGAAGGTTTGGAGGAAGCCTACGTGCCGCTCGACGAGCCGGCCATCAAGGAGATCCTCGTCGCCAGCCTCTGACGCGCCACCGCCATCATCGATGCAGATCCGGCTTATCATCTTCGACTTCGACGGGACGCTGGGCGATACCCGCGCCAACATTGTGCGCACCATGCAGGAGACGATGGCGGCGATGGACTACCCTTTAGCAGGGGAAGAAGCCATTGCCGCCACCATCGGACTTCCGCTGGAAGACTGTTTCGCGCAGCTCCTGCCGGACCTTTCCCCCGAAGGCAGGAAACGCTGCGCAGCAGTATACAGGGACATCTTCGAGAAGAACCGCAGGATCCTCGTTCCGCAGCTGTTTCCCCATGTTCGGGAAACGCTGTTCCCTCTGCGGGACCAGGGCCTAGTCATGACGGTTGCGTCCTCCCGCAGTTCCCGCTCCCTCAACGAATTCCTGCAGGAAATGGGTATCGCCGACTGCATCTCCTACGTACTGGGAGCCGATAATGTAACACGGGCAAAGCCCGATCCGGAACCCGTATGCAAAACCCTGCGGGAACTCGGCTTTTCCCCGGAAGAAACCTTTGTGGTGGGCGATATGCCTGTCGACATAGAGATGGGGCGCCGCGCCGGGGCGCACACCTGCGCCGTGACCTACGGCAATGCCAGCCGCGAAGCGCTGCGGCAATCCGGAGCGGAGTTCCTCATCGACGATTTCCAGGAACTGCCCGAAATCCTCTCTTCAAACCATTAGATCAGCGGCTGATGGAAGATCAGCTCGGCCAGGCTCTCCACCAGCGAGGCCAGGCCGATGAGTGCGATGATGGTGCCTGCGATCCGGTTGATCACCAGCAGCTGCCGCAGCCGGAACCGCTTGCGGAACAGGTTGATGCCGCCGCTCAGCAGGAACCACCAGCCAACGGAGCCCAGGAAAATGCCGCCCAAGACGATCATCATCAGATAAAAGCGGTACTCCCCGCCCATGTCGAGGCCGAAGAAAGCGCAGATGCCCAGCATGAGCACCAGTGCGCCCGGATTGGAAAGCGTCATCAGGAATCCGCGCAGCACATCCTGCATCAAACCCGAACCGAGGTTCTTCTTGGGCTGGCGCACATCCTTGATAGGATTCTTCATGGCGATCTGGATGCCGATCAGCATGATGATGATACCGCCGATCAGCAGCACCCACACACGGTTGCGGTCGAGGAATTCGCTGACGAACGACAGCGAGAAAAGCGAGATGGCAGCATAGATCGTATCGCCGATGGCGGCACCGATACCCACCGCAAAGCCCGACCAACGGCCATGGTTGAGCGTTCGCTGTATGCAAACGATGCCCAACGGTCCCAGAGGAATCGCGGCGGTCAACCCGACGAGGATGGCCTTGATGAAATAGATTGCCATGCTTTCCAAACCGGACACAAAGATACCATTATTTGTACAAAAAACCTATCTTTGTGTACCAAACTCAACAATATGACTGTCCTTCGGAAAAACATACGTGGAAACCGCTGGTTTCTGGTTGCAGGATTTGCGCTGCTGCTCAGCCTTCCCTTCCTGGTACCACACCTCGGATTCCTCTCCCTGGTCGCCTTTGTTCCCCTCTTCTGCCTCGACCGGATGCTGCTTGAGCATCAGGTCCGGCATGCCTTCTGGTACTATTATGCGGCCTTCCTGCTCTTTAACATCGCCACCACGTTCTGGATTTGGTTCGTTTCTCCAGCAGGGGCCATCGCCGCACTACTGCTCAACGCTCTTCAGATGGCGGCCGTATTTGCCATCTACCGCTGGGGCGGACGCATCATCCGCAGCCGCGAGAAAAACCCGGTAAAAGCCGAAGCGCTGTCCCTGTTCTTTTTCATTGTGACCTGGCTGGCCTGGGAACACTTGTACTTCGACGTGGAGATTTCCTGGCCTTGGCTCTGCCTGGGCAACGCCTTCGCCACTTCTACGCGGCTGGTGCAATGGTATGAATCGGTCGGTGCGGTCGGCGGTTCCGCCTGGATCCTGCTGACCAATGCAGCGCTTTACCTGCTGCTGATTTCCGATACCCGGAATAACAAGCGTTGGTACGGGGGGTGTTCCCTCGCGCTCATCCTTATCCCGATCCTCTGTTCGGAAATCCGTTACGCCACTTACAGGGAATCGGACGACCCGATGGAAGTGGTGGTCATCCAGCCCAACATCGACCCGTTCCACAAATACGGCGTGTCCCCGCAGGCTGCCCTCGACGCCCGGCTCGTGGAACTGATGGAAGATGCCGCGACGCCGGAAACCCGCTTCATCGTTACCCCGGAGACCTTCACCTACGACATCGATATCGACAACCCCGAGGCCAATGCCTCGATCCGGCTGTACCAGTCGTTCCTCTCTGCCCATCCGGGCACCGACCTGCTGCTGGGAGCCCTCACCTACCGGCATTTCGAGAGTTCCGTCAAGCCCACTCGCAGCGCCCGTGACCGCGGACAAGGCCACTGGATCGACGTTTACAACACCGCCATGGTGCTCGACAGCGCGCAGGTGTATGGGTCGTACTTCAAGTCGAAACTCGTCCCGGGTGTCGAAATCATCCCCTACGAAAACGTCTTGACTTTCCTGGGCCCCCTCGTTCGGAAGTTCGGCGGATCAAGCAGCAGCTATGGCACACAAGAGGAAATGGAGGTGATCCCCGACAGCAACGGAGACAAAGTCGGGGTGATGATATGCTACGAATCGGTGTACGGCGACTGGTCGCGCCTGGCCACGAAGAAGGGCGCCCGGTTCCTGGCCGTCATCACCAACGACGGCTGGTGGGGAGATACGCCCGGCTACCGGCAGCATTTCAACTATGCGCGCCTGCGGGCCATCGAGAATCGGCGCGACATCGTGCAGGCTGCCAACACCGGCACTTCGGGTATCATCAACCAGCGGGGCGACGTGCTGCAGAAGACCGGCTGGTGGGTGGAAACCACCCTGAAGGGTACCGTCAACGGCAACGACGCGCAGACGCCGTTCGTCCGCCATGGCGACCGGGTGGGACGCTTCTCTACGACGGGATTCCTGATTCTCCTGTTTACTCTGCTGGTTTTGCGGGTTGCTGCCGCTTTGGATAAGCGATCCGGGCGTGGTAAATCTGCTGGAGATACTGTTTGAACGAAGCCTTCACGGTATTGATCTCCTTGATGGAGATAGCGGCCTCGGCCAACTGAGAATCGTCGAACTTGTTTTTGAGGATGCGCTCGACGAGATCCGAAATGCTCTCCTCGGAATAATCTTTCAGCGTACGGGAGGCCGCCTCTACCGCGTCGGCCATCATCACCACCACCTGCTCCTTGGTGCGGGGGAGCTTGCCATCGTAAGTGAATGGTTCTTTGTTGGCAGGATCGCCACCCGCATTGCAATAGCTGTTGTAGAAATAGAGCGTCAGGGAATGGCCGTGGTGGCTGGCAATGAAATCCGCCACGTTTTCGGGCAATTTGCTCTTGCGGGCCAGAGCAAGGCCGTCACTCACGTGCTTGATGATGGCCCGCGCACTTTCTTCAGGCGTCAGGCCGGCGTGGTAATTCACGCCTTCCGCCTGGTTCTCGATGAAGCACTGCGGATTTTCCATCTTTCCGATATCGTGGTAAAGCGCTCCAACCCGCACAAGCATGCCGTCGGCGCCAATCTCCCGAGCCGCCTTTTCAGCCAGATTAGCCACCTGAAGCGAATGCTGGAACGTTCCCGGGGCCTTGTACTGCAAGTCCTGCAGCAGTCTGTTGTTGGTATCTGAAAGGTCCCAGAGACGGGAATACGACACAAAACCGAAAATCTTCTCAAACAAGTACACAAAGGGATAGAGCACGACGCTCAGGATGGCGCTGATTCCCAGATACAGGAAATTGGTCGACTTGAGCGCATAGGTCAGGTCCCCCGTACCAAGCTTGAACGCGAAGCAAACCAGCGACATTCCTATGAAAATAAACAGCGCATTGACAAACTGGAGCCAGCCACGGTTGAGTTTGCCGTAGGCATACAGCGCTACGGAGCCACCAATCAAATTGATGAAGAACAACTCTACGCCGTTCTCCGGGATAATCAGCAGCGGCAGGATGGTGACAGCATACACGGCATAAGCCATGTCGTCGTGAAAGAAGGCGCTCATGTAGAGGGCCAGCACCGCAAACGGGAAGAGATAGAGCAGGCGCTGGTCTACCTGGAAGAGTATTGATACACCGGCAAAGGAGATCAGCAGCAGCATCATCAGGAACAGCAGTTTAGGCATCGAGGCGAAAACCGACTTGTCGAGGAAGAAAACGGCAAAGAAAAAGACGCCCAGAATAACGATGATCAAGAAGAGATGACTGATCAGCAAGGCATCGGGGGATCCCGTATAGCCGTAACTCTCTTTGTATTCTTCCTTGTAGGAATCCAGGATCTGGCAAATGTCGCTCGTGACGATCTCTCCTTCCGACACGATGAGCTGGCCCGCGTAGATCATGCCCTTGGTCGGCGAGATATAATTCACGGCCTCCTTATGTACCAGTTGGGTGGTATTTTCGTCGTAAAGCAGATTGGGGACAATGAAAGATTTTACGTCCAGACGATTGGCAATCGAATCGATGTCCATGCCGGGATAGTCGAATACCAGGTCCGACTTGAGCACCTCATACACCCGTTCTATGTCGTAGATATCGGTAGCGGGGGTTTCGACCACCCGTTTATCGCGTTTGATGGAGATGACCTTGCTTGAAAGGTCGGCATTGCCGAAGTCTGCCACGATGCCCCGTGCATAGGCCTGGCTCAGATGGTCATACATATCGCGGGTCAATTCCCCGTCCAGATGCAGTTCCACGGCCTTGTGGCCAAATTGTTCCAGCATCCGAGGAGCAACCGTCGGATCATAGCTGTAATAGTCGATCATCTCCGAGGCCCGTTCATCCTTCTCCTTGAGCATTTCCGCTTCCGTTTTCAGGATCGGGAAATCGATGGGAGAGATCAGCGTCTCATAGACCCACGGGCGGCCTTTCTGGTACTCATACTGGAATTTCCCCTCCTTGGGATACAGGAGGAGCATCAGAACTGCCAACACGATAAAACAGATGTAGATCCGATAATTTTTCATAACTTTGTACAAATGGACAAAAAGTAAAGTTAACAATAATCTCCGAAAATGAAAAAAATCATCGTGGCCGCCATCCTGGCCCTCCTGCCCCTGGCCGCCGGTGCACAGCAGCTGCTGGTTCTCCCCTCTCCCAACCTCCATGCCGACGATTCCGTTCTGGTGTTTATCCCGCAGCAGTATGCCGCCAATTATGCAGAGGAGTACTGCATCGACTGCATGGGCGATCCCGACCCGGTGCCGGCGCTCTTCCTACTGCACGGCTGGTCAGGCTGCTTCCACGACTGGAGCCGGAAATATGACATCCAGCAGGTGGCCGACGAGACCGGGTTCATCATCATCTGCCCCGATGGCTTTTACCAAAGCTGGTATGTGAACGCCAACAATCCCGAAGGGATGCAGTGGCGCAAATTTTTCGATGAGGAATTGTATCCGACCATCATGGAGAAGTATTTCCTGAGTCCGGAGAAGACGTTTATCACCGGTCTTTCGATGGGCGGCCACGGCGCGATCAACCTGTTCCTCGACGATGTGAACCGCTTCCGCGCCGCCGGTTCGATGAGCGGTGTGCTGGACCTTTCCTATGAAAAAGACCGTCTCGGCCTGGGAGAGCTGCTCGGACCGTATGTGCCTGAGAACACGCGTTACGCGGAAGAGTCGGCGATCAACCGTGTGGCACGGGCGAAGGATTCCGGAAAGCTGATGCTGGTTTCCTGCGGATACGATGATATCTTGTACGGGGCATCGCGCAGTTTCTGCGAGCGCTGCAAAGAAGAAGGCGTCCCCTACATCGAGGTCTATTCTCCCGGCGTCCACTCTTGGAAATACTGGGGCTACGCCCTCCGACTCCATCTCTGGTACTTCTCCCGCATCCTCAACGGCGAGAACCTTGGGTATTGATCACTTGAGAGGCGAATCGGGCTCGCGGGCCATGTAATCGTAGGCCCAGCGGTCCATGTGGCGGGGCATATGGCGCTGGACGAAGAGTTCAAGGTGCGCCAGGAACGTGAGGATCACCTCGCGGCGGCGGCGCTCGATGGCCCGTTCCATCTTGCGTGCCACCTTTTCAGCACTCATCATCTTGCTCTCGTCGCGCGGCGAACTGCCCTGCGGCGTCCCATCAGCAGTCAGTGACGCAAAGCGGACGTTCGACGTAGTGAACCCCGGCGCGAACACCAGGACGTGCAACCCATCCTTCACATGCTCGATCCGCAGCGTGTCGAGAAAACCGCGGACAGCGAACTTCGAAGCGCTGTAGCCCGTCCGAGCGGCAAGCCCGGCATACCCGGCCGTTGAGACCACCCCAACCACCGAGCCCTTGCGCTCCAGCAGCGACGGCAACGCATACTTCGTGCAGTAAACCGTCCCCCAGAAATTCACGTCCATCAACGTACGAAGCACCTTCAGGTCGACATCGCGGAAGAGCGCGCGCATCGACACGCCGGCATTGTTCACCAGAATATCGATTCCGCCAAACCGTTCCAGCGTCCGTTCCACCATCGTCCTGCAGTCCGCTTCCAGCGACACATCGGTCTTCACACAAAGAATTTCCGTCGAGGCCGGCGTGGCAGGATCGGACAGCATCTCCGCAGCAAGCGCCTCCAGCCGATCGATCGAGCGGGCCGCCATCACCACCTTGTTGCCGTGTGCAGCAAACAAACGAGCGGAAGCAAGCCCGATTCCCGAGCTTGCTCCCGTAATGATGATGACTTTTCCGGTGACCATCCTAGCGGATGCTCATATTCTGCATCTCGAAAGCGTCGTACTGGCCTTTCGCGAGCTTCTCCTTGATCTCGGCAAACGCATTGAGCGTATATTCCACATCCTCAAGCGAGTGCGCCGCAGTCGGAATAATGCGGTACATCAGGATTCCCTCCGGAACGACGGGATACGTCACCACCGAGCAGAAGATGTGATAGTTCTTGCGCAGGTCGATCAGGATGTTGGTCGCCTGTGCCAGATTGCCCTTCATGAACACCGGCGTCACGCATGCCTCTGCCACGCCGATGTCGAAGCCACGCTTGCGCAGGCCATCCTGCAGCGCGCGGGTAATGACCCAGAGTTGCTTGCGGAGCTTGTCGCCCTCTTCGCCACGGATGATTTCCAGACGCTTGAGGCAGCCTTCCACGATCGGCATCGGGAGTGCTTTCGCGTAAATCTGGGAACGGAGATTATAACGCAGATAGTCGATAATGACATGAGGACCCGCCACGAAGCCGCCGATGATGGCCATGCTCTTGGCATAGGCGCCAATGTAAATGTCTATCTCGTCCATCACCCCGAAATGCTCGGACGTACCGCGCCCGTTGGGGCCCATCACGCCGAAACCGTGGGCATCGTCGATCAGGATACGGAACTTGTATTTCTTCTTGAGGGCGGCTATCTGGTCGAGAATACCCAATGCACCGGTCATGCCGTACACGCCCTCGGTAATCAGCAGCACGCCGCCTCCGTTCTCTTCGGCTTCCTTGCAGGCGCGCGCCAGGATCATCTCGCAATTGGCGATGTTGTTGTGACGATATTTATATTTGCTGCCGATGTGGAGACGGATACCGTCGAGCAGGCAGGCGTGGCACTCGTTGTCATACACGATCACGTCGCGGCGGCTCACCAGCGCGTCGATCGTCGAGACGATGCCCTGATAGCCAAAATTGAACAGGAAAGCGTCTTCCTTCTTCTCAAAATCGGCCAGTTCGCGTTCCAGGTGCTCGTGAAGGGAAGTATGTCCGGTCAGCATGCGGGAGCCCATCGGGTAAGCCAGGCCCCAGCGGGCGGCGCCCTCGGCATCTGCCTTGCGGATTTCCGGATGGTTGGCCAAGCCGAGATAGTTGTTCAGGCTCCAGCAAAGCACGTCCTCACCCTGGAATTTCATATGGGGTCCCAACTCGCCTTCGAGTTTCGGGAACATAAAATAACCGAAAGCCTTATCACGATACTGACCAAGCGGACCGCCGGAATCTTTCGCTATCCTGTCAAAAATATCCATAGTAAATAGTAACGATATTATTTTAAAAATTATGCATCAATGTTGGCGTACTTGGCGTTCTGCTCGATGAACTCGCGGCGCGGCGGCACGTCGTCGCCCATCAGCATCGAGAAGATGCGGTCGGCTTCGGCGGCGTTCTCGATGTGGACCTGGCGAAGGATGCGTTTCTCCGGATCCATGGTCGTGGCCCAGAGCTGCTCAGCGTCCATTTCACCGAGACCTTTGTAGCGCGATACCAGCAGGCCGGTATCCTTGCCCTTGCCGATCCGCTCGATGGCGGCGGAGCGTTCTTCGTCGGTCCAGCAGTACTCTTCCACATTGCCCTTCTTCACGCGGTAGAGCGGCGGCGTGGCAATATACACATAGCCGCTACGGATCAGGTCGGGCATGTAACGGAAGAAGAACGTAAGGATCAGCGTCGCGATATGGCTGCCGTCCACATCGGCATCGGTCATGATGATCACCTTATGGTAGCGCAGCTTCGTCATGTTGAGCGCCTTGGGATCGTCTTCGGTGCCGACCGACACACCAAGCGCGGTGTAGATGTTGCGGATCGATTCGCTCTCGAAAGCGCGGTGCTCCATGGCTTTCTCCACGTTGAGGATCTTGCCGCGGAGCGGCAGGATGGCCTGGAACTGGCGATTGCGGCCCTGCTTGGCCGTTCCGCCTGCGGAGTCGCCCTCCACGAGGAAGAGCTCGCAGTTGGCGGGATCACGGTCGGAGCAGTCGGCCAGCTTGCCCGGGAGGCCGCTGCCCGACATGACCGTCTTGCGTTGCACCAGTTCGCGCGCCTTGCGGGCCGCGTGGCGGGCCGTGGCAGCAAGCACCACCTTGTCGACGATGGCGCGGGCGTCCTTCGGATTCTCCTCCAGATACTGCTCGAGCGCGGCGCTCACGGCCTGCGAAACGGCTGCCATTACCTCGCTGTTGCCGAGTTTTGTCTTGGTCTGCCCCTCAAACTGCGGCTCAGCCACCTTGACGGAAATGACCGCCGTCAGGCCTTCGCGGAAGTCGGAAGGATCGAGGTCGAATTTGAGTTTAGAAAGCAGGCCGTTCTTGTCGGCGTAACTCTTGAGGGTGGTGGTCAGGCCCCGGCGGAAACCGCTCAGGTGCGTACCACCCTCGATGGTGTTGATATTGTTGACGTAAGAGTGGACATTCTCGCTGAAACCGGTGTTGTACTGCATCGCAATCTCGATGGGAATGACCTTGTCGGTTTCCAGGTAAATGGGCTTCTCTGTCAGCTTTTCGCGCACGCCGTCGAGGTACTGCACGAATTCCACCAGGCCGTGTTCAGAATAGAACACTTCCTCTTTCGGCTCCTGGGGAAGCGGTTTTCCGTTTTCGTCGTATTCCACTTCGCGGGGACGCAGGTCGCGCAGCGTCAGGCGCACACCCTTGTTCAGGTAGGCCAGTTCGCGAAGACGTCCGGCCAGGATGTCGTAATCGTAAACCAATACCGTGAAGATTTCGGCATCGGGCTTGAAGGTGATGATCGTACCGGTGTCGGACGCCTCGCCCGTGACTTTCACGTCGTAGAGCGGCTTGCCCTGCGAATACTCCTGCATGAAGACCTTCCCTTCGCGGTGGATTTCCGCAGTCAAGTGGGAGGAAAGGGCGTTGACGCAGGAGACACCCACACCGTGGAGACCGCCTGACACCTTATAGCTGTCCTTGCTGAACTTACCACCGGCGTGGAGCACAGTCAGTACCACCTCCAGCGCGCTGCGCTGCTCTTTCTCATGCAGGCCGGTCGGAATACCGCGTCCGTTATCGGATACCCGGATCGAATTGTCCGGATTGATTTCCACTACAATGTCGTTGCAATATCCGGCCAGGGCCTCGTCGATCGAATTGTCGACCACTTCATATACCAGATGGTGCAGTCCGCGCGAACTGATGTCGCCGATGTACATCGACGGACGCTTGCGGACCGCCTCAAGACCTTCCAGGACCTGGATACTGTCGGCGGAATAAGTTTCGATTTGTTCCATTAAATCTGTCTTCTTATAAACAAACAAAGATAGGAATAAATCGCGAAAAATCCAAGATAAAAAGCACTAGAAATTCAAGCAGACCCCTGCGCCCAGATTGATGCCCGGCTCCAGATAGAGCGGCATGTACTGGTTGCGGTGATTCAACAGGTTCCCCACCTTTGCAAAGACAGAAAAATTCTTGTTAATCAAATAGTTGACATTTACATCCACATCCACGATCGACGGGACCTCGTAGTACATCCGCAGACAGGTTCCATTCAATACGGCCATCTCTCCGCTGGTTGCCCCGCGGTAGTTGCATTCCACCTGGGCGATAATCCGCTCGCGGAAATTGTAGCGCACGAATCCGTAGCCCGTCCAGGCCGGCATCTCGGTCACCGTGGACTTGTCTTCCGCATCAAAATAATGCGCATAGCGGAGGCGTCCGCCGACCGTCAGGTCCTGCGATTTCCAGAAGACCTCGCCCTGCACCGAATACTGGTTCACGTCGCGGTAGGACGGTGTCAATTGGGACAGCACGGAGCCGTCGTACACGGGGACGAAGAGCATCTTGTTGCGCGTAACCTTGTAGTTGCCTTCCAGATTCAGGCCGAGCCGCCCGCCGATCACGCCTTCCAACGACAATGTGGCGTCGACCGGACGGACGCCGAACATCATCGCGGCCGTCGGAAGCACGATGGGACAATCGTCCACCATGCGCGAGAACGGATTCAGGTCGTTACCGCCAGTTACGATGGCGTGTGCCCAGAGCGTCCTGTCGATCAGGTTGTATCGTATATCCACATCGGGGAAGATACTGCTGCGCGCCGACAGGTCCAGGCCGGGTTCCTCAATGGTCCCGGCAATTCCGTAACGGGTACCGAACTTCACGCCAAACTTGGCATCCAGCCGCTTGCGCTGGAGTTTGTAGATGGGAGAAAACTCCACGACACCAATCTGGAAATCGTGCACGCCCCCATAGGAAGCGTATTCGATGTTCATATCAACATAGATGCGGTGGATGTCGAAGGATGCGCCCACATACCCGTTCACACAGAGGAAGCCCTCCGAAATCCGCGTCGTATCCGGAGCCGCGGCAGGATACGACATGGCGAGGTCTTTCTGCGTATTGCGGTACGAGAACGTCACGTCGTAATACACCGTGTTCTGCTCTTTCTGCGCGGAATTCAGGTTGAAGGATGCGGTCAGGCTGTTGTTCCGATGCGCGGCTGTCGGGAAGATGTCCGTCTTGCCATTTTCCACCGCCGTCCCATTCCATGTCGGCGTATACCGGTAACGGTCGAAATCGTATTTCACGTCAAACATCAATTCACCGGTCGCCCAGTCGTAGGTCATGTCGCCACCCACCGTGTTCTCCATACGGGAGGTGTTCAGCATGGCATTCCCGCCAAACCCGCGTCCCAGGTCGCCGAAGAAGGAATTGTGCCGGCCATACAAGCCTGAGCAGAACCCGTTGCGGGGCTTGGTCTGGAGATACAGTTCCCCCGCAGGCATCACGCCACGCTCACCAAAGGCATACTGTGAACCGAGACGGGCAAACAGGAAGGGCGTCCGATTGGCCCCCACCGTCGATAGCTGGATGGTCTCATAGGGGGTAAAATCATACAGGTCGGCATAAGGCCGGTTGAAGATGGAATAGTCGAACCGGACATCAAAGCGATGCAGGGAATCGTCGACCGAAATCGGGATGGCAGGCTTGAGGATGCCATCGAGTCCCACGTCGTAGGCGCGGCTCACCTCCACGGAGGCCACCTGTGCACGGAGCGAGACCGCTCCGGCGAGCAACATCAGTATCGTTACGAACCGTTTCATCTGTTCATGGTTTTAAGGAGGGCCAGGCGGCTGTGTACCTGCCCGAGGACGTCGTCATCTTCACGGGTGGGCTGATATCCCTCGAGAATGCTGACAAAGGTGGCTTCGGCCTGCGCCTTGTCGCCCCGGTCGGCAAAGGAATCACCCAGGATGATGAAGCTCTTGGCCAGCCAGTAGCTCTGGTCGGAACCGGAATCCGCGAAGGCATACACCCGCTGCTCCACTTCCGAGAAACTGCCCCGGTCATAGGCGTCGAGGATCAGGATATAGGCACTCTCCGCTCCGTAACTGTCGGATGTATTGGCAGCCAGCTCGTCGAATGCCGCCGTAGCATGGTCGCGCTGTCCGAGCGTGCGATAGGATTTCGCCTGGATGAAGCGGGCTTCGCGTCCACCCACCGAGTGGGAATACTGGATGGCACGGGTGTAATCCTTCGCACCGTAACTCGCGCGCATCAGGCCAACCTGGGCCCGGTGCCGCATGGCATCGTCTTGCGCCAGTTCCGCCAACTTTCCGTAGGCCTCAACCGCCTTGTCGTAGTGCTGCAGATCGTAGTTGATGTCGGCATAGGCCGCCGTCGCGTCCTGCAAGACAGGCGAATGGCCGGCGTTCATCGCCTTCAGATAGTTGTCGGCCGCCGATTCGAGCCGGCCTGTGGCCCGGAGACTTTCGGCCAGGTAATACGCCGCCAGCGGCACGTGGCTGCCGGATGGATACTTGGCCAGATAGCGTTGCAGGTCACTGATGGCCGCCGTGTAGCGTCCCGACAGATAAACCTGCTCTGCCGAACGGAAGATCATCTGCTCTTTTTCCGTATCGGTTTTGATATCGGAACGGCCGATTTCATCAAGATAGGTCAAGAACCGCTCGGGCTGATTGCGCAACTGATAGATACTTTCCAGGCCAGCGAGGGCGTCGTCAGCTTCCGGCGACTGCGGCGCGGTCTTCACGATGGTCTTGTAATACTCGATCGCCTTGTCGTATTTCTGGGCGTTGGTGTTGATGAGCGCAAGCTCCAGCAACGCCTTTCCGTAATAGTCGTTGCCTTTCATCCCAAGCAGGGTGAAGAAGCATTCCGTGGCATTGTCGTTCTTGCCGGTCTGAACGTAGGTGCGACCCAGTTCGTAGAGTGCCTGCGGATAGAGGGGCGCGGCTCTGTTGTAGCGCGTGACTTCCTTCAACAGGTCGATTTTCTTGCCTTCCTCTCCCATCAGTCCGTAGGCCACCGCAGCCTGGAGAGCCGGATAGATGTCGGCCGCACCGGGATCCGATTCATACACCTGCTCGTAGAAGCGGGCCGCATCGGCGTATTTACCCTGCATGAAGCAGGCGTCACCCAAGCGGGTCTGCGCATCGCGTTCATATTCCTGGAACTCGCCCGATACGTTGAGGAAATTGCGGAAATTGTTCTCCGCATACACGTAGTTGCCGCTCTTGAAAAAGTTGTATGCCTGGTTGTAGAGGGCCTGCGGATAGTCTGAGGTGCTGCGGAAATCAGGATCGAGCAGCAGGTTCCCCAGGATGGCGATGGCTTCGGAGAAGCGGTCGTCGCGGTAGCAGCATTCGGCCTGCCAGAAGCGGGCGAGATTACGGAGCGGCTCGTTGCTGCCGGTTTCCACGGCGGTCTCCATGAGCGGTTCCGCCGCACGGTAGCCCTTGCCTTCAATCAGCTGGAGCCCCCGGAAAAACGCGGCCTTCTGGAGGTTGTCGGCCGACTCAGGCGTATGGTTCCTGATGGCGCGCAGGGCTTCCACGGCGGAACGGTAATCCTTGCCCAGGAGGAACGAGGTCGCCATGTAGTTGTTGATGATATCTTCTTTCCCACTGTCGGGATAAGCATCCATGTAGTTGCGGAACTGCGAAATGTCGGAGTTCACGTCGAACGACAGCTTGGCGAAGTTAAAGAACGCATCCTCACGGATCACTGGATCGAAATCGCAGGCGGCCGCCTTCTGGAAGGCATCGAGGGCCGCTACTTTATTCTTGACCTGGAGCAGGCTGTTGGCCGTGTAATACCAGGCGTTCTGGCCGAGCTCGTCATCGGTGCCCAGCACATGGGAGAATGCGTCGATGGCGGCCTGCCAAGACTTGAGGCTGTACGACACGATACCCGAAAAGTAGTAGTCTTTCCGGCTCAGCTGCACGCCGCTCTGCGCATAGATATCGAGGTAAAACCGGGCCGATTCCTGGTCACCTTTCTCATAGTAGGCTTCCGAAAGGATCCGGGCCAGGCTGGTCTTCATCTCGCCGTCAAGGTCATGATAAAGCGGCACGCCACGACGGATTACATAGTCATAGTCTTTAAGCATCAGCTTGCTCTCCACGGCGAAATAACGGGCCATGTCGGAGAACTGATTGCCGTCGCCCACCTGCTCGAAAAGCGAAACCGCCTGGGCGAACTGCTGGCGGATGTAATGCACATAGCCTTTATAGTAGGTGGCGGGCAACGTGTATTGGGAGCGCGGTGCGGCCAGCACATCGGCGAAGCCTGCTTCCGCCCGCTCGTAGCCGCCCGTCCGGAGATTGCTGTAAGCCTTCTTGAAAGCGAATCCCGTTTGCTGGGTACGGTACAGATGGTCGGGATTGATGGTGTTGTAGATAGCAAGGGCATCGGCATAGTTGCCAATGTCGAAGAAGCGGGAGGCGAGCGCTTCCTTGACCAGCGACTGCTGCGGCGAATTGGGGTACTTGTTGCAGAAAGTGTTGACCAATCCCTCTGCATTGACCTTGTCGAGCGCAATGGCACACAGCACCTTATAAGCCTCGATTTCCGTCCGGTCGAGGGCCTGCGACGACTCCTTGCCCAGCTCGGTGAAAGCTTTTTCAGCCGCATAGTAGGAACCACTGTAGTAAAGCTTGCGGGCCGACTCCAGGCGGTCGGTATGCTGACGGTCCTTCACCTGGCCCCATGCTGGCAGCGCTGCCAGAAGCAGCCATAGTGCCGGCAACAATATTCGTATCGGGGAAAACCTTTTCATTACTCTGCAAAAATACGCAAATTAATCGTAAATTTGTGCATCAAACCAGTCCATATGAACACGGATTCAACACCTATCGTCGTCTTTCACGCCGCCGACATCTCCAACGGAGAGGTGGTGGTCGTAGAAGGGCTTGACCTGACCATCCGCCCGGGTGAATTCGTCTATCTCGTGGGCAAGGTCGGCAGCGGCAAGACCTCCATCATCCGCACCCTCACCGGAGAAAATCCGCTCTTGTCCGGAGAGGCGCGCGTCGGGTCGTTCGATCTTGCCAACCTTAAGAGTAAACAAATTCCGTACCTTCGACGAAGCCTCGGCATCGTTTTCCAGGATTTCCAGCTGCTGATGGACCGTTCTGTCGAAGACAATCTCCGTTTTGCCCTGGAAGCCACCGACTGGCGCGACAAGGGTGCCATGACGCGCCGGATCGAAGACGTGCTGGAAGCCGTGGGGCTGGTCAACAAGGCCCACAGGCTCCCCCATCAGCTCTCCGGCGGCGAACAGCAGCGCGCGGCCATCGCCCGGGCCCTGCTCAACGAGCCCGCCCTCATCCTGGCCGACGAACCCACGGGAAACCTCGATGAAGAGACCGCCCGCGGCATCATGCGGCTTCTTTTCGACATCAACCGCAGGGGAACCGCCATCCTGATGGTTACGCACAACCAGTCGCTCATCCGCACCTTCCCCGCCCGCGTCATTATCCTGGAAAATGGAATCTGCCGTGAAATCGCGTCGCAAGCCTGAGCCGCCGTTCGGACCGGTCCTGGCCTGGTTTGAAGCCAACCGCCCGCTGGCCGCGAGTGAGTTGCATTTCGCTTCGCCCTACCAGCTCATCGTCGCCGTGATCCTTTCGGCCCAGTGTACCGACAAGCGCGTGAACCTTACCACGCCTGCCTTTTTTGAACGCTTCCCCGACATCCCCACCCTGGCCGAGGCCACGCCCGACGAGGTGTATCCGCTTATCCGGTCGATTTCCTACCCCAACAGCAAGGCGGCACACCTGGTCGCCATGGCAGCCAAGGTAATGACGGATTTCAACGGGGAAGTGCCCCGCGACATCGATGCCTTAATGACCTTGCCCGGCGTCGGGCGGAAGACAGCCAACGTCGTCACTTCCGTGCTCTACGACGAACCGGTCATCGCCGTCGATACCCATGTGTTCCGCGTAGCGCACCGCCTCGGCCTCTCCGATGGCAAGACGCCCTACGCCGTGGAACTCGACCTGGAGGCCGGCATTCCCGAAGCCGTGCGGCCTAAGGCCCATCACTGGCTCATCCTCCACGGCCGCTACACCTGCACCGCCCGCAACCCGAAATGCGACGAATGCGGCCTGCAACCACACTGCCGACATGCGCAATCACGCTGACATCTACGAGACCACGCTCCTCGACTTCAAAGACCACCTGAAGCTCGAGCGGGCGCTGTCACCCAACACCGTCGCAGGCTATGAAGCCGACGTGAAGAAATTCTTCGACCTGCTCCGCAACGACGGCATCGCGCCGGCCGACGCCACCATCGACGACATCTCGCTGTATCTGCAGAAGTTGATGGATGCCGGCGTCACGAAACGTTCCCAGGCCCGGGCCGTGAGTTCCGTCAAGGCGCTGTACCGGTTCCTCGATGCCGAGGGGCAGCTGACCCAGAATCCCTGCGACAAGCTTACCACGCCCAAAATCAACCCGTATCTTCCCACCGTCCTCTCTGTTGAAGAAGTGCTCCGCATCCTCGATTCCGTGGACCTCTCGCAGAGCGAGGGTCACCGCAACCGCTGTATGCTGGAGATCCTGTATTCCTGCGGCCTTCGCGTGAGCGAACTCGTCAACCTGAGAATATCGGACATATTTCCGGACGAACAGTTCATCCGTGTCTTCGGCAAGGGCAGCAAGCAGCGGCTCGTTCCCATCGGACAGCCCGCCCTGGAGGCCATCCGGCTCTACCGCCAGGGGCGCGATGCCGGCCCCGTACAGAAAGCCGCCGAAGACATTCTGTTTCTCAATCACCGTGGCGGTAAACTCTCCCGCGTAGCGGTCTTCAACATCGTCAAGGAGCAGGCACGCATCGCCGGCATCACCAAGGAGATATCCCCACACACCTTCCGCCACAGCTTCGCCACGCACCTGGTCGAAAACGGCGCCGACCTGCGCGTCGTACAGCAGATGCTCGGCCACGAAAGCATCCTCACCACCGAGATCTACACCCACATCGACACGAGAAAATGGCAGGAGACCATCTTGAAGTACCATCCTGCCCGATAAGGCGCCGACTGGCTACAAAAAAAGCAGGCTAAGCCTGCTTTTTTTGTAGCCCCGGGCGGAATCGAACCGCCATCTAAGGTTTAGGAAACCTCCATTCTATCCGTTGAACTACAGGGCCCTACAAAAATGCCGGGAACTCGCCCGGCACTCTGCTTCTTCATCAACAGCGGTTACGCAACGGTCTTGTTGATGATCTGACGGCCACGATAGTAACCGCACTCCGGGCAGACGTGGTGATACATGACGGTAGCACCGCAATTCGAGCACGTGGAGAGCTGAGGCACGAGGGCCTTGTCGTGGGTTCTTCTTTTATCTCGGCGCTGCTTCGAGATTTTGTGTTTCGGATGTGCCATTTGTACTTATTTTAATTGTTTTTGCTTTTTCAATAAATCTTTCAAGCCTTCGAACGGCCGGGCGTTTTCTTCCGCAGCGGCGTTTTCATCGCCTTCGCGATCGGTGAGGAAGCGGAGCATCTCAGGGTTGCATTTCCCTTCGGGATGCACCTTCACCATCGGAAGCCCCAGGCAGACATAATCATAGACGAACTGGTCGAGATCCAACTCGCTTTCGGAGCGGTCAATCACCAGTATATCTTCTTCTCCCTGAGCCTCTTCGTCGACATCGACACTGCCAAAGCCTACGGTAAGCCGGGGCGCGATGTCCACTTTCAACGTGAGGTCGTCGAGACACCGGTCGCACTCGACCACCACGAAGCCGAACACCTCGCAGACCACATCGAGTAACGTTTGGTGCCGGATCACGCTGACCTTCACGCTGCAGTCGGCATCCTTGATCTGGTTGTTCTCAAATGCTTGAAAGAACGGTTTCCCGATTTCAAACCGAAATGTGCTTTCTCCAAGGGGTAAACCCCTGACCGGAATCACGATATCACGATACTCGCTGTCCATCTCGGAAAAATTGGGCTGCAAATATAGCAAAATATTTTGAAAATTAATTTCTTTCCGCTCTTTTTCGTGCCGTCTCATCGAGGATGATCTTGCGCATGCGCATCGACTTGGGTGTAATCTCCACCAATTCATCTTCCTGGATATACTCCAGGGCCTCTTCGAGACTGAAACGCACGGGCGGCGGCAACATCACTTTTTCGTCGGTGCCGGCGGCGCGGACGTTGGTGAGTTTCTTGGTCTTGCAGATGTTGATCACCAGGTCGAAATCGCGGGTGTGCTCGCCAACCACCTGACCGGCGTACACTTCCTCGCCCGGATCGATGAAGAAACGTCCGCGGTCCTGCAGCTTGTCCATGGCGTAAGCCACGGAGAGGCCGGTCTCGTGGGCCACGAGCGAACCATTGGTGCGTTTCTCGATCTCACCCTTGTACGGCTCGTAATCCTTGAAACGGTGCGCCACCACGGCCTCACCCTGGGTGGCGGTGAGCAGGTTGCTGCGGAGGCCCATCAGACCGCGCGAAGGAATCTCGAAATCGAGATGGGTGCGGTCGCCGCGGGTCTCCATCCGGATAAGCGCGCCCTTGCGGCGGGTGGTCATCTCGATGGCACGTCCCACGAATTCCTCAGGAACGTCGATAGTCAGATATTCGATCGGCTCACAGCGTTTGCCTCCGATGGTCTTATCGAGCACGCGCGGCTGACCGACTTGCAGTTCAAACCCCTCGCGGCGCATGGTCTCGATGAGGATCGACAAGTGCAGCACACCGCGGCCATATACCACGAAGGAATCGGCATTGACGCCGGGTTTGACGCGCAGCGCCAGGTTCTTTTCCAATTCGCGCTCCAGGCGCTCCTTGATATGGCGGGAGGTTACAAATTTGCCTTCCCGGCCGAAGAACGGCGAGTCGTTGATGCAGAACACCATGCTCATGGTCGGTTCATCCACGGCGATGGGCGGCAGGGCCTCCGGATTCTCGAAATCGGCCACGGTGTCGCCAATCTCGAATCCATCCAGTCCCACCAGGGCGCAGATGTCACCGCACTGGACCTCGTCGACCTTCTTTTTCTCCAGCCCTTCAAACACCATCAATTCCTTGATCTTCTGCTTCTCCACAATATCGTAACGCTTGCACAGCGAAACGGGCATACCCGAACGGAGCGAGCCGCGCGTGACGCGTCCCACGGCGATACGGCCCACATACGGGGAATACTCCAGCGAGGAGATCAGCATCTGGGGCGTACCTTCCACAACTTTCGGGGCGGGGATTTCCTCGATGATGGCATCGAGAACAGCAGTGATGTCGGTGGCGGGCTTGCGCCAGTCACGCGACATCCAGCCCTGCTTGGCGCTGCCGTAGATGGTCTGGTAGTCGAGTTGCTCTTCGGTAGCCCCCAGCGCGAACATCAGGTCGAACACCTCTTCGTTCACCTCGTCGGGACGGCAGTTGAGCTTGTCGACCTTATTGATGACCACGATGGGTTTCTTGCCCATCTCGAGGGCTTTCTGCAGCACGAAGCGCGTCTGGGGCATCGTTCCCTCGAACGCATCAACCAGCAGCAGCACGCCGTCGGCCATGTTGAGCACGCGCTCCACCTCGCCGCCGAAGTCGGCGTGACCGGGGGTATCGATGATGTTGATCTTGGTATTCTTGTAGGGCACCGACACGTTCTTGGCCAGGATGGTGATGCCGCGTTCGCGTTCCAGGTCGTTGCTGTCGAGGATGAGTTCGCCAAGGTCTTCCGCCCGGCGGGTCAGTTTCGCCTGATAGATCATCCGGTCCACAAGGGTGGTCTTGCCGTGGTCCACATGGGCGATGATCGCTACGTTTCTGATATCTTGCATGGATCGTTAGCTTCTGAAAGCCGCAAAAGTAGAAATAATCTCGCAATTATAAGAAAGTGTTTCGTATTTTTGTAGTATGGTTGAAAAGATCATCATCCTTGATTTTGGCTCCCAGGTGACCCAGCTCATCGGACGGCGCCTCCGCGAACTCAATGTTTATTGCGAAATCCATCCGTTCAACAAGATTCCTGCGCTTGACGAAAGTGTCAAGGGCGTGATACTCAGCGGCAGCCCCTGTTCCGTCACGGCACCCGATGCGCCGCAGGTGGATCTCTCCGGCATCAAGGGCCGGCTGCCCCTCCTTGGCATCTGCTACGGTGCCCAGTATCTCGCACACCATTTCGGCGGTGCCGTGGAAAGTGCGGGCTCGCGGGAATACGGTCGCGCCGAACTGGAAGTCAAGCAGCGCGACCCGCTGTTCGACGGCGTTCCCCCGAAGAGTCAGGTGTGGATGTCGCACGGCGACACCATCACCGCCCTGCCCGACAACGCCACGGTACTGGCTTCCACTTCCAGCGTGGTCAACGCGGCCTACCGCATCTTCGGCGAGCAGACCTACGCCGTACAGTTCCATCCCGAAGTCTACCACACGGAATACGGTTCCCAGATCCTGGCGAATTTCGTGCTGGGCATCTGCGGATGCCGCGGCGACTGGACACCCGCCTCGTTCATCGACACGACCATCGACGCGCTCCGTCGCCAGATCGGCTCCGACACGGTGATTCTCGGCCTGAGCGGCGGCGTGGACTCCTCCGTGGCGGCCGTGCTCCTCAACCGCGCCATCGGCGACCGGCTCCATTGCATCTTCGTGGACAACGGACTGCTGCGGCGCAATGAATTCAACGAAGTGATGGAATCGTACCGCGGCATGGGCCTCAACGTCACGGGCGTGGACGCCGGAGAGCGTTTCCTCGACGCGCTCGCCGGGCTCACCGACCCCGAAGCGAAACGCAAGGCCATCGGCCACACGTTCATCGAAGTGTTCGAAGCGGAAGCCCGCAAGGTGGAAGGCGCGCGCTGGCTGGCCCAGGGCACCATCTATCCCGACGTCATCGAGTCGGCGGCCATCGGCGGCTCGGCGGCCAAGATCAAGAGCCACCACAACGTGGGCGGCCTGCCCGAAAAGATGAATCTCAAGATCGTGGAACCGCTTCGGATGCTGTTCAAGGACGAAGTCCGGCGCGTAGGCCGGGCGCTCGGCATTCCCGCCAGCCTGATTGGCCGGCACCCGTTCCCGGGACCGTCGCTGGCCATCCGCGTGCTGGGCGAAGTGACTTTCGAGAAGCTTGAAATCCTGCGCGACGCCGACAAGATCTTTATCGACGGACTGCGTGCCGACGGGCTCTACGACAAGATCTGGCAGGCCGGAACCATCCTGCTGCCGGTCAAGAGCGTGGGCGTGATGGGCGACGAACGTACCTACGAATACACGGCAGCCCTCAGGGCAGTCACTTCGACCGACGGCATGACGGCCGACTGGTATCCGCTGCCCTACGATTTCATGGCGCGCATCTCCAACGACATCATCCGCCACGTCCGCGGCATCAACCGCGTCGTTTACGACATCTCTTCCAAACCCCCGGCAACGATCGAATGGGAATAGTGGCGGGCTCAGCCTCGGCGGAACACCATCCTGCGGTAGAGAGCGGTGAAGATGCGGTAGCGGAGGGGGCGGAGCGCCTTGTCGGCTTCTTTCAGCATCTGGCGGATGGGGATTCCCTGTGGACAATACCTCTCGCATTTGCCGCAGCCGACGCATTGCGTGGCGAAGGCGGGCTCCCGCGCAAAACTGACGGACTGGGCATATTGGAACCTTCCGGACGGCCTCGATTCGCAAAACATCGTGTTATAGCAACGGAAGGTCGTGGGGATGTCCACGCCGTGCGGGCACGGCATACAGTAGCCGCAGCCGGTGCAGCCCACTTTCTCCTTCCGCCGGATCTCTTCGTTAACCTGTCGGATCAGCGCGAAATCCTTCTCGGAGAATTCGCCGACGCGCGCTTCTGATGCGGTCCGGAGGTTCTCCGCCACCATTTCGAGCGAGTTCATACCCGAGAGTACGACCGTCACTTCCGGTTGATTGTAGAGCCATCGGAAGGCCCATTCGGCCGGCATCCATCCCCTTTCATTTCCGGCAATAACCTTCTTGGCGGCATCGGGCAGCAGATTTACCAGTTTCCCTCCCCGGAGCGGCTCCATGATTACGACCGGAATACCCCGCTCGGCCGCCGCCCTGAGTCCAATGACACCCGCCTGGGTGTGTTCATCGCGATAATTGTACTGGATCTGGCAGAAATCCCAGTCGTAAGCAGCCAGGATTTTCAGGAAATGGGCAGAAGTCCCGTGGTAGGAAAAGCCGATGTTGCGGATGGCTCCAATATATTTTTTCTCTGCGATCCAATCCTCGATTCCAAGGCGCTGCAGTTTCTCCCACTGGGCGAAATCGGACATCTGGTGTAACAGATAGTAATCGACGTGGTCCGTGCGCAAGCGTTTGAGTTCCTCATTGAAGTAGCGGTCAAAGGCGCTACCGTGCTGAATAAGGTATTGCGGGAGTTTTGTGGCGATGTTGACCTTGTCGCGGACGCCGTTGCGCTCCAGGATTTCCCCAAGCGCCACTTCGCTGCCGGGATAGATGAACGCCGTGTCAAAATAGTTGACGCCGCCACGGATGGCGGCCATGATTTCCTGCTCCGCCTTGTCGATGTCGATGCCACCTCCCTTCCGCGTGAAACGCATGCAGCCGTATCCGAGCACGGACAGGGGATTGCCGTTTTTGTCTTTCCTGTATTGCATGGCCCGTTAAATCGATGAAAAATAACCCACGGCGATGCCGCCGGAATAGGCGGCGTATCGGGGATTGTGGAAACCGGCGGCAATCATTTCTGCACAGAGGGCTTCGTAGCACGGGAACGAAAGCACGGAATCGACCAAGTAGCCGTAGGCGTCGGCACGGCCGATGAGCTGGCCGGCGAGATGCATGGACCGCTTGAAATAAAGGAGGTATATATTTCGCCAGATTCGATTGCGCGGCACGGCGAACTCCAGTACGGCGAGCTGGCCGCCCGGCTTGAGGACGCGACGGATCTCTGTCAGGCAATGGGCGCGATGGTCGAAATTGCGGAGGCCGAATGCGATGGTTACGGCATCGAAGGAGGCGTCGGCAAAGGGAATCTGCTCGGCCGATCCCGTTACGAAAACGGGCTGTGGATGAAGGTGGCCGCACTTGGCCTTTCCCAACGCCATCATCTCTTCTGAAATATCAAGTCCCGTAACCTGCCAGCCACGTTCCGCCATGGCTTTTGTCAAGTCTCCGGTGCCACAGGCAAGATCCAGAACGACTGGCGATTCCACGTCCAGCGAACGGGCGATCGCCCCAACGAAACGCCGGCGCCAGCGGCGGTCGATACCCAGCGACATGTCGTGGTTCACGCGGTCGTAGTTGCCAGCGATCGAGTCGAACATTCCCGATATGTTCTTCGCGCTCTTATCTAATTTTTTCGCCATTTCCGGTACAAAGTTAGAAAAAAGATGTATATTTGCAGTCCCAAACACTCTGCCCAGGTGGTGAAATTGGTAGACACGCCAGCTTGAGGGGCTGGTGCCCGCTTTAGGGCGTGCAAGTTCGAGTCTTGTCCTGGGCACACAAAAACCGCTGAACAATCAGCGGTTTTTTTGCAAATGACCTCCATAGAACAGATTCTCGCATTCAATCGCAACTTCGTTGCCGCCAAATCCTACGAGCCCCACATCACCGACAAGTACCCCGACAAGAAGCTGGCGGTAGTCAGCTGCATGGACACGCGTCTTTCGGTGCTCCTCCAGGAGGCACTGGGCCTGGCCAACGGCGACGCCAAGATCATCAAGAACGCAGGCGGCATCATCCCCGGCCCGTACGATTCGGTCATGCGAAGTCTGGTCGTGGCGGTGTATGAACTGGGTGTGGAAGAAGTCATGGTGATCCACCATTCCGCCTGCGGCGCCTGCCACATGTGCTATGCACACCTGCGAGAGGCCATGCTGGAGCGGGGCATCGCCCCGGAAACGCTCGCCGCCGTCGAAGCAGGCGGAATCGACCTGACGGCCTGGCTGGAAGGATTCCACGACACGGAAGCCTCCGTCCGCCGTACCGTCGCCGCCATCAGGGAACATCCGCTGATGCCCGACGGTCTCTCCGTCCGCGGCTTCATCATCGACTCCGTGACGGGAGCCCTCACTGAAATCGAGTAACTCCTCCTCCAGCCCTTCCGTTTTATTTCACGGAGGCTGTAGGAATGTCGGACCAGCGTGTGGTGTATTGCGGGGAGCGGTTCTCCTGCGCCATCCACACCCTGCCATCGCCCTGTACGCCGAACAGCACCGTCCCGGGACCATACTCCGATGCCAGGGAGTCCAGCGCACGGGACAGCCGCTCCTGTCGATCATCGGCTTCTGCATCACGAAACAGCGCCCGCTGGAAACCATCGCGCTGGGCCATCCGTGTGAAGATCACCCCTGCTTTCTTGTAGGAAAACCGCTTGTCGAACAACGCTCGCACCGCTTCCGAAGCAGCTGCCACGAGCGTTGCGTGATCATCGGTCCCGTCGGGAAACACGACCAGCTCGCTGGAGAAAGCCTGCGGATCGTTTTCGTGAAAACGGTTGGTCATGGCGAACACCGCCATTTCGAGGACCAGTGACCCCTGTTTCCGCAGTTTCCTTACCGCACTTTCGGCAAAGGTGGCCACTTGTGCGCAAAGATCCCGCACATCGGTCAGTTCGTGGGCGAAACTGCGTGACACGCAGAGCGACTGGCGGGGTTCCATCTGGTCTTCAAAGTCCACGCTCGGCTCCCCGTGCAATTCTTTCCAGGTGCGCCAACCCGGCAAGGCAAACGACTTGCACACCTCATATTCTTTCAGTTGCGCGAACTGCCACGCCGTGGTGATTCCCATTGCGGAAAGCTTTTTAGCGGATCGCCGTCCGATGCCCCATACATCCTCCACCGGGTAGGTGCAAAGCACCTTTTCGATGTCCTGCGGCCGGTGCATATAGCAGCCGCCGCGGAGCCTGGGGAATTTCTTGCAGAGTTTTGAGGCGATCTTGGCCAGCGTCTTGGTGGGCGCAATGCCCACCGAAACAGGAATGCCCGTCAGGTGCCGACAGGACGCGGAAATCTCTTTCGCATACGCATCGAGATCGGCAATCATCATACCGCGCAAGTCGAGGAACGATTCATCGATGGAATACTGCTCCACCGCAGGGGCAAAATCCCGCAGCACGGCATGTACCCGCCGCGACATGTCGCCATACAGGGCATAATTCGACGAAAAAACCTTTACGCCATGTTGTTCCACGATGGGCCGGATTTTAAAATAGGGTTCTCCCATCTTGATGCCCAGCGCCTTGGCCTCGTTGGAGCGGGCCACGGCACAGCCGTCGTTGTTGCTCAGCACGATGACAGGCTTCCCTTCCAGATCGGGACGGAACACCCGTTCGCAGGACACGAAGAAATTGTTGCAGTCGGCCAAGGCGAACATCGGGAGGCGACGCTAGACTTTCTTGATGACGTAGGTCACCACGCCCCAGATCAGGAAATCGTTGTCGGGACCCACGGGAATCGGCCGGTACTTGTCGTTGTGCTCGTTGCAGGGCAGCAGCACCGCACCGTTCTCCCCGATTTCCACCCGCTTGACCGTGTATTCCCCGTCGATGAAGCATACGGCCTTGCAGTCGTTGTAGGGCTCCACGGAACGGTCGACGATGATGATGTCGCCCTCGTCCATGTCGGCATCGACCATCGACACACCGTCGATCCGGAAGAAAAAAGTGGACGCGTTGTGGCGTACCAACAGCTTCACCAGATCGAGTTTCTCACGGGCGTCTTCCGCAGGCGAAGGAAAACCGGCCTTCACGGCACCGACAAGTTCGGCCTCGAGGGCCACGGTATCGGGAATAGGATGGGGAATCATGCGCGGAGGATTATTCAGGCAAGTTCCGGATGACAAGGGTAGAATTGGTGCCGCCGAATCCGAAGGAATTGGAGAGGAAAACGTCGAAGTGCCGCTCGATGGTCGTAGCCGGGATGAGCAGGTGCTCCGAATCTTCGTCGGGATGCTCGTAATTGATGTTGCCCGCGATGAAGCCGCCCTTCATCATCAGCATCGAATACACGACCTCCGAAGCGCCGGCCATCCACATTTCGTGGCCCGTCTGCGATTTGGTGGAAGTCACGGGAACCGTGCGGTCGCCGAACACGCGCAGCAGCGCCTTGGCTTCGTTGGCGTCGCCCACATGCGTGGATGTGGCGTGAGCGTTGATATACCCGATCTCCCGGATGTCCAGTCCGGAGCGCCGGACCGCCATCTCCAGCGAACGCGTGGGGCCGTCGACATTGGGCGAGGAAATATGGTCGCCGTTGGCAGAAAAGCCATAGCCCAGCACTTCCGCCAGGATAGGCACACCGCGGCGCACGGCCGATTCGTAGCTTTCGAGGATGACGGTGGCTGCGCCGCCGCCCGGCACCAGCCCGTCACGGTCGCGATCGAACGGACGGCTGGCCGCCGTGGGATCGTCTTCCCGCGTGGAAAAGGCCGAAATGCCGTCGAACGAGCCGACCGCCGCCGGATTCACTTCCTGGGCGCCGCCGCACACCACAATCTCCTGCAGCCCGTTCTGGATGAGCAGGGCACCCAACCCAATGGCGTGGGAACCGCTGGCGCAGGCGCCGGAAACCGTGAGGTTGATGCCCTTGAGCGAGAAGATCACGCCCAGGTTCATCGTCACCGTGGAGTTCATCGACTGGAAGATGGCACCGCTGCCGCAGAGCATCGTATCGCGCTTCTCCACGATTTTCTGGATGGTCTTGTACACGGCGTCGGCGGTGCTGTCGTTGCCGTAGAGCAAGCCTACTTCATGGGTATTGAGAAAATCCTGGTCGATGCCCGCCGCCTGCAGGGCGTCGCGCGTGGCGCAATAGGCATACTGTGCCGGTTCGGGCATATACACGCGCTGCGAACGCGGCAATTCCTTCTTCAGATCGGGGAGCGGCACAAGGGACGTAAGTCCCGAGCGGAATCCCATCTCCTTTCGGACCGGGTCGAGGATGATGCCCGACCGTCCGGCATACAATGAATCCCGTACTTCGTCGAGCGTGGTTCCCAGGCACGACCAGATGCCCATTCCCGTAATGACTACCCTCTGCATGAACTTATTTCAATTTAAAAATGTAGGTGATGGTGCCCTCCTGCAGGACGGGCGCCTTGGGATTTGCGTTGAAATGCGCCTGAAGCGCAGCCTGTTTGGCGGCCGACCACAGCGAACGGTCCTGGACCGTAGTCCCCTCGATGCCGGGGATGGCGTCGGTGACGTTGCCCTCGCGGTCGACCATGATGCGCACGACCACCCGGCCCGACTTCTGGACACCGTAGGACGGCAGCAGCAGCGATCCTACCACCGTACGGCCGGCCAGCCGCGCCGAAGGTTCACCGTCGCTGGCGTCGGCCAGGGTATTGCCGCTGGCATGGCCTTCATCGAAACGTGTGGAGGGCTGCGAGGAGGTTTGCGGCGCTACCGTATCTTTCTTGTTGTTGGCGGCCGACGGGAAGAGCGCCCGACGGTCGATCTCGTGCTTCGGTTCGGCCACTTCCACGTCGCCGTCGTCACCGACCGCGGCTTCGGGGGCCTCATTGACCTTGTGTCCTTCCACCGGAGCGTCCGCACGCTTGACCAGCACCGGCTCCGTTTCCGGATTGGGCGTCTCGGAGCGCGGCTGCGTGCCCACTTCCACCAGTTCGGGCAGGGGCTCTTCCGGGAACTCCATCAGGATGGCCTGCTCCTGCGGCGGCGGATAGATGTATTTCAGACCGGATGAGAAACAGAGCGTCAGTAGCAGTGCGTGAAACACTACCGTCAGCCCGAGTCCGATCCAGTCTGCGCGATGCATGGTCTGCCCTGTATTATTCCGGCGATGTCGCCATAATGACTTTGTAGTGGTTACGCTTGGCGATGTTCATCAGCGCCACCACTTCTTTCACGGGCACCGTCTCGTCGGCGTAGATCGAGAAGGTGGGATCGTCCTCGAACTGGAGGAGCTCCTGGAGTTCCGGCTCAATCTGGCTGAATGCCACGGGACGCTGGCTGCCGTTGATGTGGTAGGTCACACGGTTTTCCTCGGGATAGTGCTTGACCGACACGCTGACCGTGGCCTTTGCCGCCACCTGACCTGTGCTCTTGGGCAGCAGGAGCTTGAGTGCGTTGGGGTTGACCAGCGTGGATGTGACGAGGAAGAAGATCAGCAGCAGGAACACGATGTCGGTCATCGACGACATCGAGAAAGCCGGATTTACCTTCGTATTTCGCTTGATAGCCATGGCTTACTCCTGGTTTTTGGCTTCCTTGCGTGCCTGCGCCGCATCGAGGAATTCAATGGAAGCGGCTTCCATCTTGGCAACCAGCGACGTCACTTTCGATGTGAGGAAGTTGTAGGCGAAGTAGGCCAGAATGCCCACGATCAGACCACCGACCGTGGTGATCATCGCTGTGTAGATACCGCCTGAAAGCAGTGTGATATCGATGTTGTTGCCGGCCTGCGCCATGTTGAAGAAGGCCTGCACCATGCCTATCACCGTTCCAAGGAAACCGATCATCGGCGCGCCGCCGGCGATGGTAGCCAGGGCAGGCAGGCCCTTCTCGAGTTTCGCGACTTCCACATTGGCCACGTTTTCGACGGCAATGCGGATGTCGGCCAGCGGCTTGTCGATACGCTCGACGCCTTTCCCGATCATTCGGGCGATAGCCGTGTCGCTGCGCCTGCACAGTTCGCGCGCGGAACGCACTTTCCCCTCCATCAGGTAGTTGTCAACATCCTTGATAAAGTTCTTGTCGATTTTGCCGGCCTGGCTGATAGCCCACCACTTCTTGCCGAAGATATAGATGGCCACGATGGAAAGCGCCAGCAGCACCAGCATCAGCCAGCCACCCTTGGCAGCCATGCTGATCAGCGAAAAGGAGAGTTCTTCCTGAACGGGAGCCACCTCGACGGCTTCGACGGCGGCTTGGAGAAATGTAAGAAGCATATGATACGTTTTTAAATTGTTAGCAATGGATACGGGTAGCGGATCTCCGTCAGGAAGAGGGCTTCCCCGATGACCGACTGACCTGCCTGGCACCGGTCGCGGACTTCCAGCACCTCGGCCACCCATTCGGGCGTCTGCCGGCCCCTACCTACTTCCAAAAGCGTGCCGACCGTAGCCCGCACCATGTTGCGGAGGAAGCGGTCGGCCGTGATGGTGAACACCAGGTGGTGAGCGTCGGTCGCCTCCCAGCGGGCCTCTGTTACCGTGCAGATCGACGTCTTGTTGGCGCCGCCCGTCTTCTCGAAACTCGAGAAATCATGGGTGCCCAGCAGCACCTGCGCCGCCCGGTTCATGGCGTCCACGTCGAAATCGTACCAGCAACGGCAGGAGTGGCGGATGAAAGGGTCTTTGTCGGTATGGATGTAGTAGCGATAGGTGCGGCTGACGGCGTCGAAACGCGCATGCGCATTGTCTGCCACCCGGTAGAACGCTTCTGCCACAATGGCGGAAGGCAGAATGGCATTTAATTTGCGCAAGAGTCGGGCGGTTTCTTCGTCCGGCCAGACAGAAACGTCAAAATGCGCGATGTAATGGCGCGCATTCACGCCGGTATCTGTCCGCCCGGCTCCGACCACGGTCACAGGTTCCCCAAATACAATCGAGAGTGCCCGTTCCACTTCGGCCTGGACGGAAGGCACATTGGGCTGGAACTGCCAACCGCAGAATGGACTCCCGTCGTAGGAAAGCTGAACGAAGAACCGCATGGAAAATTTTACTAATTTTGTAGTTTAATCAGACAACAAAAATACAAAAAAACACAATACAAACATGGATAGCGTAAACATTAAAGCGTTAAATGAGCGCATCGAGAAGGAGAGCGCCTTTGTCGACATCATCCAGATGGAGATGGGCAAGGTGATCGTGGGGCAAAAGCAGCTCGTCGACAACCTCCTCATCGGTTTACTGGCCAACGGACACATCCTGCTCGAAGGCATGCCCGGCCTGGCGAAGACCCTGGCCATCAACACGCTCGCCCAGATCGTGGATGCCAAATTCAACCGCATCCAGTTCACACCCGACCTGTTGCCGGCCGACCTTATCGGTACGATGATCTACAGCCAGAAAAGCGAACAGTTCCAAATCAAGAAAGGCCCCGTGTTCGCCAATTTCGTACTGGCCGATGAAATCAACCGCAGCCCGGCCAAAGTGCAGTCGGCCCTGCTCGAAGCCATGCAGGAGCGTCAGGTGACCATCGGCGAGAGCACCTTCAAGCTGCCCGAACCGTTCCTGGTAATGGCCACGCAGAACCCCATCGAGCAGGAAGGCACCTATCCCCTGCCCGAAGCACAGGTCGACCGCTTCATGCTGAAAGTGAAAGTCACCTATCCGAAGAAGGACGAGGAAAAACTCATCATCCGGATGAACAACCAGGGTGAGTTTCCGCGCCCGAGCGCGCAACTTAAGCCTGAGGACATTGTGCGGGCCCGCGAAGTGGTGCGCGACGTGTACATGGACGAGAAAATCGAGCGCTACATCGTGGACATCGTGTTCGCCACGCGCCAGCCGGAAGAATACGGGCTCGGCAAACTCAAGGACATGATCTCCTTCGGCGGATCGCCGCGTGCCAGCATCTCGCTCGCCATGGCGGCCAAGGCCTACGCTTTCATCAAGCGTCGCGGTTACGTGATTCCCGAAGACGTGCGCGCCGTGTGCTACGATGTGCTCCGTCACCGCATCGGCCTGACCTACGAAGCCGAAGCCGAAAACATCACCTCCGAAGAAATCATTACCGAAGTGCTCAACGCCGTAGAAGTTCCTTAATGATGGAAAACGACTTGTTAAAGAAGGTACGGAAAATCGAAATCAAGACGAAGGCGCTGTCTCACCAGGTCTTCGCCGGAGAGTACCATTCTGCGTTCAAGGGACGCGGCATGGCCTTCAGCGAAGTGCGTGAGTACCAGTACGGCGACGACGTGCGCAGCATGGACTGGAACGTCACCGCCCGCCTGCGCAGCCCCTATGTCAAGGTCTTCGAAGAAGAGCGCGAGCTTACGGTGATGCTGCTCATCGACGTGAGCGGCTCGCGCCTGTTCGGAACGACCAGCCAGACCAAGAAAGACCTGATTACCGAAATCGCCGCCGTGCTTTCCTTCTCCGCCGCCATCAACAACGACAAAGTGGGGGCCCTGTTCTTCAGTTCCAGGGTGGAGAAATTCATCCCGCCCAAGAAAGGCAGGAGCCACCTGCTCCGCATCATTCGCGAACTGGTGGAATTCGAGCCGGAAGACAGAGGCACCGACATCGGCGCCGCCCTCCGCTACCTGACCAACGCCATCAAGAAGCGCTGCACAGCGTTTGTCCTTTCCGACATGATCGACCTGGACGACCAGCGGCTTCCCCGCTACGAGGACGCCCTCAAGATTGCAGCCGGCCGCCACGACATTTCGGTCATCGACATCTACGACCCGCGTGAACTTACGCTGCCCGATATCGGACTGGTGCACATCCGCGATGCCGAAACGGGCCGCGAGCGCTGGATCAACACCTCGTCGGCCGCCGTGCGGCGCAACTATGAAACCTGGAGGCGGGAAGCTACCGACAACACCCTCGCCACGCTGCGCCGCTACCGCATCGACAACGTCCGCATCGGCACCGGAGAGGACTATGTTAAGAATTTGATCGCATTCTTCAAAAACAGAGCATAATATGAAGAAGATGCTATCCGGAATCTGCACCTTGCTGCTCGCCGCCTTTCCCCTTTTCGGACAGGACGCCGACGGAGCCTTGCGCAGCCGCCTCAGCCGCGACTCCATCCTGATCGGCGACCAGATCGAGTGGACACTCGACCTGCAGCTCGCACCTGGCGAATCGGCGCGCATCAGCAAACCCGGCGAATCGCCGGTTCCCGGCGTCGAAGCGCTTGGCGAACTCGCGCTCGACACCCTTTCCACCAAAAACGGCATCCTGAATCTCCAGGGGCGCGTTACCCTCACAAGCTTCGATAGCGGCAGTTATGCTCTTCCGCCGCTCTATGTCCTCCTCGCCCGCGCCGACGGCACCGTCGACACGCTCGAATATGCCGGACCGACGCTGGCGGTGGACACCTTCCCCATCGACACAGCCACCTTCCAGCCCCACGACATCAAGGGCCAGATCCGTTATCCTATTACTTTCAAGGAAACACTGCCCTGGATCGGTCTGGCGCTGCTGGTCGCCGCGCTGGTATGGCTGCTCATCCGCTGGATCCGGATGCGGAAACAGAACCGTACGCTGTTTGGCAAGCCTGTGGTCCAGGATCCGCCCCACATCGTTGCGCTCCGCAGCCTCGAAAAGACACGTGCCCAAAAACTCTGGCAGGCCGGCAAGCAGAAACAGTTCTACACGCAGGTAACCGACGCCCTGCGCCAGTACATCGCCGAGCGCTACGACGTGTCCGCCCTCGAGCAGACCTCCGGCGAGATGTTCCGCGACCTGGAAGGCAAGGACATCGAGCCGGCCCTGATGGACCAGATGAAGGACCTGTTCACCACCGCCGACTTCGTGAAGTTCGCCAAGCACACCGCCACCGACCAGGAGAACGAGAGCGCCATTCCCACGGCGATCCGGTTCGTCAACGACACCTATATGCAACAAGTGAAAGAGGAGGAGGAAGAATAGATGTTTTTTGAATACCCCAACCTGCTCTGGCTTGAACTGCTGCTGATTCCGCTGCTGGCGATTTACCTGTGGCGGCAGTTGCGCGGCCAAGATCCGGGTCTTACTGTTTCGAATACGGCCCAATGGGATGACGGTAAGACGCATCCCGCCACGTGGCTGCGCCACATCCCCTTCATCCTCCGGATGCTGGCCATGGCGGCACTCATCGTGGCCATCGCCCGGCCGCGTTCGTCGGAGAACTTCGAGAAGGTCGACACCGAAGGCATTGACATCGTGCTGACGATGGACGTCTCCACTTCCATGCTGGCCCGCGACTTCAAGCCCGACCGCATCGGAGCCGCCAAGGATATCGCCATGGAATTCATCGCCAGCCGTCCGGCCGACCGCATGGGTATCGTGGTGTTTGCCGGCGAGAGCTACACACAGGCGCCGCTGACCACCGACCGTGCCACCCTCATCAACCTGATGAAGGAAGTGGAAACCGGGCTGATCGACGACGGGACCGCTATTGGCAACGGCCTGGCCACCGCCGTGGCGCGCCTGAAAGATTCCGAAGCAAAAAGCAAGGTAGTAATCCTGCTGACCGACGGCATGAACAACTGCGGCGAAGTCTCGCCCCTGATGGCCACCGAGATCGCCAAGACCTACGGCGTCCGCGTCTACACCATCGGCGTGGGTGCGATGGGCGAGGCTCCCTACCCGTTCATGACGCCCTGGGGCGTGCAGATTCAGAACGTCAAGGTTGAAATCGACGAAGATCTCCTGCGACAGATCGCCTCGGAAACCGGAGGCAAGTACTTCCGTGCCACCAACAACACCAAGTTGATGGAAATCTACAACGAGATCAACCAGATGGAAAAGACGCGCACCACCGTCGACAGTTTCCCGGTGTATTCCGAACTGTTCATGCGCTTCGCGCTGATTGCGCTCTTCTGCCTGCTGGGCGAGCTGTTTTTCCGGTTCATCGTATTGAGGAGGATTCCGTAATGGTCTATCTGACACAAAGTCAATATCTGCTTCTCCTACTGCTGATTCCGCTGCTGTTCGTGGGCTATGCGCTGTACTTGCGCATGCGCCGCCGGCGACTGGCGCGTTTTGGCAATGCGGAGATGGTCCGCCGCCTGATGCCCGATGCCTCTACCGGCAAGGGATGGCTCAAGATCAGCCTGCTGGCCGCTGCCTGGTTTTTCTTCGTGATCGGCCTGGCCCGGCCGCAGCTGGGCGCCCGCCTCAAGGAACATGAGAGCCAGGGCGTGGAAGTGATGATCGCCCTCGACGTTTCCAATTCGATGCTGGCTGAAGATTATTCGCCCAACCGGCTGGAGCGTTCCAAACTGGCTATTTCCAGGCTGGTAGACCGCCTGCAGGGCGACCGCATCGGACTGGTGGTCTTCGCCGGCGAGTCGTTCGTACAGCTTCCCATCACGGCCGACTATGTTTCGGCCAAGATCTTCCTGAAGAGCATCGACACCGGCAGCGTGCCCATCCAGGGCACCGACCTGGCCGCGGCACTGATGGCATCGGCCCGCAGTTTCAGCACGCAGAGCGAACGCTCGCGCGCCATCATCCTGATCACCGACGGTGAGGACCACGAAGGCGAAGCGCTCGACGCAGCCCGCACCATCGCCGAACAGGGTATTCGCATTTATTGCATCGGCGTGGGCACCCCGCAGGGCAAGCCGATTCCCCTCAAGGGCGGCGGCCTGATGAAAGACAAAGACGGTGAAATCGTGGTGTCGCGGCTCGACGAAGACATCCTGCAGGAAATCGCCGGTATCGGCCAGGGTAAGTATGTTCGCGCCGGCAACAGCGAATTCGGCCTCAACCCCATTATCGACGACATCCGCACCATCGACAAGGAGCAGTTCAAATCGGTGGTGTTCGAAGACTTCGACGAACAGTATATGTATTTCTTTGCCATCGCCCTCTTCTTCCTGGTCCTGGAATTCCTGGTTCCCGGCCGCCGCGCCCGGCGGAAACTCTTCACCGTGTTGATCATGCTGCTCTGTACAACCGTTTGTTTCGCGCAGAGCGAACGCAAGAGCGTACGCCATGGCAACCGCGAGTTCAAGAAGGATCATTATGCCGAGGCGGAAATCGACTACAAGAAGGCGTTGGTAGCAGACTCGACCTCCATCGCGGCCGACTACAACCTGGCCAACGATTATTACCGTATGGAGAATTACGGCGAAGCCGACCGCTATTACAAGGCGGGCATCGATTCGCTGGCCAAGGGAAAATACGGTGCAGACGCTTACCACAACATGGGCAATTCGCTGCTGAAGCAGCGCAATTGGCAGGGCGCCATCGATGCCTACAAGAACTCGTTGCGTCGCCGGCCGGACGACAGGGAGACAAAGGAAAATCTGGCCTATGCCCAGAAGATGCTGGAGAATGAACCGCAAAATGGTGGCGGCGGGGACAACAACGACCAGAATCAAGATCAGAATCAGGATCAGCAGCAGGATCAGAACAACGATCAGAATAAGGACCAGAACGATCAGCAGGACCAACAGCAGAATCCCGATCAGAATCAAGATCAGAACCAGGATCAGAACCAGGACCAGCAGCAGAACCAAGGCCAGGAGTCCAAGATAACGCCGCAGGCCGCCCAGCAGATGCTGCAGGCCATCCAGGCCCAGGAGGACAAGACGCAGGACAAGGTCAAGAAGGAAAAGGCCGCGAAGCTGAAATCGAAACAGAAAGAGAAAAATTGGTAGAAGCAATGAAACGCATTCTTACATGGCTGATGCTTTTGAGCTCCGTCACGGGCCTGGCCCAGACGCTCAAAGTCGAGGGTCCGCGGGTGGTTTCGGCCGACGAGACCTTCCGCATCGTCTTTACCGCCGACGACCGGATGAGCGATTTCGATTGGCCCGGCACCGACGATTTCGACGTGGTTTGGGGGCCGCAGCGGGGCTCCATGAGCAACACCAGTTTCGTGAACGGAAAACGCACGTCCACGCACCAGGAGACCATAACCTATCTCCTTCAGCCCAAAAAGACGGGCACCTTCATGCTGGCGGCCGCCACGGCGACAGTTGGCAAGGAAAGCGTTTCATCGGGACAGCTTCAGATCGAAGTCGTGGCCTCAGCGGTCCAACCGCAGGCCGGCGACACCGGCGATGGCAATACCCAGTCCAATACGCAGCAGCCATCGCAGGGTAACGCCGGCAGCAACGATCCCACCGTCACGGGTACCGTCTCCAATCAGGACATCTTCCTTCGCCTGACACTCAACAAGACCAACGTCGTCAAGGGCGAGCCCGTCACCGCTACGCTGAAACTCTACACCCGAACCGACATCGTCGGATTCGAGGATGTCAAATTCCCCACGTTCAACGGCTTCTGGAGCAAAGAGACCGTAACGGTCAACAACCTGGAATTCAACAGGGAAAACGTAAATGGCACGATTTACAACTCGGCTTTGGTACGCCAATGGGTGCTGATTCCGCAGCAGAGCGGCTCACTGTCCATCGATCCGGCGGAAATGGTATGCCAGCTGCGCGTACGCTCCTCTTCCGGCGGCAGTCCGCTCTCGATCTTCGACGATTTCTTCGACCAGTACACCACCATCCGCAAACGGATCAGCACACCGACGCTCCAAGTTAAGGTGCGCGACCTGCCGGCGGGTGCGCCGGCTTCCTTCGCCGGCGGCGTGGGTGATTTCAAAATCAGTGCGAAGTTGAGCAAGGACGGCATCAAGTCGAACGAAGCCGCTTCGCTTATCGTCACCATCTCCGGCAATGGCAACCTTTCGATGCTCGAGGCTCCCAAGGTTAATTTCCCGCCCGACTTCGAGGTGTATGACCTCAAGACCACCGACAAGACTTCCGCCAGCGGTACCAGCGGCTCGAAGACGTTCGAGTTCCCGTTCATCCCGCGCAGTCACGGCGAGTTCGTGATACCAGCGATTGAATACGGCTACTACGACAACGCGCACGGCAAGTATGCCACCACCTCCACCGGCGACATCGCCATTTCCGTGGAGAAGGGAGAAGAGATTGCAGGCGGCGGCGTGGCTGTGGCTGGCAGCAATCGGCAGAGCGTTCGCAGCCTGGCCGAAGACATCCGTTACATCGCCCTGAGTGACGGTCACCTCAAGAAAAAAGACACTTGTTTCGCAGGTTCACTCCTGTTCTATGTACTTATGCTTACACTGACGCTGATTATCCTGCTCATCAATTATCTGGTGCGCCGCAGGCACGAGCGGCGGGCCGATGTCGCCGGTTCCAAGAACCGGCGTGCCAACCGCCTGGCCCGAACCCGTCTCAAGAACGCGGAGTCCTATCTGAAACAAGGACTGGGCGGCGCCTATTACGAAGAATTGCACAAGGCCCTGCTCGGCTATATTTCCGACAAGCTGCTGATTCCGGCGGCCGACCTGTCGAAGGATTCGGTCAGCGAAAAGTTGCGTGACCGCGGTGTGAACGATGCGACCATCGAGGCGCTCGCCACGTTGATCGACCGCTGCGAGTTCGCGCGCTATGCGCCCGACGGCGGCCAGACGCAGATGGAGAACGAATACAACGAAGCCGTCCGGGTTATTTCCGATATCGAAAGCCAGATGAAGAATCCGGCGAAAGCCTCGGGCAAGAAGGCCGCCGGAGCCGCGATTGCAGCGTTGCTGCTGTGTCTCTCCGGGGTTTCTGCAGCGGCACAGGAGGAGGTTTCCTCACTGTGGACGGCCGGCAACGAAGCCTTTGCGGCCGGGCAGTGGCAGAACGCGCTCAACTACTACCAGATGATCGAGGGCGAAAACCTTGAGAGCGCCGATCTATACTACAACATCGGTAACACTTATTTCAAGATGGACGACATCGCGCACGCCATCCTCTATTTCGAACGGGCGCTGAAGCTCGACCCGTCGCACGTCGATGCGGCCAACAACCTGGCCATCGTGCGGCAGATGACGCTCGACAAGATCGATGAGGTGCCCGAATTCATTCTGGTTTCCTGGTTCCGCGGGGTACGGCAAGGGCTTTCCGCCGATTCCTGGGCGTGGATTACGCTGGCGTTGCTGGCGGTGGTCGGTCTCCTGTTCGTCCTGTTCCGCAACGGCGGTTCCACCGCGCTGCGCAAGGTTTCGTTCATCTTGGGGTGCGTGGTGCTGGCTGCGGCCATCGTAGCATTCATCTTTTCGATAATGCAGCGGCAGGCCGTCACCCGGCACGACAGCGCCATCATCACCTCGCCGGTCTGCTCGGTGAAGAGTTCACCGGCCCAGGGTGGCAACACGGTATTCGTGCTTCACGAGGGCACCAAGGTCCGACTCCTCGACAACGTGGGCGACTTCTCCAAGATCGAAATCGCCGACGGACGCCAAGGCTGGGCAATCGTCTCTACCTTCGAAGTGATCTGAGGGTTGGCTTGACCGGGCATCCCATCACAAACTTCGGAGGGCCTCGATGGGATCGAGGGCGGCGGCGCG
>LUZC01000022.1 GCA_001603505.1 Bacteroidales bacterium Bact_11 | reverse complement strand
CTCCTACCGCAAGCTCGACAGCGGCAACCTGGAGGTCGGCATCCATATCGCCGACGTGACATATTATGTCACGCCCGGCTCGCCGATCGACAAGGAAGCCTTCGCCCGCGGCACATCGGTGTATCTGGTGGACCGCACCATCCCGATGCTGCCCGAGAAACTCTCCAACCACCTCTGTTCGCTCCGTCCCCACGAAGACAAACTCACGTTCAGCGCCGTGTTCGAGATCAACGCCAAGGCCAAGGTCATCTCGCAGTGGTTCGGCCGCACTGTCATCAATTCCGACTATCGCTTCGACTACGAACAGGCCCAGCAGATCATCGAGACGAAAGAAGGTCCGCTGGCCTCCGAGATCGCCGACCTCCACGCGCTGGCCACAATCCTGCGGAAAGAGCGCTTCGAAAAGGGGGCCATCTCTTTCGAACGACCCGAGATGAAAGTCATCGTCGACGAAACGGGCAAACCCGTGGACGTCATCCAGAAAGAGAGCAAGGAGAGCAACTGGCTCATCGAGGAGTTCATGCTGCTGGCCAACCGCTGCGTGGCGGAATATGCCACCAAGCGCTGCAAGGCCAAGAATCCCACGTTCGTGTATCGTATCCACGAAGATCCGGATCCGGAAAAACTCGACTCGCTGCGCTCCTTCGCCAAGAACTTCGGGCGCAAGTTGGGCGATACCTCCGATCCGAAGCACGCCGCCAGTTCGCTCAATACGCTGATGAAGGAGGCCAAGGGATCGCCGGAAGAGAATGCACTGCAGCTGCTCGCCTTGCGCAGCATGGCCCGGGCCCATTATTCCACCGACAACGTGGGCCACTACGGCCTGGCATTTCCTTATTACACGCATTTCACCTCGCCCATCCGCCGCTATCCCGACATGATGGTCCACCGTCTGCTGGCGCTGTACATGGACGGCGCCACTTCGCAGGACCGGCTCTACTACGAGGATTGCTGCGAGCACAGTTCCGTGCGGGAACAGATTGCGACCGACGCGGAGCGGGCTTCGATCAAATATAAGATGGTCGAGTACATGCAGGACAAGATCGGCCGCCTGTTCGACGGCCACGTGAGCGGCCTTACGGAATGGGGCATTTACGTGGAGGTGGAGCCCACGAAAATCGAGGGCATGATATCGCTCCGCGACATGCACAGCGACTGGTATCAGTTCGACGAAGAGAAATACGAGACGCGCGGCAAGGCCTCCGGCCGGGTGTTCCACTTGGGCGATCCGGTGAAGGTCCGGGTACTCCGCGCCAACCTCGAACAAAAGATTTTGGATTATGAGTTTGTGGAAGAATAAGGCGGGGCATCTCATCGCGCTGCTGGCGCTCTTCGCCATCGTGCCCCTTCGGGCGCAGGATGTTGGCCTGCTTTCCGGCGGTCGGTGGACCCGCGAGGCCGTGGCCGACGGCATCCTCCTGCACCGTGCGGCGTTCGATAGCAGCCTGTTTGGCGCGAATCAGTATCTCTGTGTGCTGGAAGTGGCGCCCGGCGCCCGTTTCGACATCGTGCCGGCCGCCGAAGATACGCTGGAGCGCACCTCCGTGCTGGCTGCCCGCATCGGGGCGGTTGCGGCGGTGAACGGCTCGTTCTTCAATATGCGCGCTCCCTATGGGTCGGTCAATTATCTGCGTGTCGACGATGAGGATGTTTCGCCGAACAGGTACGACGCTTACGAGAATCCCGGAAGCGGCCGCAGCACGCGGCAGAAAGGAGCCGTGGCCACGTTCCACGGCAATCTGTATGTGCTCAAGGGCGATGACCTGCGCAGCTGGGAACGCTATATCGAAGCCCAGGACGTGGTGACGACCGGGCCAGTGTTGCTGACGGGCGGTGCGGCGGAGCCGGTGGTTGCCGACAAGTTCAACCAGACGCGTCATCCCCGTACGGCCGTGGGCCGTCGTGCCGACGGTACGGTGTTGCTCGTAGTGGCTGACGGTCGCAGTCCGCAGGCGGCTGGCCTTTCAATGGAGGAATTGCAACAAGTGATGGCTGCGCTAGGATGCCGTGACGCCATCAACCTCGACGGCGGCGGCTCCTCTGCCATGGTCGTCCGCGGCGAAGTGGTGAACCATCCGTCCGACAACCGACAGTTCGATGCCGCCGGCGAACGTCCCGTCGCCAACGCCATCTGCGTGCGCTGATGTCGCTTTATGCCAGTACGGCATGCAGGACATCAAGCGATTTGGCGTCGAGGGTGGATCCCAGGTGATACGACAGGTATTGGAGCATCTTGCGGGAAAAAGCCTGCCGCCGTTCGGCCGACAACGGGATGGCCAGCGTCTCTTCGTAAGGCGCACGCAGGATTCGGTAGAACAGCCCGGCCTCGGGCGGCGAGAAGAGTCCGGCGGGCTCCAGCGTTTCGCCCGGCATGAAACCCATCTGCACCGCATAGGACACTAGAAACCAGATTGGAAAATTGGCGATGCTGCTTTCCTCTGCATCGAGCCTCTGCACAACCTCGCTGAGCCAGTCGAACAGTTGTGGATCTCCCTGTTCGTTGGTCAGACTGCGATAAAGCACCTCGCTGATGAACATCGCCACGGATCCCTTTACCAGGTCGCCGCGGATGCCGTGAAGCGTCTGGGATGGCGTCCATTCCCGCAGGTAGGCCAGCGAACTCTTCGGCGACTCGCCGCTTACGGCGTCGTACAGGCCGAGACTGTGGAACGCCGTCTGGCCGCTGCGCCGGGTACCCAGGCCGCGCACCAGGAAGCTGCGCCGTCCGCTGCGTGAATCGACCGTGTGGAGCACCACGCCGTGGTCGGAGATTTTCGTCAGATGCAGGACGATGATCCGGGACTTTTCGAGAGATGGCATTGCAGCATCCGCATGGCTTTCCCGCGGTGGGAAAGCGCATTCTTTTCTTCGATGGAAATCTCGGCGAGCGTCACGTCGAGACCGGTTGGAACAAAAATTGAATCATAGCCGAAACCCTGGACGCCTTCGCTTTCCTGCAGCGCGATATGGCCTTCGCAGGTTCCCTCGAAGACAGAAAGGGCTCCGTCCTGGATGAGCGAAACCACACAGCGGAAACGTGCGGTACGTTTTTCGAAAGGAAGGCCCTCGAGTTCCTTGAGCACCCTGCGGCGATTGGCTGCCGGATCCTTGTCCTGCCCGGCATAACGGGCCGTATGGACGCCGGGTGCACCGCCAAGCGCATCGATTTCGAGTCCGGTGTCGTCGGCGAAACAGTCGGCCTGGAAGAGGTTCCACACGGCGCACGCTTTTTCGATAGAGTTGCCGCGCAGCGTGTCGTGCGTCTCGGGCAGGTCGCCGGGAAAGCCGAGCGAAGCGGGCGAAACCACATGGAATCCCGGCCCCAGAATCGCCTGGGCTTCTTCGAGTTTGTGCGGGTTGTTGGAGGCGAAGAGAATGTCCATGGCATGGTAGTTATAGAATTCAAAGATACGGATAAAATTGCTATTTTTGCGTGTTATATGATCACAGAGATGAAAAGAATGATGATTCGGGCGGCGTTGGCCGTCGTGGTGTTGACGAGTGCCGCCGCTTGGGAGGCCCGGGCGCAGAGCCGTGATTTCAAACTGGGCCAGAGCCTCGATCTGGAGTATGCCGTTCTGAAAGAATTGGCCCAGTCGTATGTCGATACCGTGAATTTCGACAAGATGATCCTGGCGGGCGTGCGGGCGATGCTTGCCACGCTCGATCCCTATACGGTGTATATCTCCGAAGAGGAGGGAGAGGATTTTGAGTTGCTGACCACCGGCAACTACGGCGGCATCGGAGCGATTGTCCGCAAGAAGGTGGGCGAAGGCGTCTACATCGTAGAGCCCTACGAAGGCTCTCCCGCCGCAAAATACGGGCTGCAGCCGGGCGACGTGATCCTCGAGATCGACGACATCCCCGTGTATGAAGAAACCTCCGAGCAGAGCACCGGCCGCATGAAGGGCCAGCCCGGTACCGAGGTGAAATTCAAGGTTGTCAAAGGCCGAAGCAAAGACACGGTCGATATCGTGGTGGTCCGCGAGCGCATCCACGTGTCGGACATCGCCTATGCCGGCATCTACCGCGACGACATCGGCTACATCCGTCTCACGGGCTTCACCACGCACATGGCCGATGAGTTCAAGGAGAATGTGCTCCGCCTCAAAGAGGCCGGCGCCAAGAAACTGGTCATCGACCTGCGTGACAATGGCGGCGGCGTGATGGACGAGGCTATCAATCTGGTTTCGCTTTTCGTGCCGAAGGGCACGCTCGTGGTTTCCTCGAAAGGCCGCGTGGAAGAGATGAACCGGGAATACCGCACCACCGAAGCGCCGGTTGACACCGTAATACCGCTGCTGGTGATGGTCAACGGCAACTCCGCTTCCGCCTCTGAAATCACGGCCGGCGCGTTGCAGGATCTTGGGCGGGCGACCATCGCGGGTACCCGTTCCTTCGGCAAGGGTCTCATCCAGTCGATCCGCCCGATGCCTTACAACAGCCAGATGAAACTCACCACGGGCAAATACTACACGCCCAGCGGCCGCTGCGTCCAGGCCATCGACTACAGCAACCGCCACGAGGATGGTTCGCTCGACAAGGATGCCAACGGCGGCATCGCGCCCGACATCGTGGAGGAAGACCATCCCTACAGCCGTCCGGCAACCTCCCTGATGTATTTCGATATCGTCGGCTCCTATGCGATCCAGTATTTCCTCACACATGAGGCCATCGATCCCGATTTCCACCTGACCGACGCGGAATACGACGATTTCGTGGCCTATGCCGCCGCCCAGGACTTCGACGCCCGCACGGCGGCCCAGACCGCTCTCGACCGTCTTGTGGACGCCGCGAAGGCAGAAGATCTTTACGACACGTTCAAGACCGAAATCGAGGCCCTGCAGAAGAAAGTGAACATGGAAAAAGCCGAGGTGCTGCAAGCCAAAAAAGCCGAAATCCTGCCTCTGGTCGAGCAGGAAATCGTGACTTGCTACTACTTCAACCGCGCCAGCGTCCCCGTTGCCCTCCGCTATGACGAGCAGCTCCGCGAGGCGGTGAACAAGTGGTTAGCGGAATAGATACACCTTGTCGCCCCGACGGACGCGTTCGGGGACGGGAATGGAGCAGAGGTCGCCTTTGGCGGCCTCTTCCAGCAGGTGGGCGTCGTCGAGGCGGATTTCGGTGGGAGCGACCTCGATCACTCCGGTGGTGGGCCCGCAGATGAGCAGCGGATCGCCGACACGGAACGACCCCGTCTCCATCTGGATTTCCGCCACGCCGAGCCGGGCATAATAGTCGGTAATGCGGCCCAGATAGACTTTTGTGCGGGTCGCCTGGTTGCCATAGACGCGGCTCCATTCGCCCAGCCTGGCGCCCTGGTAATAACCGTCCCAGAATCCGCGATTGAATACGGTGGCGAGGTGTTCCTTGAGGGAAGCGCCGAGTTCAGGCGTAAAAGTACCGGCCTCGACGGCGTCGGCCGCCTCGCGGTATGCCGCCGTGACGGTGCGCACGTATTCTCCGCCGCGCGCCCGGCCTTCGATCTTGAAAACCGTCACGCCGGCATCCGCCATCTTGTCCATAAACTCGATGGTGCAAAGGTCTTTGGGCGACATGATGTATTCGTTGTCGACCACCAGCTGCGCGCCGGTTTCCCGGTCGGTCACCTCGTAGGCATGCCGGCACACCTGATAGCAGGCGCCCCGGTTGGCGGCAGCGCCGTATTCGTGGAGCGACAGGTAGCATTTCCCGGAAATAGCCATGCACAGCGCCCCGTGGCAGAACATCTCGATTTGCACAGGATTCCCTGAAGGGCCGCAGATATTTTCTCTTCCGATGGTTTCAGCAATGACCCTCACCTGGTCGAGCCGCAGCTCGCGGGCCAGCACCACCACGTCGGCAAACTGACTGTAGAACCGCAGGCTCTCGACGTTCGAAATGCTCAGTTGCGTGGAGATATGCACCTCCAGTCCCAGCCGTCGGGCTTCGGCGATGGCCGCCATGTCGCTGCAGATGACGGCGCTTACGCCCGCTTCCTTCGCGGCGGAGAGCGTTTCGCACATCGGCGCAAGGTCTTCATCGTAGAGGGTGATGTTGAGCGTCAGATAGCTCCGGAGGCCGTTGGCGCGGCAGATGTCGCAGACTTCCCGCAAGTCGTCCGGTGCGAAATTACCGGCAGACCTGGAACGCATATTGAGTTGTCCGACGCCGAAATACACGGAGTCGGCACCACCCTGGATGGCGGCGTGCAGGCACTCGAAGTTGCCTGCGGGGGCCATGATTTCCAGCCGTTTATTTTTCACGATGGATGAGTTGTTCGGCAAACTGCAGCAGGTTGCCCGTGCGCTCCGGTTCGATGTCGGCGGTTGCCAGCGCGGAGATCGCCTTCTTGTGCCATGTCAGGATTTCCGCTTCGGCGGCTTCCTTGACGCCGAGTTCGATGTAGAGGTTGCGTACGGCTTCGATTTTTTGGTCCCGGTGATCTTCGCCCAGCTGCATCAGATTGTCGAGGTCCTTTTTGTGCGCGGCGTCGGCCCGGCGGATGCATTCCACCAGCAGCCAGGTCTTCTTGTTGTTGACGATGTCGCCGCCGATGCGTTTGCCGAAGACTTTTTCGTTGCCGAACGTGTCGAGGTAGTCGTCGGTGATCTGGAAAGCGATGCCCAACTGATAGCCGAATTCGTAGAGCGCCCGGCACGCTTCTTCCGGAGCGCCGCCGAGCAGGGCGCCCATTTTGGCGGAGCAGGCCAGGAGCACAGCTGTCTTCAGGCCGATCATCCCGAGATAGTCGTCCATCGTGATAAAAGGCATCTGCTCGAAATCCATATCGTACTGCTGCCCTTCACATACCTGCATGGCCGTGGTGCTAAACAGAGCAAGCGCCTGCGGAAGCACTTCTTGTGGGGCGTGGCTCAGGTATTTGTAGGCCAGGATCGACATGGCATCGCCCGACAGGATGGCGATCTCCTCGTTCCACTTCCGGTAGACGGTCGGATTGCCACGGCGCGTGTCGGAACGGTCCATGATGTCGTCGTGGATGAGCGTGAATTCATGGAAGATTTCCAGGGCCATGGCCGGAAAAAGCACGGAGTCGGGGAGATCGTCGCTCACCAGGTTGCAGGCCAGCAGGCAGAGCTTCGGCCGGATGCGTTTCCCGCCGATGGACATCATATACTCCAACGGCTCATACAGGTTGCGCGGTTCGCGGTCCACGTGCTGGAGCTTGGCGCAATTTTCCAGAATCCGGTCGATCTCTTCAAGTGTGTACATGACACAAAGTGTATTATTGTACAAAGATAAAAAAATAATATCTTTGTATGATGGAAAAAGGAATCGCAACGGTCGTCAAGCATACGGGAAGCCATTATCTGCTGTCCGTGCTGCCGCAGTGGGATCCGTTCCCCGCGGTCATCCGCGGCCGGCTTCGCCTTGCGGGTTCCAAGGCCACTAATCCCGTGGCGGTTGGCGACCGGGTGGAATATGAGGGGGAAACCATCACGAAAATCCTTCCCCGCAAGAACTATATCATCCGTCGCTCTACGAACCTGAGCCGCGAGAGCCACATTATCGCTGCCAATCTCGACAGGGTATTCCTGCTCGTTACGCTCATCCTGCCGGAGACGAAGTTGGCTTTCGTCGACCGGTTCCTCGTCACCTGTGAGGCCTACGGCATCCGCCCCGTGATCCTGGTCAACAAGGTGGACCTCTACACCGAACCCGTGCTGCAGGAACAGCTCGCAGCCTTCAAGTCGCTCTACCGCAACGCCGGCTACGAGGTGCTCGAGATTTCGGCCCGCAAGGGAACCGGTATCGCGCAGGTCCGCGCGCTCTGCCGCGAAGGGCTGACGCTTTTTTCCGGCGCATCGGGCGTGGGCAAGTCGTCGCTGCTCAAGGCGCTCGACCCGACACTCCATCCGAAGATCGGCGAAATCTCGCTGAGCCACCTCCAGGGTAAGCACACCACCACCTTCTACGAAATGCATCCGCTCTCTGGCGGCGGCTTTGTGATCGACACGCCCGGCATTCGCGGCTTCGGGCTGGTGGACATCGCTCCCGAAGAATTGAGCACATATTTCCCCGAGATGCTCCGTGTCATGGACAATTGCCGTTTCAAACCCTGCACCCATACGCACGAACCGGGTTGTGCCGTGAAAGAGGCGTTGGAGGCGGGGACCCTCTCCCCGGAGCGCTATGGTTCGTATTTGGGCATGCTGGAAGAAGAACACAAGTACCGCTGATGGCACTGCGCAATCCCATCAACCGCGAAGTAGTCAGGCTTGCCGTGCCGAGTATCCTGGCCAATATCACCGTGCCGCTGGTCGGTATCGTGGATACGGCCATTGCCGGGCATTTGGGCAACGCCACGCTGATCGGAGGCATCGCCATCGGCACCATGCTGTTCGACCTTTTGTACTGGAACATGGGCTTTCTGCGGGTGGGCACCGGTGGCATTACAGCGCAGGCGTATGGTCGCGGCGACATGAAAGCGGCTATCGGGACTTTCTCCCAGGGGATCGCTACCGCGATGGTAGTGTCGATGCTGGTGCTGGCCATCCAATGGTTGTTTGCCGAGGGGATGCTGCTGCTGGTGGATACTTCGCCGGAAGTGGAGCAGGTGGCCCGTCAGTATTTCTTCATCAGGGTCTGGGGCGCGCCCGCCACGCTGTCGCTCTTCGTGTTCAAAGGCTGGTTCATCGGAATGCAGAACACGGTTTATCCGATGATCGTGGACCTTTGGGTCAACATCGTCAACATGATAGCCAGCTGGTTGCTTTCGTTCTACACGCCGATGGGTATAGCCGGCGTGGCGGTGGGAACACTTATCGCGCAGTGGACGGGCCTGTTGCTGGCAGTGATGCTGATGCGCCGCAAATACCACGATCTGCTGCAGTCGACGACCATCTTCCTCAGCATGCGCTGGAAATTCTTCAAACAGTTCTTCTCCATCAACAGCCAGCTGTTCCTGCGATCGGTGCTGATGCTGGTGGTGTACGAGGGGTTCACCATTTTCGCAGCCCGGTTCGGCGACGTGGAACTGGCCGTCAGTTCCGTGATGATGCATCTGTTGCTGCTTTTCTCGTATTTCGTCGACGGCTTCGCGTATGCGGGAGAGGCGCTGGCTGGCCGTTTTATCGGCGAGCAGAATCGGAAAGGCCTGGACGATACGGTGAAATACGTTTTTTTATGGGGTGCCGTAATCGGCCTTTTCTCAACGCTGGCCTATGCGGTGTTCCCCCGTTCGATCATCGGCATCCTGACCGACAACGCAGAGGTCATCGGAGCGAGCGAACGCTATTTGTTCTGGCTGCTGCTGATGCCGTTGCTCAGTTGCGTGGCGTTCATCTGGGACGGACTTTTCATCGGCGCTACGGCGTCGCGTCCGCTGATGATCTGCATGGTGTTCTCGGCGGCAGGGTTCATCGCCGCTTTCTATCTGTGCGAGGCGCCCTTCGGCGCACAGGCACTTTATATCGCTTATTTCGTGCATCTGATCATCCGTTCGGCATTCCTTTCGGGGGCCGCCCGGCGAAATGTCTGGGGAAAGATCGTGAAAGTTGAAAAAGATGATGATTTCATAGCAGAATGATTGTTTTTCTTCCGGATTTTTTGCAATTTTGTAAGACGGATTGAAAATTATTCCAAAATCATACGCTATGACCATAACCCCCAATGCCCAAAAGTATATCGATCTGGAAGATCGGTATGGTGCACATAATTATCATCCACTGCCGGTAGTCCTCGCGAAAGGACAGGGCGCGTTCGTCTGGGACGTCGACGGGAAACGCTACTACGATTTCCTGTCGGCCTATTCGGCCGTGAACCAGGGCCACTGCCATCCGAAGATCGTGAAGGCGCTCTGCGACCAGGCACAGAATCTCTGCCTTACCTCGCGTGCTTTCTACAACGACTGCCTCGGCCCGTACGAGAAATTCGCCACGGAATTTTTCGGCTACGACAAGTTGCTGCCGATGAACTCGGGCGCCGAAGCGGTGGAGACCGCGCTGAAGCTGGCTCGCCGCT
>LUZC01000021.1 GCA_001603505.1 Bacteroidales bacterium Bact_11 | reverse complement strand
GGACAACGACTTCACCTGGAAGGATTTCCAGACGCGCCACAACAGCGAACTGGTGGCCATTTTCGGCAACTTCGTGAACCGGGCCGTGGTGCTCACGCACAAATACTACGGCGGCAAGGTGCCTGCTCCGGGCACGCTCCAGCCCATCGACCGCGAGGCGCTCGACCAGATCCCCGTGTTCAAGAAAGAGATTGAAGAAAACATCGAAACCTTCAAGTTCCGCGAGGCGCTCAAGGCCGCTATGAACCTGGCCCGCGTGGGCAACAAATACATCTCCGACACGGAACCGTGGGCGGTGGCCAAGACCGATCCCGAGCGCACGGCGGCCATCCTTTACACCTCGATCCAGCTCTGCGCTTCGCTGGCGGTGGCATTCGCACCGTTCCTGCCGTTCTCGGTGGAGAAGCTCAACCACATCCTGAACATGGAACCTTTCGGTTGGGATGCGTTCGGGCGCACTGACCTGCTGCCGGTGGGCCACGCGCTCAATCCGGCGGAACTGCTGTTTTCGAAGATCGAAGATGCCGAGATCGACAAGCAGATAGCCCGGCTCGAGGCCATCAAGGCCGCCCGCCTGGCCGCCGCGGCCGAGGCTCCGAAGGTGGAGCCGGCCAAGGAAGCCTGTACGTTCGACGAATTCGCCAAAATGGATATCCGCACGGCGACCGTACTGGCCGCCGAACGCGTGCCCAAGACCGACAAGCTGCTGAAGCTTTCCATCGACACGGGCCTTGACCGCCGCACGATTGTGAGCGGCATCGCCCAGTACTACACGCCCGCCGAAATGGTGGGCAAGCAAATCTGCATCCTGGCCAACCTCCAGCCGCGCACCATCCGTGGTATCGAGAGCCAGGGTATGATCCTGATGGCAAAGGAAGCCGACGGCAAGATGCGCATCGTCACCCCCGAGGAGCGTCTGACCAACGGCGCCACCATCGGCTAGCAAATAAGATATGAGTTTCTTGAAGCCTTTGTCCGTCGTCTCCTGGACCGCTCTGGCGGTCGCTCTCCTTCTCTTCAACGCCTGCGGGGAAGAAGGGAAAAAGGCATTGCGGAATCAATACTATGAGAGTGCGCGTCGTCCGACCGACAGCATCATGGGGGCCGTGTTCAGAGCCCACGAGCATGAGCGGGTGCTTTCGCTCGTCGACAGTTTCGAACAGAGTGGTGCCATGACTCCCATTCGTGCCGATTACTACCGTGCCTCGGCCTATACCGCTATGGGCGACGGTCCCAAGGCCAAGGCCTATTATCATCGGGTGATGGCGGCCGGGGAGCCGTCGCTCGGCGATTCCTGGGTTTATGAAAGGTCCGGATACCGTTTGGCGCAGATGCTTTACGATGAGACCCATTACGAAGGGGCCCTGCGGGTTGCCATGCCGGTCATTGCCTATCTGGATTCCTTGGGCACCGGGCAGATGTATGTCCGCACCGGCCTGACGGCACTCATGGGCTGCTGTCAGCTTAAATTGGGCCAGGCCGACCAGGCCCAGGAGAGTTTCCAGGAGTTGGAAGGACTGCTTGACGGCTGGGTCGATACCGATCAGTCGGGGCATGCCGTGCTTTCGGCCATTGAGTTTGGCATGTGGATATGCTCGGATTATATCTCCGAGGGAATGTTTGACCAGGCGAAGGTGTGGGCTGACCGCACGGAATCCTTCATGCCCGATTTCATCGCCCGTTTCGAACCGTTGGATCCGGAGAATGTGTCCAATATTCGCGCTTCGGTAGATATGCTTCATATCCGGGTGGAACAGGGGCTGGGCCACACCGCTGTTGCGGCCAGGGCGTACGACCGTTACAAGGCCACTCCCTATGCCGGTATGGACGAGGGGAAGATGAAGGCTGTCGACTACCTGATGGCGGCGCGGCGCTATGCAGAAGCGGCCGATTGCTTTTCCGTGCTCGATCAATATACGACTGAGAATGAGATCGACCTTTCGCTCGACTGGCTGGGAGAGGCGTACTTTCCGAAATTGCGCGCCAACCTTGAGGCCGGTCGCAGCGATTCGGCTCTCTTTGTGGCCGGACAGATTGCTGCGGCTTACGACACCGCCCTGGTTCACTACAAGCGCAGTGCGGCGGCGGAATTGGCCACCCTGTTCGACCTTCAGGGAAAGGAACGCCAGATTGAGCGGCAGCACAACCAGTTGCTGAAGCAACGCTTGTGGGGGATTGCCGCAGCATTGATTCTGCTTGTGGCCTTCTTTGTCGTCTACGACCTGCACCGTCGCCGGGTGGGACGCCGGCTCGCGGCCGCCCATGCGTCGCTCGAAAATGCACATACGGAACTGCAGGCCGCCTACGACCAGCTGGAAGAGGCCACCGCTGCAAGGGAGCGTATCGAAAGCGAATTGCGCATCGCCCGAGACATCCAGATGTCGATGATTCCCACTTCTTTTCCGGAAATCGACGGCCTGGACCTGTTTGCGACGATGATTCCGGCGAAGGCCGTTGGCGGAGACCTTTACGACCTGGTCCGGCTGGACGACCGGCTCTATTTCTGCGTAGGAGATGTGTCGGGCAAGGGCGTGCCTGCTTCACTCTTCATGGCCCAAAGTGTCCGGCTCTTCCATACTTTCGCGAAGGAAGGGCTCATGCCTGCCGACATTGCCTGCCGTATGAATGACGAGCTCTCTCAGAACAACGAACGGAACATGTTCGTCACCATGTTTATCGGCATGATCACGCTCTCTTCCGGGCGACTCGACTTCTGCAACTGTGGACACAATCCGCCCGTGTTGGACGGACAATTCCTGGCGATGGCCTATAAGAACATTGTGCTCGGCATTTGGAGTGGCCTTACCTTCCAGGGGGAAAGTATAGAAGATATCCACGGCCGTCGGCTGCTGGTTTATACCGACGGCTTGAATGAAGCCGAGAACCAGGCACATGAACAGTTGGGCAACGACCGGATGCTGGCCTTGATGGCCGACATGCCCGGACTCTCCGCCCGACAGGTAATTGAAAATCTTACGGAAGCGGTGGACCGTTACCGCGCCGGCAACGAGCCAAACGACGATCTCACGCTGCTATACTTGCGAATGTCAGAACCTCACGCGTAGGCCTGTCTGGACGATGCCCTGCATGCCGACGCCGAGTTCGAGGAAACCGCTGATACTTCTGCCGACCTCGAGACAGACGGCCGAGAGCTGGGCGGCGGGAAAGATTTTCGTGCCGCTCCTTTCGTCGGCCGTATCGACCATCAGGCCGTAGTTCACGATCCACATGCCGATGCCGGCTTTGGTGTACATGCCGAACACATCGTTCCGGGTACGGAACCAGTTGACCTGCGCCGTGTTCATGAAGTTGAACATATCGGCGGCGAGCGGAGCAAATTCGCCGGTATTATCGGAGAGCCGCACGCTCAGCCGGCTGAATCCGGCCGATGCGCCGAACTGCCAGGTCTTGTTGAGCGTATAACTATAGCCCAGCGTGGCGATGCCCCGAGACCCGCCGAGATGGACGCGGATGTTGTCGCCGGAGGAAATCTCAAACTCATCGGCGATATCGCCGAGCAGGTTGGCAAACCCGGCGACAGTCCCCACCGACATACCCAGCAGCGAGACCCCGTAGCTGACGCAGATCTCGTTGGGGTGGGCATCCTTGAGCCGTACCTGCGCTGAAGTCTGCGGGACTACGACCAGTAAGCAGCAGGCGAGGGCAGCGATGAATTTGTTTTTCATGCCTTAGAATCTTGCACGGATACCAGCCTGGACGACGCCTTGCATGCCGGCACCGATTTCCAGGAAACCGCTGAAGCCTTTACCGACTTCAGCACCGACGAGCGACAGATGGCCGGTTGGAAGCCACAAGGTCCCCGATAATGTGCTTTCCTCCACAAGCTGGCCTCCGATAGCCATCACACCAAGACCGACCTTGGAATACATCCCGAAAATGTCGGAACGTGTGCGGAACCAGTCGAACTTGGCCGTCGTCATCACCATCCAGATGTTGGCAGAAGCGGCCGTCAATTTGCCGGCTTGATCTTCCAAGTTGACGCTCATGCGGTTCAAGCCGACAGCGCCGCCAAGTGAGATCGTTTTGTTGAGTTGATAGCCGTATCCCAGGTTGATCACACCCTTGGTACCTCCGCTCTTGACCCGGATATCGTCGCCAAAGAATTCAGAGAACTTATCGATTTTGCCGACAACACTGCCGATCATGCCACCCAGGAAGGAGTAGCCATAACTCAGCGAGATGTCATTCGGATGGATCTGTTTGTAATAGGTTTGTCCCTGAGCTTGCGGGGCGGCCATCAGGCAGCCCATCGCCAGAAGTGCAACAAAAATTTTTTTCATGGTATGGGTTATTAGCGGTTTTGTTCGTATTTGGCTGTCTGTTCCCGGACCAGGGAGTCCAGCACGTCGGGGTCGAAATAATTGATTTTCATGGCGCGCTTCACATCGGCCAGCGTCTCGGCTGCAGCGGCGCGAGCCGTCTCGGAGCCCTTGCGGAGCACTTCGTACACATACGGGATGTCCTGCTCCAGCGCCTTGCGGCGGACGCGGATCGGTTCGAGCGTGTCGTTGAGGACGGCCGTGAGGAAATTCTTGCACATCACATCTCCCAGGCCGCCGGCGCGGTATTGCGCCTTTACCTCGTCGAGGTTGTGGAAATCGAACGACACTTTCTTGCCGTGAAAGCAGTCGCCGAAGCGCTCGAAATGCTCGGGACGGCAGAAGGCGTCGAGATAGATGAACACCGTGTTGCCTTCCACCTTGCCGGGATCGCTCACCTGGAGATGGCCAGGGTCGGTGTACATGCCGCGGACCTTGGCCGCCACTTCTTCGGCGGTGTCCGACAGGTAGATGCAGTTGCCCAGCGATTTGCTCATCTTGGCCTTGCCGTCGGTACCAGGCAGGCGCAGGCAGGCGGCGTTGTCGGGGAGCAGGATTTCTGGCTCCACGAGCACTTCGCCGTAGGTGGCGTTGAACTTACGGACGATTTCGCGCGTCTGCTCGATCATCGGCTCCTGGTCTTCGCCCACCGGGACGGTCGTGGCTTTGAAGGCGGTGATGTCGGCTGCCTGACTGATGGGATAGCAGAAAAACCCGACCGGCGTGCCGGCTTTGTTGTCGGCGCCTTCGGAGTCGTTGAAGCCGCGCATTTGGATTTCGGCCTTGACCGTGGGGTTGCGCTGCACGCGCTGTACGGTCACCAGGTTCATATAGAAGAAAGTGAGCTCGGTCAGCTCGCTCACCTGCGACTGGATGAACATCACGGATTTGGCAGGGTCAAGCCCGCAGGAGAGGTAGTCGAGTGCGACTTCGAGGATGTTCTGCCGCACCTTTTCGGGGTTGTCGGCGTTGTCGGTGAGGGCCTGCGCATCGGCGATCATAATGTAGATCTTGTCGAAAGCGCCGCTATTCTGCAATTCCACACGGCGGCGGAGTGAGCCCACATAATGGCCTATGTGAAGCCGCCCGGTGGGCCGGTCACCGGTCAGGATAATCTTTCCCATCAAAAATCAGTCTTTTACAGATTTGAGTTTTTCGCGGATCTTGGCTTCGATTTCGTCGGCCAGCTGCGGGTTGTCGCGCAGCAGTGCCTTGACCGCATCGCGGCCTTGTGCCAGCTTGGCATCTTCGTAGCTGAACCACGAACCGCTCTTCTTGATGATTTCGAGTTCAACGCCCAGGTCGACGATCTCGCCGATGTGCGAGATGCCTTCACCGAAGACGATGTCGAACTCTGCCTTCTTGAACGGCGGGGCCATCTTGTTTTTGACGATCTTGGCGCGGGTGCGGTTGCCGAGCGCTTCGTCACCGTCTTTGAGCTGGGTCACGCGGCGTACGTCGATACGCACGGAAGCGTAGAATTTCAGTGCGTTACCACCCGTGGTGGTCTCGGGATTGCCGAAGAGGATGCCGATTTTCTCGCGAAGCTGGTTGATAAAGATGCAGCAGGTATTGGTCTTGGAGATGTTGGCTGTGAGTTTGCGGAGGGCCTGGCTCATGAGACGGGCCTGGAGGCCGACCTTGTTGTCGCCCATCTCGCCTTCGATTTCGGCTTTCGGGGTGAGGGCTGCCACGGAGTCGATGACGATGATGTCGATGGCGCCGCTGCGGATGAGGTTGTCGGCGATTTCGAGGGCCTGTTCGCCGTTGTCGGGCTGAGAGATGAGCAGCGTGTCGATGTTGACGCCCAGATTCACGGCGTAGCTGCGGTCGAAGGCGTGCTCCGCGTCGATGATGGCCGCGATACCTCCCTGTTTCTGCGCTTCAGCAATGGCGTGGATGGCCAGCGTGGTCTTGCCGCTGGATTCCGGACCATAGATTTCGATGACCCTGCCGCGCGGATAACCGCCGATGCCCAGGGCATGGTCGAGGGCGATGGAACCCGTGGCGATGGTGGAAACCTCCAAGGAAGGCTGATCTCCCATCTTCATAATCGTGCCCTTGCCGAAATCCTTTTCGATCTTGGCAATGGTGGCCTGCAGGGCCTTGAGTTTCTCGGCGCCCGCATTTGTCATTTCTTCATTGTCTTTTGCCATACTTTGTTGGTTTTATTGGTTGATACATCGCCGGCACATTCCCTTCTATCTTTGCAAAGATACTATTTTTGTGGGAAAATGAATCGTTTTGTCTTAAATTTGCAGAAGGGCTCGATCCGCATCGCACATGAAAGAAGTTTTATTGGGCAAAACACTCTCTGAACTGCAGGAGATTGTATCGCTGCAGGGGCTTCCCGGCTATGCCGCCAGGCAAATGGCGCGATGGCTCTACGTCAAGCGTGTCACGGAAATCGACCAGATGACCGACCTTTCCAAAGCTGCGCGTGCGGCGCTCGCCGAGTCCTTCGAGGTCGGTCGCGTAGCCCCCGTCGAGGCCTTCACCTCGCGCGACGGAACCCGGAAATATCTCTTCCCTACAACGCTGCCCGGAAAGTGGGTGGAAGCCGTGATGATTCCGCAATACGAAGACGGTTCGGAAGGAGGCATGGCCCGTGCCACGGTATGCGTGTCGTCGCAGATCGGCTGCAAGATGAACTGCCGCTTCTGCATGACGGGCCGCGGCGGCTTCCACGGCCACCTCACCGCGGCGGAGATCCTTTCCCAGCTGCTGGGCATCGACGAGGCTGACCAGCTCACCAATGCCGTGTTCATGGGGATGGGCGAGCCGCTCGACAACTGGGGCGAAGTCTCCCGTGCGCTGGAGGTCATCACCGCTGAATGGGGCATGGCCTGGAGCCCGAAAAGGGTAACGGTTTCCACCATCGGCGTACTTCCGAACCTGAAGCGGTTCCTCGATGAAAGCCGTTGTCACCTGGCCGTGAGCCTCCACGACCCCTTCCCCGAGGAGCGTGCCGAACTGATGCCCGTGCAAAGAGGCTGGCCGCTGCAGGAGGTGCTCGCCCTGATCCGCCGCTACGATTTTACGGGGCAGCGCCGCGTGAGCTTCGAGTACACGATGTTTGCGGGGGTCAACGACACGCCCCGCCATGCCGACGCCCTGGCTCGGCTGCTGCGCGGGATTCCGTGCCGGGTCAATCTCATCCGGTTCCACGCCATCCCCGATTCTCCGCTCCATACTTCCACTCCGGAAGTCATCGCCGCTTTCCAGGCCCGCCTGCAGAAGGCCGGCGTTACTACCACGCTGCGCGCCTCGCGTGGCGAAGATATCCTCGCCGCGTGCGGTCTGCTGGCCGGCCGGGGCCTTAAAAACGATAAATCCGCATCCAATGAATAGATTTCTTGCTTTCTTCCTGACGTTTGTCCTGTCCGTTCCCGCCGTCTGGGCGGAAGATAACCCCGATGTTGCACCCGCACCGCAAAACCAGCGGCCCAAGGTGGGTGTCGTGCTTTCCGGTGGCGGCGCCAAGGGTATGGCCCATATCGGTGCGCTCAAGATCCTCGAGGAAATGGAAATCCCCGTCGATTATATCGTCGGCACCAGCATCGGCTCCATCATGGCCGGTATCTATGCCCTGGGCTATACTGCCGACGAAATGGATTCACTCGTCCGCGCCCAGAACTGGGACCTGCTGATGAAAGACGTGATCAGCCGAAAGGATGTGTCGTATGCGAACAAGAAAGAGGAAGACAAATTCATCCTTACCATTCCTTTCATGAACCGGCGGAATTTCACCGAAGAGACCGAGGCCGGCTCCATGACCGGGACAGACCTGTTGCGGAACATGCCTTCCGCCCTGGTGGAGGGCCAGAACCTCGACCAGCTCTTTACCAAACTCTCGGTGGGTTATCAGGATGACATCGACTTCAACACGCTGCCCATTCCCTTTGCCTGTGTGGCCGTCGACCTCAACACCAAAGAGGAGGTGGTGTTCCACCGCGGCAATATCGTGACCGCCATCCGTTCCAGCATGTCGATCCCCGGCTACTTTGCTCCCGTGCCCTATGGCGACAAGTATCTCGTCGACGGCGGTATGCTCAACAACCTGCCGGTCGATGTGGTCAAGAAGATGGGAGCCGACTATGTCATCACCGTCGACCTGCACCATTTCAAGAAAGACAAGACCGACAAACAGCAGACCATACCCGAAATGGTGGCCACGATGCTCAGCATCATGAATGGCGAGAAATACCAGTCGGGCCGCGCCGCTTCCGACATCATCATCGAGCCGAATACCAGTGCTTATGGCGTGCTGGCTTTCGATGAAAAGAGTGTCGACGCATTGGTCGACAGCGGTCTTGTGGCGGCACAGCGGGTTCTTCCGCAGCTTCAGTCGCTTTCCGAACACCTGAAAACCTTTCCGAACGCGCCAAAGGAACGGCGGCCCCACGCCATCGACCTGAGCCGCGATTCCGTGCTCATCTCCCAGATGGAAATCCAGGGATCTGATGCCGACGACATGACGTGGCTGCTTTCAAAGACCGACATCGGCCCCGGCAAGATCGTTTCCGGCGAAGATATGGACAACGCCATGGCGACCTTCTACAACACCAAGGCCTTTACCAAAATCTCCTATTCCATTGCCGGTACGAAAGATGAGGGGTATCGCCTCAAAATTCATTTCAGCCCGGAGCGGCTGCACCAGGCCGGTGTCGGATTCCGGTTCGACAGCGAGGAAATGGCGGCCATCCTGCTGGGTGTCAGTCTCAATAAGCACAAGCTGTTCGGCTCGAAACTCGATTGGTCGACGAAGTTGAGCGCCCAGCCCTTCATGGCATTGAACTATGGTTATACGTTCCACAATCTGTCGCAGTTCAACGTGGGCGTCAAGCAGCAGCACATGCAGGTTTCCGATATTTATAATGGTGAAATCCTGCGATCGCTGCATTACAACGTTTTCTCGGCGACGTCGTTCTACCAGTTCACGGGGTGGAAAAGCGCCGACGTCAAGCTCGGTGCCGGTTTTGACTACTATAGCGAACTGATCGACAGCGGCACACCCTACAAGAACCATGATTGGAAGGCCTTCCTCGACTGGGGCATCGATAATATGAACGACAGTTATTTCCCGAATGGAGGAATTCAGATGAATTTCGGAGGAGCAGTCCATTACAACTACACGTTCTTCTACGAAGGGCGGCTGAACATGAAGTTTGCCATCCCGCTCGGAAATCGGGTGACGCTGATTCCCCAGACCTTCAACCGGTGGCTATTCTACAAAGAGGGGGAGATATATCCGCTCTTCTATGGAAACCGGGTGGGCGGCTACATGGCTGGTCGCTACTGTGACTGGCAGGTCCCGTTCGTGGGGATGAACAACACGCATTCGTGCCTTGACAAGGTTGACATAGCGCGGGCTGATTTGCGCATCAGGCTCTACCGGCAGCATTACCTGACGCTGATGGGCAACTATATGTTCGAATGGAACCTGGATAAATGGCATCTGTCGGAATACGAGCACAGCTATGGCTTTGCGGCCGGCTATTCTGTCAACACGATTGTCGGTCCGATTCAGTTGATCGGCCATTGGTCTAATATCAGCCGCAGTTTCGGCGTCTTTTTCTCGCTGGGCTACGACTTTTAATGTTTAATTATCCTGCATTATGAGGAAGATTTCCGTCATCCTGCTTCTGGTCAGTCTTTTCTGCCTGAACGCGGCGGCTCAGCGCCCGAAAGTGGGCGTCGTGCTGTGCGGCGGGGGGGCCAAGGGCGCCGCGCACGTCGGTGTCTTGAAAGTGTTGGAAGAGAACAACATCCCGATCGACTACATCGCCGGGACCAGTATGGGCGCCATCATCGCCGGCCTGTACGCCATCGGCTACTCGGCCAACGAGCTTGACTCGCTCATCATGGCCCAGGATTGGAACTTCGTGATGAGCGATCGGATTCCCCGCAGCAGCCGTTCGTTCCAGAATATGCGCGATGAAGATGACTACATCCTGCGCATTCCCTTTGGGGCGGGTGACTACAGCCGTCTGGCCGGAATGCAGCGCCGCCCGGAAGAGGCCACATCGCTCCTGAGCAACATCCCGCTTGCCATGGTGGACGGACAGAACATCTACAACCTCTTCACCAAGCTGTCCGTGGGTTACCAGGATTCACTCGACTTCATGCGGATGCCCATCCCTTTCGCCTGCGTGGCGGTCGACGTCGTCAGCAAGAAGGAAGTGATTTTCAAGAGTGGCCATTTTGTCGACGCCATCCGCTCGTCGATGGCCATTCCAGGGTATTTCTCCCCGGTGCGCATCGGTAACATGGTGCTCATCGACGGCGGCGCCCTCAACAACTATCCAGTCGATGTGGCCCGTGGGATGGGGGCCGACATCATCATCGGCGTGAAACTCGGCGAACTCGACAACACGGAACCCACGATCGAGAATATCGGCGACCTGGCGCTCGAGATCATGGACCTTTTCACCGACACCAAGCTCGAGGCTGCCATCAAGAACACCGACATCCTCATCACGCCGAGCACCAAGGGCTTCAACACCCTGAGCTTCGACACGCAGAGCCTGCGTACGCTGATCGACAACGGGGAAGCCGCCGGTCGTGCCAAGGAAGAGGACCTGCGCAAGATGAAAGACTGGCTCGACCGTTCCCAGCACGAATTCATCGGCCCGATGAAGCAGCAGGAACGCTACCGCAAGGCCGTGCGTCTCGACCGCGACTCCATCACGTTGGGTTCCGTGACCATCAACGGGCTCAACCCCAAGGACAGGTCCCTGATCATGCGGAAAAGTCCGCTGAGACCGGGAGCCCGCATCAGTGGAAAGGACCTGGAAAACGAGGTGAACCGTTTCTACAATACCTCGGCGTTCCAGTCGGTGACCTACCTGCTGCGCGGCCAGACCGACCCGTATGACCTCGAACTCAATTTCGTCACCGGCCGTCCGTCGGAACTGGGTCTGAGCTTCCGGTTCGACAGCGAGGAAGTGGCCGCCATCCTGCTCGGCATCAATATCAATGCCCACACGCTCTACGGCTCCAAGTTCTCGCTCCGGGCGAAGCTGGCCTACAACATGCAGGCGGAACTCAAATACTCCTATGCATTCCCGTCGCTGGCGCAGGTCGGAGTGGCTTATGCCATGCGCTCCTCGAACCTCAACATCCTCAACACGGACATGGTCAGCAACATGGGCTTCACCAACCACAAAGCCACGGTGGACTTTTCCACCAGCAACATCCGTGACTTTGACATCAAGTTGGGTGTCTCCATGGACTATTTCAACTACCGCCGCCTGCTCACGGAAGCCGGCTCGCTGGCTACTTACGACACCGACCTGAAACGCAACAAATTCCTGAGTGCGTTTGCCCGTGCGGAAGTGGACCACCGCGACCAGCGGTATTTCCCCACCCATGGCATTCATTTCAAGGGGAGATTCCAATACTACCTCAACAGCCCGTTCGGCGACTACAAGAATTTCAGCACTTTGCAGGCCCATCTGTGCGGCATCATCCCCGCCGGAAACCGGCTGGCTTTCCTGCTTTCGCTCGACAACCGCACCATTTTCGGCGAGAACGTGCCGTTGGTGATGGGCAACTTCATGGGTGGCTGCCAGGAAGGACGCTATCTCGACCAGCAGATTCCCTTCATCGGATTCACCCACACCCACATGTTCCGGGAAGTGCTCACCATCGCCACCTTCGACTCGCGGGCCCGGATATTCGAGAACCACTATGTCTATGCATCCGCTTCCTATGCCCGCGATTTCGAGAAACTCTCGGAAATCTTCGAAGGCAAGCCCATCATCGGTGCCCGTCTCGGCTATTCCTACAACTCGGTGATCGGTCCGCTGTCGGCCAGCATCATGTGGTCGAACTATACCAAACAGGCAGTTGGGGCCTACGTGTCGATAGGCTACGAGTTCTGATGATGGAAAAAGAGCAACTGCTTCTGAAGATGATGCGGCTGTGCTCCGTGCGGGAATACTGCCGGAGCGATATACGCCGCAAGCTCTCAGGCCATTCGCCGCAGGAGCAGGAAGAGGTGCTCGAAACGCTTTGTCGTGAAAAATACGTGGATGATGCCCGCTATGCCCGTGCCTTTGCGCGCGACAAAAGTGCGCTCCAGGGTTGGGGAAATCTCAAAATTAAGCTAGCTTTGCAACAGAAAGCCATCGATGCGGCCACCATCGGCGCTGCGCTCGAAGCCATCGACGCCGGTGCCGCCGGCGCCAAGCGCGAACAGGTACTGCGCGCCAAATGGAAGGAGATTGCCCGCGAGGCAGACCCCGAGCGGCGCAAGGCACGTTTTTTCCGCTACGCACTCGGCCGCGGCTATGGATACGACGAAATACAACGGATTTATGATTACCTCGGAAGAGATTAAAACGATTAAACAGCGGATAGAGACGTTGGGGAGGTTTCTTTGACATCCCCGGGAAACGGGAAGATCTGGCTGAAAAACAAAAGAAAACAACCGCTCCGGATTTCTGGGATGATCCTAAGGCTGCCGAGTCTTTCATGAAAGGCGTTTCGGCCGTGAAATACTGGGTGGACGGTTACGATGCCCTTGAGGCCGGGCTCTCCGACCTGGAAACATTGCTGGACTTCGGGGAAGACGCCTCCGACGACATCGACGCAGCCTACCGTGACCTGATCGGAAAGGTTGAAGCGCTGGAACTGCGCAACATGCTGGGCGCGGAAGGCGACAACCTGGGTGCCGTGCTGACCATCAACTCCGGCGCCGGCGGCACCGAGTCGAACGACTGGTCGTCGATGCTCATGCGCATGTACACCCGATGGGGTGAGCGCAACGGCTACAAGATGACCGTCACAGAATTGCTGGAAGGCGACGAAGCCGGCATCAAGTCGTGCACCATCCAGTTCGAGGGCGACTACGCCTACGGCTATCTGAAGGCCGAGAACGGCGTGCACCGGTTGGTCCGCATCTCTCCCTATAATGCGCAGGGTAAGCGGCAGACCACTTTCTCGTCGGTGTTCGTGTATCCGCTGGTCGACGATACCATCCAGATCGAGATCAATCCTGCCGATCTGGAGTGGGACACCTTCCGTTCCTCCGGCGCAGGCGGCCAGAACGTCAATAAGGTGGAGACGGGCGTGCGCGTCCGCCACATTCCCACCGGCATCACTGTGGAGAACACCGAAACGCGTTCCCAACTCGACAACCGGCAGAATGCCCTGCGCATCCTCA
>LUZC01000020.1 GCA_001603505.1 Bacteroidales bacterium Bact_11 | reverse complement strand
CGGGTTTGGGTTGCTCCTGCGGCTGCGGTTTCGGCTGAGGCTGGGCCTGCACTTGCGGCTGCCGCTGCGCCTCGGCGAAGCGGGCCGTAATGTTGCAGAGCTTCATCAGTGCGAACTCGATGAGGAGGCGGGGATTGCCGCTCTGCTTGTAGGCGGTTTCGCAGCCCGAGGTGATGCCGAGGGCTTCGAAAAGGAAGCCGGTGGTGCACCGTTCGGAGAAGGTGCGGTAGCGCTGGGCCACGGTGGGAGCCAGCTCCAGCAGCGTTTGGGCCGCCTGGCTCTTGCATACGAGCAGGTCGCGGAAATGCGTGCTCAGGCCGCCGATGAAGCTCTGGGCGTTGAATCCCTTGGAGAGGATCTGGTCGAACGTGAGCATGGCCTGCGCATAGTCGCCCGCCAGGAAGTTCTCCGTGAGGGAGAAATAGTAATCGTAGTCGAGCACGTTGAGATTGCGGATCACTTGCTCGTAGGTCACCTCCTTGCCGCAGAACGCCACCGTCTGGTCGAAGAGCGTGAGGGCGTCGCGCATGGCGCCGTCGGCCTTCTGGGCGATGATGTGCATGGCGTCCTCGCTCATGGTCACGCCTTCCTTGGCCGCGATGGCCTTCATGTTGCGCACCATGTCTTCCACGCTGATGCGGTTGAAGTCGAAGGTCTGGCAGCGGGAGAGGATGGTGGGGAGGATCTTGTGCTTTTCGGTGGTGGCCAGGATGAAGATGGCGTGTGCCGGCGGTTCCTCGAGCGTTTTGAGGAAGGCGTTGAAGGCGGCCTGCGAGAGCATGTGCACCTCGTCGATGATATACACGCTGTAGCGGCCGATCTGCGGCGGGATCCGCACCTTGTCGGTCAGGGCACGGATGTCGTCGACGGAGTTGTTGGAGGCCGCGTCGAGTTCGTGGATGCTGTAGGAACGGCCTTCCGCGAAGGAACGGCACGATTCACATTCGCCGCACGGCTCCAGGTCCGGTCCGGGATTGCTGCAGTTGATGGTCTTGGCGAAGATGCGGGCGGCACTGGTCTTGCCCACGCCGCGCGGACCGCAGAAGAGATAGGCATGCGCGAGCTGTCCGCGCTGGATCGAGTTCTTGAGCGTCCGGGCGATGTTCTCCTGTCCCAGCAGCGTTTCGAAACTGTTGGGGCGGTACTTCCGTGCTGATACGATGAATTGTTCCATAACCTACAAATGTACGAATAATTTGTCTATTTTTGTCGCATGTTTTATGTAAAGACTTTTGAATGCGGCCTGCAGTTCGCTTTCCGGCGCACCCGGTCGCAAGTGGCGTATTCGGCGCTGGCCATCCGGTCGGGCACGCGCAACGAACCCGAAGACCGCAGCGGCATCGCCCACATGACGGAGCACATGCTCTTCAAAGGCACGCCGCGCCGCACCCCGCAGCAGATCAGCAACCGCCTCGAAGTGCTGGGCGGCGAGCTCAATGCCTACACGGCCAAGGAGGAGACGGTACTCTATTCCACCGTGCTCAAGGAAGACGCGGCCAAGGCCGTCGACCTGCTGTTTGAACTGGCATTCACCTCGACCTATCCGCAGAAAGAGCTCGACAAGGAGCGTTGCGTGGTAATCGACGAAATCAATATGTACAAAGACTCTCCTTCGGAATGTATCTTCGAGGAGTTCGAGCGCCTGCTCTTCGGCGAAAGCCCGCTGGCGCGGCCCATTCTCGGCACGGCCAAGAGCCTGCGGAGCATCGATTCCGCGGCGCTGCAGGCCTATGTCCGCAAGAACTTCCTGCCCGAGAACATGTGCATCTCGCTGGTGGGCAACTTCACGCCGCAGCGGGCCGAAAAGATCGTGCGGCAGGTGGTCGAGAAATACATTCCGGCCGGTTACCGTCCGGCGCCTCAGCCAGCGCGTCCCGCTACGGCCGCGTTGTCGTCGGGCGAACGCTTCACCCGGGAAGTGGCCAAGAAGAACCACCAGATCAACTGTATCATCGGCACCACGGCCTTCTCCTACTACGACGAGCGCCGCATGGAACTGATCCTGCTGGCCAACCTGCTCGGCGGCCCGGGCGCCAACTCGCGGCTCAACCAGAAGCTGCGCGAGAAGAACGCCCTGGTGTATGCCATCGACGCCTCGTACACGCAGTTTGCCGACAACGGGTCGTTCCTTATCTATTTCGGTTGCGAAAAGGGCAACCTGGAACGGTGCATCGCGCTGGTCCACGACGAACTGGCTGCGCTCCGCGACAAGCCGCTTTCCGACCGGGCGTTGCGCACGGCCAAGAAACAGCTGCTGGGGCAGCTGGCGGTGTCGTCGGACAATGGCGAGGCGCAGGCGCTGGCCATGGCCAAGAGCATGCTGGTGTTCGGCGAGATCATGTCCGACGACGAGGTGCGCCGTCGCATCAATGCCATCACGGCGGCCTCGTTGCAGCAGGTGGCTGTGGACGTATTGTCGGAAGAACGGCTTTCCACTTTGATATTCAGATAGATGGACGCACTGGAACGGTATCTCCGGGAATGTGATACGCCGCAGGGCGATGCGCTTGCGTGGATTGAACGGCAGTCCTGGCTGCGGACCAGCCACGGGCGCCAGGTCTGCGGGCCCACGGTTGGTGCGCTGCTCCGCGAGATCGTGCGTCTGCAGCGCCCGCAGCGGGTGTTGGAAATAGGCACTTTTTCCGGTTACGCCACGGTGTGGATGGCCATGGCCCTGCCGGAAGGCGGCCGCATCGACACCATCGAAATCAACGACGAGATGGAAACCCTCATCCGGGAGGGTTTCGAGCGGGCAGGGGTGACAGACCGCATCCGGCTGCACATCGGCGACGCGCTCGACGTGGTCCCGGCGCTGGCAGGCCCCTTCGACCTGGTATTCATCGACGCCGACAAACGCGATTACGTGGCGTATTACCAGGCGGTGGTCGACGAGGTGCGTCCCGGCGGCCTGATCGTCGCCGACAATGTGCTCTGGGACGGGAAGGTCTATGCAGGGGAAACGCCTCGCGACCGGCAGAGCGTCGGCATCCTGGCCTTCAACGACCTGGTGTCGGGCGACGACCGCGTGGAGCATTTCATCCTTCCGCTGCGCGACGGCCTGCACATCATCCGGAAAAAATAACTATCTTTACAACAAATAAACACAATAACTATGGGACTCATCAAAGAATTCAAAGAATTCGCGCTTAAGGGCAACGTGATGGACATGGCCGTCGGTGTGGTCATCGGCGGGGCGTTCGGCAAGATCGTTTCTTCGCTGGTCGCCGACATCATCATGCCGCTCATCGGCGCGCTGCTCGGCAATGTGGACTTCACGAAACTGGCCGTCACGCTCCGTCACGAGGTGCTCGACGCCGCCGGCGAAGTGGTCAAACCGGGCGTGTATCTCACCTATGGCAACTTCATCCAGGCTGCCGTCGACTTCCTCATCATCGCGCTCTGTATCTTCTTCGTGCTCAAAGGCATCAACAAGATGACCAAGAAGAAGGAAGAACCCGCTCCGGCACCCGCCGAACCGGTCGTTCCCGAGGACATCCAGCTCCTCCGCGAAATCCGCGACGAACTGAAGAAGAAGTAACAAGATTCCCGGTCAACCCGGACAAAATGAGAAGTGGCGATACCGTCACTTCTTTTTTTCTTACCTTTGCCGCCGTATGACACTGTTTTTGACAGGGAGTCCCACGCGGTACGGCGAGGAGCGGTTTACGGAGGACAACGGCTTTCTGGCCGAGGTCAAGGCGGCGCTGGCGGAGGCCACGGGCGGCCGCAGGCTGCCCCGCGTGCTGCTGGTGAGCGCCGCGCCGGACGACAAGGGCTTCACGGCGTCGGTGAAGAAGGGGATGAGCGACTGTATCCACAAGTCGGGCATCGCCACCGCCTCCATCACGATGCTCGACCGGCACAATGCCCATCGGGCCGCCGAACTGGTGACGAAGGCCGACTGGGTGGTGCTCTGCGGCGGACATACGCCCACGCAGAACCGCTTCATCCACGAAATCGGCCTGGGCGCCCTGCTGAAGGATTATCCCGGCGTGGTGATGGGCTGCAGCGCCGGCTCGATGAACTGCGCCGACCGGGTGTATTCGCATCCGGAGTTTGCCGACGAGGCCGTGGACCCGCAGTACCGCCGCTGGCTCAAGGGCCTGGGCCTGACCGACATCAACCTGATTCCGCATCTGGAGCAGGTGCGCGGCATGGAACTGCACGGCCGGCGCCTGTTCGAAGACATCATTTTCCCCGACAGTTGGGGGCGCCGCTTCTACACGTTCCGCGACGGCGGCTATGTCAAGGTGAGCGGCGGCCGTACCGAGATCCGGGGAGAAGCCTATGAAATATCCCGTGGCGCCATGCGCCGCATTTGTGATGAAGGAGCATTTTATCTGTTTATGAACCTGATTTTTATTTCCCCCCATTTTCCACACACCTACTGGCAGTTCTGCGCCGGCGCCAAGCGCAACGGCGTGAACGTGCTGGGCATTGCGGACACCAACTACGAAAACCTCCCGTGGAATCTTCGGCAGAGTCTCACGGACTATTATAAGGTGAACAATCTGGAAGACTACGACGAGGTGTACCGCGCCGTGGCCTGGTTCGCCCACAAGTACGGCCGGATCGACTGGATCGAGTCGAACAACGAGTACTGGCTCGAGCAGGACGCGCGCCTGCGCACCGAGTTCAACGTGACCACCGGCATCCGGAACGACCGCATCGCCGCCATCAAGAACAAGTCGGAAATGAAGAAATACTACGCGCTGGGCGGCATCCCGACGGCGCGGCAGATCAAGGGCTCGGAAGGCCGCAAGGCCGTGGAGTCCTTCGTCAGGAAGACGGGCTATCCCGTGATTGCCAAGCCCGACAGCGGCATGGGCGCCGCCGGCACCTTCAAGCTCAGTAGTGACGCCGAGCTGGCCGAATGGTTCGACGCGCATCCGAACTACGGACTCTTCGTCATCGAGGAGTTCATCACCGGCCAGTTGCTGAGCTACGACGCCATCTACAACTCGAAGCTGGAGCCCATCTTTGAGAACAACTCGGTTTTCTGTGATCCCGTGATGGACGTGGTCCACTACAACCTCGACACCACCTACTGGGTCAACAAAACCGTTCCGAAGAAGCTCGCTGAGATAGGCCGCCGCACGGTCCGTGCGTTCAACACGCCGAGCCGCTTTGTTCACCTGGAGTATTTCCAGCTCGATCGCGACCGCGAGGGACTGGGCAAGAAGGGCGATTACGTTGGCCTGGAGGTGAACATGCGCCCGCCGGGAGGCTACACGCCCGACATGATGAACTTCGCCCATTCGACCGACGTCTATCAGATCTGGGCCGACATGGTGGCTTTCGATGAGCGCCGCAAGGGAGAAGGCGAACAGTACTACTGCGCCTACGCCTCACGCCGCGACGGAAAGACTTATGTCCACAGTCATCAGGAAGTGATGGAGAAGTACGGCGCCGTGATGTGTCTGTGCGACCGCGTGCCTGCCGCCCTGGCCGACGATCTGGGCGACCAGGCGTATATCGTGCGTTTTACCAACAAGAAAGAGATCGACCCGTTCTTCCGGTTCGTGACACAGCGTCTCTAGTCGTCCAAATCGCTGGCTTTGCCTTTGTAGACGGGGGCGCGTTTCTCCAGGAAGGAACGGATGCCCTCGAGGTAGTCGGTGCCCTTATACACCTTGGTGCGGTAGGCGTTGATGTGCTCGAACGTCTCGGAGGGGATGAGGTTCGCGGCCTTGCTGAGGGCGCGGAACTGGCGCTTGATGGCGCTGATCGACATGATGCTGTTGCGACGCAGCGGCGTGAGGAACTGCTCTTCCAGCATCTGGTCGAGGTCTTCGGCCTTGGCGACGCGGTTGATGAGGCCCACGTTGAGGGCGTCCTGCGCGGTGATGGGCGTGGCGAGGAAGAACATCTCGCGGGCCTTGTTGATGCCCAGCTGGTTGATGAAATGCATGATGCCCGAGGCGTTGTACGGGATGCCGATCTTGGCGGGCGTAATGGCGAATGTGGCCGTGTCGGTGCTGACGATCATGTCGCACGACAGGCACAGGTCGCAGGCGCCGCCCCACACGGTGCCGGTGACGCAGGCGATGACGGGGATGGGCGTCTCCTGCACACAGCGGAGCAATCTCTCCATCGGCACGTCGTAAGCCAGCGGATCGTCGCCGCCCTGAGGCAGTTCGCGGATGTCGTGGCCGGCGCTCCACACGCCTTTGGAACATTGTGCCTTGAGCACGATGCCCACGCATTCTTTTTCATATCCCGACCGGATGGCGTCGGTGAGTTCGTGGCACATGGTTTCGCTGAGACAGTTGAAATGCTCGGCGTTCTGCATCTCTACATAGCAGATGCGTTCTTTGATGGAGGTTTTGACTAACATGGTTTCCGTTAAGGGACAGGTTCAAAAAAGGCGCAGCCTTCGCAGCCGCCTTCGGGGCAGGTGTCGGGACGCTTGCCCTGAAGCGCTGCTTTCGGGTTGCGTTTGCGCCACAGGCGTAGTTCTTCCTCCTTGGCGCAGATGATGCCGCGGCGGCGCAGCTCCTTGTTATGGGAGATCTCGCCGTCGGGGAATTTTCCGTCCTTCCTGACCAGGATCGTGACAGCCAGGCCAGCGACGGCCAGGGCCAGGAGTACGACTGCCAGGAGGAAGACTTTCATCGGATCAGATCTGTTTGAATGCCGGTACAATGGGATGCGAGCCCACCACGATCACAGGCGGAATCTGCAACACCTTGAACGCGGCGCCTTTTTTCAGCCGCACGATGCGGTCGACCAAGGCGGCGTCGGTACCCCGTTCCACCACCTGCTCGGGCGTGAGATCCTCTTCACACAGGGCGTGGAGCACCGGATCGAGATGCTCGTACTCCGGCAGCGAATCGCTGTCTTTCTGGTTCGGGCGGAGTTCGGCGGAAGGGGCTTTCGTGAGAATCGATTCGGGGATGAGTTCCTGGCCGTGCAGGATGTTCTCGTAGCGGGAAAGCTCGTACACCTGCAGCTTGTAGAGGTCGGCGATCACCATCACGGCACCGCAGAGGTCGCCGTAGAGGGTGCCGTAGCCGGTGAACAATTCGCTCTTGTTGGACGTGTTGAGCAGCAGTGCGTTGAAGCGGTTGGCCCACGTCATCAGGATGGTGCCGCGGATGCGGGCCTGGAGGTTTTCCTGCGCCACGTGCCATTTGCCGAGTTCGAAGAACTTGATCATCTCGATCATCGCCCGCTTGTAGATCTTCTCGATGGGGATGATGTCGTAGCCGATGTCGAGGTTGTTGGCCAGTTCCACGGAGTCGGTCACGGAGCCGAGGGAAGAGTAGCCCGACGGCATGAGGATGCCGTGGACGTTCTCCGCACCGAGTGCATCGACGGCCAGTGCGGCAACGAGCGCGGAGTCGATGCCGCCCGACAGCCCCAACACGGCCTTCTTGAGGCCTGCGCCGGCGAAGTAGTCGCGCAGTTTTCCGACAATGAGGTCGTGGACTTCGGCGATGTCGCGTGAGGGTTCAAGAATCATGGCTAACAACGGATAAAGAGGTCGCTGACCGGTTCGTTATGGTAGATGCGGTCGATAACGTCGGCAAACATGCCGGTCATCGACAGCACGGTGAACTTCGAATTGTCCTTGTCCGGGTTCAACGGAATCGTATCGGCCACGAGGAACTCCTGGATGGCGGAGGCGTTGATGCGGTCGTAGGCCGGTCCGGAGAGGATCGGGTGGGTGCAGACGGCGCGTACGCTGAGCGCGCCGCGCTCCATCAGCACTTCGGCGCATTTGGTGATGGTGCCGGCGGTATCGACCATGTCGTCGACGATCACCACGTTGCGGCCTTCGATTTCTCCGATGGCGGTCATGCTGCCGATCACGTTGGCCTTGGAGCGGTCCTTGTGGCAGATGATCAGCGGGGCGTTGAGATGCTTGGCATAGACGTTGGCCTTCTTGGCGCCGCCCATGTCGGGGGAAGCGATGGAAAGGTTCTCCAGATTCATCGCCTGGATATAGGGGATGAAGATCGAACTGGCCCAGAGGTGGTCGACCGGGATGTCGAAGAATCCCTGAATCTGGGCGGCGTGGAGTTCGCAGGTCATCACGCGGTCGCAGCCGGCGGCAGTCAGCATATTGGCCACGAGTTTGGAAGCGATGGACACGCGGGGACGGTCTTTGCGGTCCTGGCGGGCCCAGCCAAAATACGGAATCACGGCAATCACCTTGTAGGCGGAGGCGCGGCGGGCGGCATCGATCATCAGCAGAAGCTCGAAGAGGTTGTCGGCCGGCGGATTGGTGCTCTGGACGATGAACACGGCGGAACCGCGGACACTTTCCGTGAATTGCGGCTGGAACTCCCCGTCGCTGAAGACGGTCAGCTCGGAATCGCCGAGTTTCGTGTTGAGTTTCTGGGCGATCTGCTCGGCGAAGGCGCGGGAGCCGCTGCAGGCGAAAATCTTCAGTTTGTGATCGTATTCTTGCATGGGTTGAAGTTTTTATAGGTTTTGCAGGATAGTTTCGATGTAGTTCAGGAGTTCGTCGCGTCCCTGGCCCGTTTCGGACGAGGTGCAGAAAACGGGCGGGAGTTCTTCCCAGGTTTCACGGAGCAGGGCTTCGTTGCGCTCGATCTGCGCCTTGAGCGCGTTGACGCCCAGTTTGTCGCACTTGGTGTAGACGAGGGCGAAGGGGATGCCTTCCGCCCCGAGTTCGGCGATGAAGTCGCGGTCGATGGCCTGCAGGTCGTGCCGGGCGTCGAGCAGCACGAACAGGAGCACCATCTCCTCCGAATGCAGGATGTAGTCGCTGATGATGTCCTGCAGCTTTTCGCGGCCCTTCTTGCCCATCTTTGCATAGCCGTAGCCCGGCAGGTCGACCAGGTACCAGGAGTCGTTGATGATGAAATGATTGACGAGTTGTGTCTTGCCGGGTGTGGAAGAGGTGTGGGCGAGGCCTTTCTGATCGCAGAGACGGTTGATGAGCGAGGATTTTCCGACATTGCTCCTCCCGATGAAGGCGAATTCCGGATGGCGGATTTTCGGCTTCTGGTCGGTACGCTGGCTGCTTCCGGCAAAAAGGGCCTGCTTGATGATCATTTCTGCGGAGAATTGGTAGTACAAAAGTACAAAAATTCTCAGATTATTTCGTATATTTGTAAGGATATGGATGCGAAGGATCAAATTGGCCTGCTGGCGTTGCAGGAAAGGGTGAAGCAGGTGCTTGAAGAGGGCTTCTGCGAAACGTTGTGGCTGCAGGCTGAGATCAGTGAACTCAAGCAGAATCCGACCGGACACTGCTACCTGACGCTGGTGGAGAAGGATGCGCAGTCGAACGCCCTGCTAGCGAAGGCGCCCGCCGTCGTCTGGGCCTCGACCTGGCGGATGATCAAGCCCTATTTCGCCGCCCAGACGGGGCGCTCCCTGGAGCCGGGCATGTCTGTCCTGGTGCGGGTGCAGGTGAGTTATTCGGCGCTGTACGGTCTGTCGCTCGTGGTGTACGACATCGATCCCTCGTTCACGGTCGGGGAACTGGAGCTGGCCCGCCAGCGGACGATTGCCCGGCTGCAGGCGGAGGGCATGTTCGGGATGAATGCGATGCTGCCGTTGCCGGTGCTGCCGCGGCGGCTGGCGGTGATTTCGAGCGAGACGGCGGCCGGCTGGCGCGATTTCCGCCGGCACTTGACCGAGAACGAATACGGCTTTCAGTTTTCGCTGCGGCTGTTCCCGGCGCTGATGCAGGGCGAGGGGGCTCCGGCGAGCATCATTGCGGCGCTCGATGCCGTGGCGGCCGAGGCGGATGCTTTCGACGCCGTGCTGGTCCTGCGCGGCGGCGGAGGCGCGATGGACCTGGTGTGTTTCGACGATTACGACCTGGCGGTCAACGTGGCGCAGTTCCCGCTGCCGGTGCTTACGGCCATCGGGCACGACCACGACTACCATATCATCGACCAGGTGGCGCATACGTATGTGAAAACGCCGACGGCGCTGGCCGACTGGCTGGTCGACCGTTTTGCGGAAGAAGCCTGGCGGATTGACACGCTGGTGCAGCGGCTGCACCTGGCGGTCCGGACGCGTGCGGCTGCCCAGCAGGGCGTCTTCGACGCGCTGGCCTTGCGGGTAGCGCATGCCGCGCAGCGGCGCTATGACGATGCACTGCGCGCCGTCGAGGCGCTGGAACTCCGGCTCGATGCCGTGAATCCGCAGCGCGCCCTGGAACGCGGCTTCCTGATCGCCCTGAAAGACGGCCGCCGCACCGACAGCGCCGCTGCCTTCGCCCCCGGCGACCGGCTCTCGCTGATGTTCCGCGACGGCACTGTCGAGGCCACAGTGCAAAAAGTGAAAAGAGAACGATAATGTCTATGGATACGGAAAAGAAATACGAAGAGGCCTATGCCGAACTGGAGGCGCTGATAGCCCGGATCGAGGACCCGCAACGGGATCTCTCGTCGGTAGGCGCCGACGTGAAGAAGGCCATGGAACTCATCCGCTGGTGTCGCAATTACATCCGCGGCAACCAGCTGCAAGTCGAACAACTCATGAAGGAGGAATCCGATGAAAATCTATAAGAAAGATCCGTGGCTCGAGCCCTACAAACAGGTGGTCGAGCGTCGCAACCGGCAGATTCTGATCCGCAAACAGGAAATCGCCGGCTATGGGAAACCACTGAAAGAGGCCATCAACGGCGCCCTCTATTATTGCCTGCACCGGGATAATGGCGAATGGGTGTTCCGCGAGTGGGCGCCCAACGCTTCCAAAATCTATTTGATCGGCGACTTCAACGGTTGGAGACGGAGCGAGGAGTGGGCGCTGGCACCTGCCGGCGGCGGCAACTGGGAATTGCGCGTGCCGGGCGAGAGAATCTCGCACGGCGACCTTTACAAATGGTACGTGGAATGGCCTGGCGGCGGGGGAGAGCGCATCCCCGCCTATGCCACCCGCTGCATCCAGGACCCGCAGACCAAGATCTTCTCGGCCCAGGTCTGGGCGCCGGAGAAACCTTACCGCTGGCGCAAGAAGCGCGGGCCGAAGATCGCCAACCCGCTCATCTACGAAGTGCACATCGGCATGAGCTCCGAGGATCAGAAGGTGGCATCGTTCACGGAGTTCCGCGAACAGGTGCTGCCGCGTGTCATCGAGACAGGCTACAACACGCTGCAGATCATGGCCCTTCAGGAGCATCCCTACTATGGGAGTTTCGGCTACCAGGTGTCGAATTTCTTCGCGCTCAGCAGCCGCTTCGGCACGCCCGAGGAGTTCAAGGCGCTGGTCGACGCGGCCCACAGGGCGGGCATCGCCGTGATCATGGACGTGGTGCACAGCCACGCGGTGAGCAATGAGATCGAGGGCCTCAGCCGGCTCGACGGGTCGCTGACCACCTACTTCCACGAAGGACCGCGCGGACAGCATCCCGCCTGGGGATCCCGCTGTTTTGACTACGGCAAGGGACAGACGCTGCACTTCCTGCTTTCGAACCTCAAATATTGGATGGAAGAATATTGCCTCGACGGCTTCCGCTTCGACGGCGTGACGAGCATGCTCTATTACGACCATGGCCTGGAACGCGATTTCAGCGGTTATCCCTGTTACTTCGACGGCGGGCAGGACGAAGACGCCATCACCTATCTGGGCCTCGCCAATATCCTGGTCAAGGAGCTGAACCGCAACGCGTTCACGATTGCCGAAGACATGTCGGGCATGCCCGGGCTGGCCGCCTCGATCCGCGACGGCGGCGTGGGTTTCGACTACCGCATGAGCATGGGCGTAGCCGACCATTGGATCAAATGGATCAAGGAGCGTGACGACTGGCACTGGAGCATGGGAGAAATCTGGTGGGAACTCTCGGGCAAGCGGGCCGACGAACGGACCATCAGCTATGCGGAGTGTCATGACCAGGCGCTGGTGGGCGACAAGACCATCATCTTCCGGCTCATCGACAAGGAGATGTACTATTCGATGGAGCGGAAGACGCAGAATCTGATCGTGGACCGCGGCATTGCGCTCCACAAGATGATCCGTCTGGTGACGCTGGCTACGGCCGGCGACGGCTACCTGACGTTCATGGGCAATGAATTCGGGCATCCCGAATGGATCGATTTCCCGCGCGAGGGCAACAATTGGTCGTTCTTCTATGCCCGCCGGCAGTGGTCACTGGTCGACAATCCCGACCTGCGCTACCGCGGCCTCTGGCTTTTCGAGAAAGCCATGCTCTCCGTGGCGAAAGAAACTTCGCTGCTGGCCGTCCCGCCGGTGTGCCTGCGCTGCGACGAGGAGAAGAAAGTGCTGCTGCTCGAACGGGCGGGCCTGGTGTTCGCGTTCAATTTCAACCCGGAGCAGTCGTTCGACCGTTACGGCTTCGCCGTGCCGGGCGGAAGCTACGAAACCGTGCTCGACAGCGACGCCGCGCAGTTCGGCGGATTCAGCCGCAACGACGACTCCGTAGCCCATCTTACGGTGACGGAAGGCGAAGCGGAAACCCTCTATCTGTACCTGCCCAGCCGTTCGGTGCAGATTCTTCGCAAGATATCTTATGATAAATGATAATTTTCAGTAACTTTGCAGTTTAATAATCGTTCATCAATCCAATGGCTTATTTGCAATTCAACAAAGCGGAACTCGTGAACCTCGAATACTCCCTCAAACGGGAGCTGCTCGCGACCAACCGGGCTGGTGGTTACTGCAACACGACCATCGTCGGGTGCAATACCCGCAAGTACCATGGGCTCATGGCCGTGCCGATCGAGCGGTTCGGCGGTCACCGCTACATGCTGCTTTCGTCGCTCGACGAGACACTGGTGCAGCACGGGATGCCGTTCAACCTGGGTATCCACTGTTACGGCGACATCTATGAGCCGCGCGGCCACAAGTACATCGTCGATTTCGAGATGAATCCCTATCCGGTGATCACGTACCGGGTGGGCGGCATGCTGTTCAAGAAGGAGATCCTTTTTGTGGTGGGGTGCGACCAGCTGCTGATCCGCTACACGCTGCTCGACGCCCATTCCCACACGGTCCTGCGTCTCAAACCCTATCTGGCCTACCGCAGCATCCATGCGCTGACCACCGCCAACAACGATGCCAATACGCGTTACACGCCGGTGGAAAACGGCGCGGCGTTCTGCATGTACCAGGGGTTCCCGACGCTCCACCTCCAGGTATCCAAGCCCTGCGAATATGTCCATGCTCCGGATTGGTATCGCAATACTGTTTACAAGGAGGAGTATCGTCGCGGATTCGACTGCCAGGAAGACCTGCTGGTGCCGGGCTTCTTCGAGATGCCGATGGCCAAGGGGGAGAGCATCATCTTCTCGGCTTCCACACAGCCCGAATCACCCAGGAACCTCAAGGCCCAGTTCACCCGCGAGGCCAAGCGCCGGATGCCGCGCGACAACTACGACGACTGCCTGAAAGCGGCGGCCGAACAGCTCTTCGCCTGCGAAGGCAAGCGTGTCCGCATCTGCACCGGCTTTTCTTGGCATGAGATCGGCGGCATGCGCGAAACCTGCCTCGCCCTGCCCGGCCTGACGCTCTGCAACAAGGGTGACGCCGCGCTCTTCGAGAAGATCCTTTCGGACCTCATGGAAGAGCGATCCGAAGAGTTCCTCCACGGAAGCAACCAGGTGGAATCGCCGCTGCGGCTGGTGGAGGCCGTGCAGCAGCTGATCAAGTTTACCGGCGACGAAGCCGGGGCCTGGAAGAAATACGGCAAATACCTCAAGAAGGTTGTGCAAAGCTACCTGTCGGGCCGTCCCGAGGCGAAAGTCCGCGAAAACGGCCTGATCTGGGCGGAACAGCCCGGTGTGGCGCTCAGCTGGATGAACGCATATGTGGACGGCAAGCCCGTGACGGAGCGCCGCGGCTACCAGGTGGAGACCAACTGCTTCTGGTACAATGCCGTTTGTTTCGTGCTCGATATGGAGACGCGCTACGGCAAGCCGGGCGCGCTCACTAAACGCTGCGCAGAGGTCAAGGCGGCCATCGAGGCCTGCTTCTTCAACCTGTTCTGGGTGGAAGCCCGCCGTCACCTGGCCGACTATGTGGATGAAGAGGGACAGAACGTGTTCACGCGTCCCAACCAGCTATATGCCTGCTCGCTGGCGTACAGCCCTGTTTCCGAGGAGGTGCAGGCTGAAATCCTGCATGCGGTGGATCGCGAACTGGTGACCACCCGCGGCATCCGCACCCTCTCGCCGAAAAATCCGCTCTATCGCTCGCGGTACGACGGCAACCAGATCGAGCGCGATACCGCCACGCACAACGGCTGTACGCGGCCCTGGCTGCTCGGCGCCTATGTCGACGCCAATTTCAAGTTGTTCGGTCCGTCCTTCACGCGCAAGGCGCAGGAACTGATCGACGGCTTCCAGGAAGACCTCAACGTCCATGGCATCGCGGCCGTGGCTGAAATCTACGACGGGGACCCGCCATACATCCCGCACGGCGCCATCAATTCTGCGCTGAGCGTTTCGGAAATCCTCCGCGTACAATATCTGATCAACCATAACAAGGGAAAGGAGGAAACGTTATGAGAGTCCTGATGTTCGGCTGGGAGTTCCCGCCCCATATCGCAGGCGGTCTGGGTACGGCCTGCTACGGCATGACAAAGGGTCTGGCCCATGCCGGCGTGGAGGTGCTGTTCGTGATGCCTTCCGCCAGCGGCGATGAAGACCAGACGTCGGTGCGCATTATCAACGCCAGCGACGTGGCCGTGTACGACACCTTCCACAACGTCGACGAGTATCTTGGCAAAGTGCAGTTCCTCCGCGTGGGCTCCAACCTGCATCCTTACATCGATCCCACCGACTTTACGGAGCTGGTGGAGGAGGAGCAGCGCAACCAGAGCGAGGAGTTCAAGTTCTATTTCCGCCAGAAATACAAATTCTCGGGCAAGTACGGCAAGAACCTCATGGAAGAGGTGGCCCGCTACGCTATGGTGGCCGGCGCGATTGCGGCCGAACAGGAGTTCGACGTGATCCACGCCCACGACTGGCTGACCTACCTGGCCGGCATCGCTGCCAAGCGCGTGTCGGGCAAGCCGCTGGTCATCCACGTCCACGCCACCTCGTTCGACCGCGGCAGCGCCGACAACATCGACACCCGCGTGTTCGAAATCGAGAAGCGTGGCATGCTCGAGGCCGACAAGGTCATCACGGTGAGCGACCTTACCCGCAATATCGTGATCAATAAATACGGCATCGACCCGGCGAAGGTCGTCACGGTACACAACGCCGTGGACTTCTCGGGCCGTGAGAAGATCTCCGTGGAACGCGGCGTCAAGGAGAAGGTCATCACTTTCCTGGGCCGCATCACCTTCCAGAAAGGCCCCGAATATTTCATCGAGGCGGCCGCGAAGGTGCTGAAGGTCTGCCCGGAGACGCGTTTCGTGATGGCCGGCAGCGGCGACATGATGAACCGCTGCATCCGGTACGTGGCCAAGCTCGGCATCGCCGACCGGTTCTACTTCACAGGCTTCCTGCGCGGCGACGACGTGCAGAAGATGTTCGCCCTGTCCGACGTCTATGTGATGCCTTCCGTCTCCGAGCCTTTCGGCATTTCGCCGCTCGAGGCCATGAAGACCGATGTCCCGACCATCATTTCGAAGCAGTCGGGCGTGGCGGAAGTGCTCAAGTACGCCATCAAGGTGGACTTCTGGGATGTGAACGCCCTGGCAGACGCCATGTATGGACTTCTCAACTATCCCGCGCTCTCCAACCTGGCCGCGGAGCGCGGACGCGAGGAAGTCGACAATTTGAAATGGGATAGCGCAGCCGTCAAGGTACGGCGCGTCTATGAATCGGCCATTGAAGGAAAATAAAAAAGTACAACCATGAATAAGTCAGTCTGTTTCTACTTTCAAGTCCATCAGCCCGACCGGCTGCGGCAGTTCCGCTTCTTCGATATCGGCAACGACTACCATTACCTGGACGATTTCTCCAACCGTACCATCGTGCGCCGCGTGGCGGAACGGTGCTATCTGCCCGCCAACCGCATGCTGCACGACCTGATCCTGCGTCACAACGGGGCCTTCAAGGTGGCCTTCTCCATTTCCGGCGTGGCCGTCGAGCAGTTCGAGCGCTATGCGCCCGAGGTGATCGACAGCTTCAAGGACCTGGCCGCCACCGGTTGCGTGGAATTCCTGGCCGAGACCTATTCCCATTCCCTGGCCTCCCTGGCTTCGCAGGCCGAATTCAAGAAGCAGGTCAAACAGCATTCCGACCTGATGAAACGCCTGTTCGGCGTCAAACCCACGGTGTTCCGCAACACCGAGCTGGTGTATTCCGACGCCATCGGCGCTGCCGTGGCGGATATAGGCTACAATGTGATGCTGACCGAGGGCGCCAAGCACATCCTCGGCTGGAAGAGCCCGGACTTCGTGTATGTCAACGCCATCAACCCGCGCCTGAAGCTTCTGTTGCGCAATTTCATCCTCAGCGACGACATCGCGTTCCGCTTCTCCGACAAGGGTTGGAACGGATGGCCCCTGACCGCCGGCAAGTTCGCCGACTGGGCTGTCTCCGCCCTTGAGAACGACGACGTGCTGTGCCTGTTCATGGACTATGAAACCTTCGGCGAGCACCAGCGCAGTGCCAGCGGCATCTTCGATTTCATGAACGCCCTGCCCGCTGCCATCCTCTCCCGGAACATCGACTTCTGCACGCCGTCGGAAGCCGCGCAGCGCTACCAGCCGGTGGCCCCGCTGCATGTGCCGTATCCGATTTCGTGGGCGGACGAGGAGCGCGACACCAGCGCCTGGCTCGGCAACGAGCTGCAGGAAGAGGCCTTCAATAAGCTGTATGCTCTGGAAGGCGACGTGTACAAGACGAAAGACGACAACCTCGTGGCCATGTTCCGGCGCTTGCAGGAAAGTGACCATTTCTACTACATGTGCACGAAATTCTTCTCCGACGGCAGTGTCCACAGCTATTTCAATCCGTACGACACGCCCTACGAGGCCTTCATCAACTACATGAACGTCCTCGCGGACTTCGAGCTCCGCGTCAAGGAAAAACTGAAAGTCAAGAAAACCAAATAATTCGCGATGGAAGATAAATTCACGATGCCCGACTACCTGTTCGAGACAAGTTGGGAAGTATGTAACAAGGTAGGCGGCATCCATACGGTTATTGCCACTAAATCCCTCTATTTAGGCACTTCATTTAAGAAGAATCATCATATACATATCGGTCCCGATGTCTGGCGCGATGTTGCCCAGAACCCGGAATTTACAGAAGATCCGGCCCTGTTCCGTTCCTGGCGCAGCGCTGCTTTGGAGGAAGGTCTCCGCGTCCGCGTGGGCCATTGGAACGTAGCCGGCAACCCGGTGGCCATCCTGGTTGATTTCACGGCCTTCATCAGCCGCAAGGACACCCTTTTGGCTGACTTTTGGAAGCGTTTCGGCGTCGATTCCATCAGCGGAAACTGGGATTATGTGGAGTCGGCCCTGTTCGGTTTTGCGGCCGGAAAGGTCATCGAGAGTTTCGTGCGCTACTATGTGAAGCCGCATGAGAAGGTGGTTGCGCAGTTCCACGAATGGATGACCGGCGCAGGCCTGCTCTATATCAAGATGTCGAACCTGCCTATCGGCACGATCTTCACCACCCATGCAACGGTCATCGGCCGTTGCGTGGCCGGCAAGAATATTTCGCTCTACGACGGGCTGGAATCCCTCGCTGCCGACCGCCTTGCACATGAATACGGCGTGGTGGCCCGCCATTCGCTCGAGAAGGCGACAGCCGTCACGGCCGACGTTTTCACGACGGTCAGCGAGATCACGGCCCGCGAGTGCAAGCAGTTCCTCGGCCGGGCCTGCGACGTGATTACGCCGAACGGATTCGAAAACAGCTTTACTCCGGCGGAAGACCGCTTTGACCACTGCCGGGAGGAAGCCCGCCTCAAATTATTGGAGGTGGCTTCCGCAATGGCCGGAGAGAATTTCTCCGACGATTGCCTGCTGGTGTCCATCGGCGGACGCTATGAGTACAGCAACAAAGGTATCGACGTGTTCCTTGATGCGCTGGGCAAACTCGAAGAGCGGGGCAATTCCACGAGGAAGATCCTGGCGTTTATCATGGTCCCTTCCGGCAACAACGGTCCTGACAAGGAACTGCTCGCCAAGTTGGGCGGCAACGGCAGTTCATACACTACCCAGACCAGCCATTATCTGATGGACGACTACGACGTCGTGATGCGCCGCATGCGGGAGCTCAACCTGAACAACGCTGTGGGTTCCAAGGTGAATGTTTTCTTCCTGCCGACCTATCTCAACGGTGATGACGGCATCTTCAACATGACGTACTACGACCTGCTGATCGGCATGGACCTCACGGTGTTCCCGTCGTATTATGAGCCATGGGGCTATACGCCGCTGGAGTCGCTGGCCTTCAAGGTGCCCACGACGACCACCTCCCTGGCCGGTTTCGGCCTCTGGGTGGAGGACCATTTCGAAGGGCCGCATCCGGGCATCACGATCATCCGTCGCAACGACGCGAATTACGCCGAGGTGGTCGACCGCGTGGTGGACCGCATCGTGGAAGTGGCCGGCCTTGATGGCAAGCAGGCTTCCATGTACCGCGAAAATGCGAAGAAAGTGTCGGAAATCGCACTATGGAGCAATAATATCGTCTACTATAAGGAAGCTTATACCGCCGCCATTAAAAAGGTCCAGGCGACCCGCAAGGACTTTACCGAGGTTTCTGACGACCGCCAGCAGTCGGTTGCACGCTACGCCGCGGGACAACCTACGTGGGCGAGCGTCTTCATCGGCCGGGAACTGCCGGTGCGGCTCAGCCATCTCGATGCACTGGCAAAGAACCTCTGGTGGTGCTGGAACCAGCCGGCTATCGACCTGTTCTGCAGCATCGATCCGGACCTCTGGAAGAAGACAGGCGGCAATCCGCTGCTCTTCCTCGACAAGATTCCGTTGAAGCAGTACCGCAAGCTGGAGCAGGATCCCGTGTTCCTGAGCCGTCTCGACGCCGTGTATGCCCAGTTCAGCGCTTACATGGCCGAGAAAGAGAATCGCAAGGGCGCGCGGGTGGCTTACTTCTGCATGGAGTACGGCATCGACACGTCGCTGAAGATCTACTCCGGCGGTCTGGGCATCCTGGCGGGTGACTACTTGAAGGAAGCTTCCGACATGAAAGTCAACATGACGGCGGTAGGTCTCCTGTATCGGCACGGCTACTTCACGCAGCGCCTGTCGGCTTTCGGCGACCAGATTGCCGACTATGAGCCGCAGGACTTCACCAAGATCCCGGCTTCGCCGGTCCGCGACAAGGACGGCAACTGGGTGACAGTCAGCGTTGCCTTCCCGGGCCGTAACCTAAATGCCCGCATCTGGAAGGTGGAAGTGGGTCGCACCGACCTGTTCCTGCTGGACACCGACTATGAAGACAATATCCCGGAAGACCGCGAGGTGACGCACCAGCTCTACGGCGGCAACTGGGAAAACCGCCTGAAGCAGGAGATGCTGCTCGGCGTGGGCGGTATCCGGGCCCTCCGGGCGCTGGGTATCCAGGTCGATGTGTATCACTGCAACGAGGGACACGCCGCCTTCTGCGGATTCGAGCGTTTGCGCGAGTTGATCCAGAACGATAACCTCTCGTTCCCGGAGGCATTGGAAGTGGTGCGGGCCTCGTCGCTCTTCACCACCCATACCCCGGTGCCGGCTGGTCACGACGCCTTCTCGGAGGACCTGCTCCGCATCTATATTTCCCACTATCCGGAACGTATGAAGATCGACTGGCAGACCTTCATGAGCATGGGTAAGATCCATCCTGAGAATCCGAACGAGAAGTTCTCGATGAGTTTCCTGGCTGCCAACCTTTCGCAGGAAATCAATGGCGTGAGCTGGCTGCACGGCCGTGTGAGCCAGAAGATCTTCGCGCCGATGTGGCCGGGTTACCTGCCCGAAGAACTCCACGTGAGCTCCGTTACCAACGGCGTCCACTATCCTACATGGACGGCTCCGGAATGGAAAGAGATCCACGCCAAGGTGTTCGGCGACGAGTTCCAGACGCACCATTACGACAAACGTTGCTTCGAAGGCATCTACGAAGTGCCCGACGAGAAAATCTGGAAGACGCGTCAACTGCTTCGCAAGCGCCTGATCGATACGGTCAAGGAGGTGATGGCCGACACCTCGCTGACGAGCCACTATTCTCCGCGCGAAATCGTGAAGATCCGCAAGACTTTGCGCGACGACGTGCTGACCATCGGCTTTGCGCGCCGGTTCGCCACCTATAAGCGGGCTACGCTGCTCTTCAGCAATCTCGACCGCCTGAACGACATTATCAATAATCCGGACCGCCCGGTCCAGTTCCTGTTCGCCGGCAAGGCGCACCCTGCCGACAAGGCCGGCCAGGACCTGATCAAGCGAATCATCGATATCTCCAAGATGCCGCAGTTCCTGGGCAAGATCGTGTTTGTGCCGAACTACGACATCACCATCGCCAAACTGCTCGTGCAGGGCGTGGACGTGTGGATGAACAACCCCACGCGTCCTCAGGAAGCTTCCGGCACCAGCGGCGAGAAGGCGGTGATGAACGGCGTGATGCACTTCTCCGTGCTTGACGGTTGGTGGGTCGAGGGCTATAAGCCGGGTGCCGGCTGGGCCTTGAAGATGGAAAGAACCTACGACAACCAGGCCTTCCAGGACGACCTCGACTCTTCTACGATCTACAACATCCTTGAGACGGAAATCGTTCCCAGCTTCTACTTGAAGAACACGGACGGTCTGCCCAAGCAATGGATTGAAATCATCAAGAATACGGTGGCGCTCGTGGCTTGCAACTTTACTACCAACCGGATGATGAGCGACTACTGCAACAAGTACTACGAGCCGTTGAAAGAACGGACCGAACACCTGCTGGCCGATGATTTCAGCCTCGCGCGCGACATCGCCTTCTGGAAGAAGCGCGTGCGCAGGGAGTGGCCTCACATCGAAGTGCGTTCCTTCACGCGTGCGTCGGGTACGTCCCTGACCCTCGGCCAGACGTACAACTATGAGCTGGTGGTCTCGATTGGCGACCTCGATCCGGAAGACCTGGGCGCTGAGATCATCCTGACCGACAGGAACGCGAAGGGTGAGCATCACATCGTGGAGCTGTACGATTTCAAGATGGAGCATTTCGAGAAAGGTGTGGCCACCTACCGTGCGACGATCGTTCCGGAGGTGTCCGGAACCTATGAGTCGGCAGGTCGTCTCTATGCCAAGCATCCGGAACTGCCGCATCGGCAGGATTTTGAACTGGTGAAATGGCTGTAGCGGCTACCGGCTTCTTCGACGGGGTGCATCTTGGGCACAGGCAGGTGCTCGGACGGCTCTGCGAGGAGGCGCGCGCCCGGGGCGAGGAGAGCGTCGTGGTGACGTTCTGGCCCCATCCGCGCAGCGTTCTCCAGCAGGATGCCGACCGTCTCCGGCTGCTCACCACCCTTCAGGAGAAGCGGGCGCGCTGTCTGGACTACGGAGTGGATCGTTTTGAGGTCCTTCCGTTCAGCCGTGCGTTCAGCGAACTTTCGGCCGAAGATTTTGTCAAGGAATACCTGGTGAAGCGGTTTGGGGTCACTACGCTGATTATCGGCTACGACCACAGGCTCGGCCACGACCGGTTCGATAATCCGGAGCAGATGATGGAAGTCGTCTCACGCTGCGGTGTGACGCCCGTACGTGTGGAAGAATATGCGACCGATAAGGGTTCCGTGAGTTCGACGATGATTCGCAATGCGCTTTTTGACGGCGAAGTGATCTGCGCCGAGCAGATGTTGGGTTACCGCTATGAGCTTTGCGGCGTCGTTGTGGCCGGCAACCGGATTGGCCGGACGATCGGATTCCCTACGGCCAACATGCAGCTCTACGAGCCACTGAAGCTGGTGCCCTGCAACGGCGTCTATGCCGTGTGGGTGGATGTGCTCGGCGCCCGCTACAAGGGCGTCTGCAACATCGGGATGCGGCCGACGGTGGGAATGGGCGGAGCCAGGACCATCGAGACGCACATCCTCAATTTCAATCAGGATATCTATGGGCTCGATCTTCGCATTGAATTCTGCGCCCGACTGCGTGATGAACACCGCTTCGATTCCTTGGAACTCCTTAAGCAGCAGTTGTGTCTCGACAGTAAAAAGGCGACCGAAATACTTGCTGCATATTGAAAAAAGTTATATCTTTGCATAAAATATCGGAAATGGAAAGGGTCCCGCTGCGGGTGGGATTCTTTTCTTTTTAACTGTTTTAACTTTTGATACCATAATGGGAGAAGCACACTATGTAACGCAGGAAGGCCTCGACAAATTGCGCGAAGAACTCGCCGAAATGATTGCCGAGCGTCCTGTTATCTCGAGAGCCATTGCGGAAGCTCGCGACAAAGGCGACCTGTCGGAAAATGCCGAGTACGACGCCGCACGTGAAGCACAGGGAATGCTTGAGTTGAAAATCAGCAAAATGCAGGATTTGATCGCGAACGCAAAGGTTATCGATGAGTCGAAAATCAATACGGAACAGGTTCAGATGCTGACAAAGGTCAAGATGAAGAACCTCGGCAACGGCGCCATCGTCACTTATACGCTGGTCGGCGAGAGCGAGGCGAACATCATGCAGGGAAAGATCGCCATGACCACGCCCATTGGACGTGCCCTGATGGGACATCGCAAGGGCGATGTGGTCGAGGTGACCGTACCCTCCGGCGTCATCAAATTCGAAATCCAGGAAATATCCATTTAGTTATGGCATCGATTTTCAGCAGAATCGTATCGGGAGAGATCCCGTCATGGAAAGTCGCCGAAGACGGCCGTTTCTATGCATTTCTGGACATCAATCCGCTTGCCGAGGGCCATACGCTGGTGATTCCCAAGCAGGAAGTCGATTACATTTTCGACCTCGACGAGGCTACGTACACCGGGTTGTGGCAGTTCGCCGCCCGTGTGGCGGCTGCCGTCCGCGCCGCCGTCCCCTGCAAACGCGTGGGTGTAGCAGTGCTCGGCATGGAAGTGCCCCATGCGCACATCCATCTGGTGCCCCTCCAGACGGAGGGCGATATGGATTTCCGGAAGGAAAAAAAGCAGCTTTCTCCGGAGCGGTTCGCCGAAATCGCAGCCGCCATCAGCGCCGCTTTCAACAACGCCTAGTGCCCATGAAACGATTCCTTCTCTGGATTAGCGCAATTTGCCTGCTGGCTGCCTGCAACAGCAATCCGACGGCCCGCATCCGTGCGACGATTGAAAGCGCACCCGACTCCGTGGTCGTGCTGCAGAAACTGAACTACAACCGGCTCGTGCCGGTCGATACCATCAAGACCGACAAGGCCGGACAGTTCGACTACAAGGTGAAGTTGACCGGCAATTCGCCCTATTTCTACTATCTGTACCTGGGCGAGACGCCGGTGGCCTCAGTGGTCCTGCTTCCCTCCGACCAGGTGACCGTCACGGTTCCGGCCGAAGGTCCCTTCACCGTGGAAGGCTCCGAAGAGTCGACTTTGCTCAAGCAGGTCAACGAAGATTTTACCGCAGCCGCTGCCAAGTTGAATGCCCTCGTCGATTCGATCGACGAATTCACCCCGGTGGCCCGCATCAAGGAAATCAACGCGGACCTCAGCAAGCTGTATGTCGACTACAAGCGCAAGGCCATCAAGCACGTGGTGACAAATCCCAAGTCGATCACCTCTGCGGTGGTGCTGTTCCAGCGGTTCAGCGACGACCTCCCTGTGTTCGGTCAGGAAACCGACGCCATCTTATTCAAGACCGTGATGGATTCGCTCTCGCTGGTGTATCCGAAGTCGGAATTCTTGACCGCCCTTCGCGACGAGGTGGATGCACGTGCCCGTAATCTGGAATTGGCAACCCGTATCGAGCAGGCTTCCATCGTGAGTTTTCCGGAACTGGTGATGCCCGATGTTGACGGCCAGCTTCGCACGCTCTCGGATCTGGAAGGACAGGTGATCATCCTTTCTTTCTGGACGGTGGGACAGACCGAGCACAAGATGTTCAACGTGGACTTGATGGATATTTACGCGGCCTATCATGCCCGTGGATTGGAAGTCTATCAGGTGAGCCTCGACATTGACAAGCCTACCTGGGCGGCGACGGTCCGTAGCCAGGGCCTTCCCTGGATCAACGTGAACGATGGACTGGGCGTGCAGTCGCCGGCTGTGTCCGCTTATAATGTGAATCACGTTCCGTCGATGTTCGTCATCGACCGTGCGGGCAATCTGATGGCTACCGACGTGTTTGAGAAAGACGACCTGACGGCACTGGTCAAGAAGCTTCTATAGTACGGCTTTCTTGCTGATTCCGGCAACAAACTCCTTGAGGTAGAAGGGTTCGAAGTACGCAGTGTCTTCGAACTCTTTTTTTTGCAAGGCTTCCCGGGCCGGCCGGAGCATGAAGGCGGCCAAGGGCGGACAATCCTGGAAGAATGCATTGGGATGCCGGCAGACATCCCGGAATTTGGCTGCGCCGGTGCCGATGAACAGCACAGTGCCCGCTTCGAGCAGTTCCTGATAACTATCGGCGTCGAGGATCACGGCTTCTGTGTCGGAGAGCTTGTGGCCGTCGCCGTCGAAGATCGCGGCATAGACTTCCATCCGCCGCGCATCGATCATGGCAACGATGCGGTCGAAGCGTCCTTTTGCCTGAAGGGCCAGAATCTGCAGGGTGTCGATGCCGATGAGCGGGATTCCGCCGCCGAAGCAGAGCCCCTTCGCCGTGGAGACGCCCACGCGCAGGCCGGTGTACGAACCGGGACCCTCGCTGACCGCGACGGCGTCGAGTCCGGCGGTCGTCAGGCCGGCTTCTTGGAGTACCTGGGCGACATGCGGGGCCAGCATGGCGGACTGTTGCCGGGGCGTGGTGTCGATTTTCTCGGCGAGGATGCGATTTCCATCGGAAAGTGCCACTGAGCAACATTCGGTGCTGGTTTCAATCATCAGGATTATTTCACTCATAGCAGTATCGGTTTATGCCGACGGTTTGACCCGTCTTCCTTCCGTCAATAGTTTATCGACCGCTTCGGGCGGCCCTGTCACAATGCGCTCGTCTTCCGCGAGCCCTTCCCGGATCTCGATCCGCTCCAGGTCCTGGATTCCGGTAACGACTTTCCGCGCCTGGACGGTACCTCCGGGTGTGAGGACCCAGATGTACGTTTCCCGATCACGGGTGAAAACGCTTCCGACCGGTATGGTCAGGCAGTCGTTGCGGCATTCCGTCACGATATCCACGGCAGCGGACATCCCCGGCAGGAACTTCACCGAATCGGGTAGCAATTCGATCCGGACCCCAAAGTTAGTAACTTGATCGAAGCGTTCATCCATATTTTTCGCCGAATTTGCAGTCTGTGTCACGATTCCCCGGAATTTTCGTCGTGGATAAGCGTCGATTTCAACACGGGCGCTGTCGGTAGGCTTGACGCGGACTATGTCGCTTTCTCCGACCTCCACCAGTACTTCCATCCGGCTGAAATCGGCAATCCGCAGCAGTTCCGTGCCTGCCATCTGGCTGGTGCCGACCACGCGTTCGCCCCTTTCGACGTTCAGCCGGGAGACGATGCCGCCTATGGGCGCGTAGATGGTGGTTTTTTGGAGATTCTCGCGGGCCTCCTTGAGTTGGGCCTCTCCGCTGCGGATGGCGTATTCTGCCGACTGGAGGCTGCTTTGCGCGATTTCCAGGTCAGTCTTGGACCGTTGGAGCTCCGCGGCGGAGATGGCGTTAAGGTCGAAGAGTTTCAGGTCCCGTTCGTGGATGAGACGGGCCTGGCGGACTTCGGCGCGGCGTCGTGCCCATTCTGCACGCAGGCTGCCGAGCGAGGCTCCCGCCTGGTCGACCTGCGACAGATACTGGTCTTGGCGGATCTTGAGCACAAGGTCGCCCGCTTCCACCCGGTCGCCCTCCTTGACGGGAATCTCCACGATCTCGCCTGAGACTTCCGGCGTGATCTTGACCTCCACGACAGGGCGGATGGTGCCCGAAGCGGGGATGCTTTCTACGAGGGTGCCGCGGGCTGGAGAGGCGACCGTGACTTCCGGACGAGATTCGCGTCCGGGACGGAAGAGGAAGAGCAGGAACAGCAGAATGCCTGCTGCAGCCAGAATCCGTTTGGTGCGTTTGGACAATTGTCGAAGAGATTTCATCTGCGGTATCGTTCCAGAAGTTTGAGCTGGAAGAGGTATTGCCACTTGGCCTGAAGGTAGTCGGAAACGGCTTTGAAGTGGTTGTTGCGGGCCACAATGTAGTCGAGTGCCGTGGCAGCCCCCAGATTGTACCGGGCCTCGGTGATGTCGAGCAGTCCCTGGACCGCCTGCAGGGTTTCTTCGGCGGAAAGAACTTTCTGAAAACAGTTTTCAGCTTCGATGGCTGCCTCGTGGATTTCTTCTGCAATCTGCGTTAAGGCCTTTTCTTCCTCGAGCCTGGCCGCCTGCAGACTCAGGCGCTGCTGTTTTTCCTGCACGAGCACCTGGCCGGTATTGAACAAGGGGATGCCAATTTGGAAGGAGAGCGACGGATTGCGGTTTTCATCCATCTGTGCGCGGAATGTGCCGTCGGCACTGCTGCTGAAGTAGGAGCCATAACCTGCGGTCACCGATACGGTGGGGAGAAAGGCGCTTCGTGAGCGTGCGTACAGGTATTCCTGCTGCTCGATGGCCGACCGTGCGCTACGGGTTCGGGCATCTTGCCGGACATAATCTTCAATTTGGGTGGCACTCATCACGGGAATGCGCGCCACGGGGGCGTCTTCGCTGAAAGAGCTGTCGGTCACGAACGTGGAATCGGGCGGCAGGTTCATCAGACGAGAAAGGACCAGTTGGGCGCTCCGGACCCTGCAGGAGGCTTCCACCATGGCGGCTTTTTCCGATGCGACCTGGGCCTCGAGTTCATTAAGGGCGCTTTTCGGCTGACTGCCTGCTTCGACAAGACTGGCGGTGCGTTGCTGCTGTTGGACGATGGTGCCGTAGCTTTCCCGGGTGTAGGCATGGATTTGCCGGGCCAGCATCAGTTCGAGGAACGCCCGTGTGACGTTGATGGTCAAAGCGTCGCGTAGCGATTCGGCGTGGTAGGCGGCGGCTTCGACCGCCTTTCCGGCGGCCATCCGGGCGAAATGTCTGGAAAAACCTTCAAACAGCGTGAGCGTGGCGTTGAGCGATGCGCCGGTGGCGCGCGTCAGTTTGTTGCGGACGATGACCAATTCCTGCATATCCACACTTCGGCCCCAGTTGAATTCCTGGCCGATTCGTGCGTTGAGGGATGGCAGGTGGTCGAGTTGTCGGCGGAGGAGTTCGGCTTGTCGCACGGCAACCTGGTTGTCCTGCTGCCGGATGTCGATGTTGTGCTCCAGCGCATAGGCGATGCAGCGTTCCAGCGACCAGGTTCCCTGCGCGGGGAGGGCGGTGGCCAGGACGGTGGGTATCAGAATGACAATCAGTCGTTTCATGGGATCAAAGGGTCTCTCCGAAGAGAGACCCGGTTGGAGGTTACGCGGTGGGCTGTTCGTTTTTCTTGAAGACGAAAAGCGTTCCGATGAACCGGACGATTACGCCCAGGATGTAGCCGATCGTATAGAGCGCATCTTGCGCCCGCTTGTCGACACCGCCCCATACCAGGGCGGCTTCGTTCATGGTGAGTTCGTACATGACAGTCCCTCCTACGACATTTTATTGCCGAAAAATCCATCTTTGAATCCCCTCAGCAGATTCGGCAGGTAATCTGCGATGGTGTCGATGAGGTTGCGGATCTTCTCAAAAATGTCGGTGAAGAATCCGCTTCCTCCCCAGACTTGGAGTTCGGAAGAATGCAGTTCTCTCAAACCCCGTCCATACATCATTGTTTCTTCCATAGGTTGTAGTTTTATGGGTGGTTCCCGTCCTTGAAGGTGTCCGGGATTGACCTCTCCGTGCGCACGGATATTGTTTTGATGGTGTCTGCGATGGCGGCATTGTCAGCCTTGTGGGTGATCATCATCACGGTGCCGCCCTCTTCGCAAAAGCGCTGCACGCGTCTGAGCAGGCTTTGCTGTGAGGCCTCGTCGAGCGAAGAGGTGACTTCGTCAAGGATGAGGATATGCGGTTCCCGGTATAGCGCCCGGGCGAGCGCGATGCGTTGCCGCTGGCCGCCAGAAAGCATCCCGCCCCGTTCGCCGATTTTGGTGAAAAGACCCATGGGCAAACTTTGGATGAATGCGCCGAGATCCAGTTCTTCCAGCAGCCGGACCACGCGTTCCACGTCGGGCGACGGTTCCAGACAGGTGATGTTGTCGAGGATGGATGCGCTGAGCAGCTGGGGCTCCTGCGGCACGATGGTGACGAAGCGGCGCCAGGCTTCGAGTGAGAAAAGCCGTATGTCGTGCGGTCCGAGCCGGATAACGCCGCGCTGGACGGTGTAGTCGCGCATAAGCAGGTAGGCGAGCGAACTTTTTCCACTTCCGCTGGGACCCTGGATGGCCGTGATGGATCCTGATTTCAGCGTGAGACTGAAATCCGTAAGCAGTTCCGGGCAGCCGGGGTAGGAAAAAGTGATGTGGTCGAACACCAGGTCGTCGCCGCTCTTCGGCTCGAATTGGTCGATGCCGGTGTCCTCCGGCGGCAGTTGTGTGATGTCGCCCAGGCGGTCGTAGGCGATCCGCGCCTCGGAATAGGCTTCATTCAGGTGTACCAGGTCGCTCAGCGGCGCCGAGAACCAGGCGGTCAGCGAATAGAATGAGACGAGCGCACCCACCGTCAGCGAGCCGGAAAAGATATAGAACGATCCGACCGTCAGGAGCGTGACGGTCAGTAGTTTGGCGATACCGTCGACGGCCGATGCGAAACCGTCGGCCCATCGCCCGCCACGGAACAGCCGCTGCACCAGCTGCAAATATTCTTTCTCGATGCTGCGCAGCAGCCGCTGCCCATTGCCGTAGTAACGGAGCACGCGAACGGCCGCGATGCCCTCGACGGTGCGCTCTTCGAAGAGGGCCGATTGCTCGATAATGTCCCGGTTTACCCTGTTGTTCACCCGGTCGGCGGCCAGGTACAAGAGGAGATAGAGAGGAATGAAGGCCAGCATTAACAGGGCCAGCCGCCAGTGCATGGAAAACATCAGGGTAAACGAGACGCCAAGGATCAACAGGCTGGTCACCAGGGTGGAAGTTCCTTCGATGAGGAAGTTCCGTACCTTGGTGGCGTCCGAGACCCTTGCATGGAGTTCACCGGTGCCCCGCCGGGTGAAAAAAGCGGCAGGCAGCCGGAACAGATGGCGCAGATAATCGAGGATCAGCCGGGCGTCGAGCGAAAGGCTCAGGCGGAGCGAATAAAGGATACGTCCATAGCCGACCAGAAGGGTGCACAGCATGACGGCCAGCATCAGGCCGCCGATGCGCAGCAGGCTTGCGGTGTCGTTTTCCGGAAGGACATGGTCGATGATATGCTGCAAGTAGAGGGCCGTACAGATGCCCGCGACGATGTAGACGGTGGATCCTGCCAGCATCAGGAGATAATCTTTCAGGGAGAGCATCCGCAGGCATTGGAAGAGCGAGCGCCGCTGCGTTCCGCAATGCTGCCGGTCGCGGTGCGCTGTCTCGGCCTCGGGTTTCATGGTAACAAGATATCCGGTCCACTGGCTTTGCAGCTTTGCGGCCGCGAGGCGGACGCTTTTGCCCAGGCGCGGGTCCATGATGCGTGCGTATTTGGGCGTGAGATGCTCCAGCACGACGAAATGCAGGTCGCCCGGATCGTTGACGATATGCAGGATCACCGGTTCGGCCAGTCCGTACAGGCCTTCCAGTTTTTTCTCGTCCGATTTGTAGGCGCTGGCGCTGAAGCCGATTTCCCGGCAGGCGTCGAGGATGCCCTTGATGCTGGTGCCCGCTTTCGACGTGCCGCTCGCTTCCCGGATGACCGTCAGCGGGACGGCCTCGCCGTAATGCCGTGCGATAGAAGCTATGCACGCGGCGGCGCAGTCGGATATGTCGTGTTGTCGGATAGCGGTTTTCATGGAAATGCTAATAAAAAAGAGGGAGCTCCCCCACACATGTCTTCTCGCCCTTCAAGACTTCTCGCTCACGCTCCCTCGGGTATATTATCGGAATAAAAGGACCGACAGGATGGACAGCGCCAGTGTCGCCATCAGCAGAATTGCATATAGAAAGCCAGAAGAAAGATTGGAAAAGGGCAGAAGATGCTGCACTGTCTCATCCAGGTCGGTCAGGCGTTGTATCCGGGTATCAGGTTCCATGGGCTTGGGTTGGTTTCCAAGCGCAAATATCGGAGCCGGACGCACTTTTCCCACCGACGGAAAGGCAAATTCTTACGCCGGAAGAAAAAAAAAATAATACAACTTTTTCAGGCCTGGAAAAGATCCTTTACGAAGGGAAAAACCTCTTGGGAGAGTTGCAGCAGCATGGGGAAGAATCGGGATTCTTCGAGTTTTTCTTTTGGGATGAATTCCAGTATGTTGTTGGCAGAATCCACGAAATAGGCGAGCACGGAAAGCAGCAGGGCGAAGAGGCAGAACGTGGCCACGATGCCGAGCAATCTGTTGAGCCATCCCAGAAGTGTAATCTGTAAAATTTTCTCAACAATGCGCCCCAGCAGACTTAAAACGATGGCAACTACGAAAAAAACTAGAATGAAAGAAATGGTTTTTGCCCAGAATTCGGAGATTTGGAGGTGTTGAAGGACCCATTCTGATACGGGTGCGGCAAACCGGATGGAGAGTTTGATGCCGAAAAACACGACGGCCAGGGCAACCAGTTGTTTGACGAGACCGTTCTTGATGCCGAAATACAGGGCCGGCAGGAAGCAGCAGACAATGACGATATCGACGACACCCATGACAATTTTACTTTGCGTTCCCAAAATTAGTGAATTATCGTATCTTTGCAAATTCTAATTCAATTGACCGTACGATATGGGTTTTGCCGAATATAAGAAACTGGACCTGGTGGCTGTGAACCGGGAGATCGGGGAGCGCTGGAAGAACGATGACACGTTCCGCAGTGTTCTGAAAATGAGCGAGGGCGCTCCGAAATTCATCTTCTTCGAGGGGCCGCCGTCTGCCAACGGAATGCCGGGCATCCACCACGTGATGGCCCGTTCCATCAAGGATGCCGTGTGCCGCTACAAGACGCAGACGGGCTTCTTCGTGGAGCGCAAGGCCGGCTGGGACACGCACGGCCTTCCCGTAGAACTCGGCGTCGAGAAGAAACTCGGTATCACCAAGGCTGATATCGGCACCAAGATCTCGGTGGAGGAGTACAACGCCACCTGCCGCACGGAGGTGATGAAGTACACGAAGGAGTGGGCTTCCCTGACCGAGCGGATCGGTTACTGGGTGGATATGGATGACCCGTACATCACCTACGACAACCGCTACATCGAAACCCTGTGGTACCTGTTGAAGAAGATTTACGACAAGGGCCTGCTGTACAAGGGCTTTACCATCCAGCCATATTCGCCGACCGACGGCACGGGTCTCAGCTCGCACGAGCTCAACCAGCCGGGCTGCTACAAGGACGTGTCCGACACCACGGCCACCGTGCAGTTTGAAGTTATCCGCGATGCGGCTTCCGAGAACCTCTTCGAGGCCGGCATGCCGCTGTACATCCTCGCCTGGACGACCACGCCCTGGACGCTGCCTTCCAACACGGCACTCTGCGTGGGCCCGAGCATCGAGTATGTCCGTGTGCGTTCGGTCAATCCGTACACCGGCGCTCCGGCCGTGTATATCGTGGCAAAGGAGTTGGTTCGCGTCTGGTTCAATCCGAAAGGAAAGGTGCCGTTCGAGGTGCTCGACGGCGTACTGAAGGGCTCCGACCTGGTGGGTATTCGATACAAGCAGCTGATTCCCTGGTTCAAGCCCGAAGGCGAGGCTTTCCGGGTAATTCCCGGCGATTATGTGACCACCGAGGACGGAACGGGCATCGTGCACATCGCACCGACGTTCGGCGCCGACGACAAGCGCGTGGCCGCTGCGGCGGGCATCGTGGGGCTCCTGGTCATCGACAGGGACGGCAACCCGCAGGCGCAGGTGGATCGCCAGGGCCGTTTCTGCCGTCTGGAAGACCTGGATCCCGATTACGTGAAGCGTTGCGTGGACCCGTCGTATATGGAATATGCGGGCCGCTATGTCAAGGCGGGCTACAAGAAATACTTCGAGAAGGAAGATGAAGAGGGTACGCTCGACATCGATCTTTGCGTGATGATGAAGGCCGACGGACGCGCTTTCAAGGTACAGAAACACGTGCACAGCTATCCCCACAGCTGGCGCACCGACCTGCCTGTGCTTTACTATCCGCTCGACTCCTGGTTCATCAAGGCGACGGCGGTGAAAGACGAGATGGTGTCGCTCAACCAGCAGATTACCTGGAAGCCCGCCTCCACGGGTACGGGCCGCTTCGGCCAGTGGCTGGAAAATATCCAGGACTGGAATCTGAGCCGCAGCCGCTTCTGGGGTACGCCGCTGCCGATCTGGCGCACGGAAGACGGGAGAGAAGAAATCTGCATCGGTACCGTCGCCGAACTCTATGCCGAGATCGAGAAAGCGGTCGCCGCGGGCATCATGGCAAGCAATCCTCTCAAGGATAAAGGATTCGATCCGGCCGACATGAGTCTGGACAACTACAACCGCATCGACCTGCACCGTCCGTACATGGACCAGATCTTCCTGGTGTCGCCTTCGGGCCGCAAGATGACCCGCGAAACCGACCTGATTGACGTGTGGTTCGATTCCGGTGCGATGCCGTATGCCCAGGAAGGCCTCCGCAACCTCGGCAGCGAGCGTTTCGGCGCAACGGCCGATTTCATCGCGGAAGGTGTCGACCAGACGCGCGGCTGGTTCTATACGCTCCACGCCATCCACACGATGGTGAGCGGCACACCGGCGTTCAAGCGCGTGATTTCCAACGGCCTGGTGCTTGACAAGGCCGGCAACAAGATGAGCAAGCGCCTGGGCAATGCGGTCGATCCGTTCATGGCGCTCGACACCTATGGCGCCGATGCGCTTCGCTGGTACATGCTTACCAACGCGGAACCGTGGGACAACCTGAAATTCGATGAGGGTGGCGTGGATGAGGTGCGCCGCAAGTTTTTCGGAACGCTCTACAATACCTACGCATTCTTCGCCCTCTACGCCAACATCGACGGCTGGACGCCGACACTTTCAGCGGAGGCGTCCCCCGCAGAAATCGACCGCTGGATTATCTCGCGGCTCAACTCCCTGATCCGTGACGTGCGGGCGGCCTATGAGGATTACGACATCAAGACTGCCGGCCGGCTCATCGAGAGTTTCGTGTGCGACGACCTGTCGAACTGGTACGTGCACCTGAACCGCAAGCGCTACTGGGCGGGCGAAATGACGCCCGACAAGATGGCGGCCTATCAGACGCTCTATCGCGCGCTTCACGACGTGGCCGTACTGATGGCGCCCATCGCGCCGTTCTTCGCCGACCGGCTCTATCTCGACCTGATTGCACCTTGCCATCCCGTGGATGGATGCTCTGTCCATTTCGTGCAGATGCCCGCATGCGACGCTTCGCTTGTGGACCGCGACCTGGAAGAGCGCGTCCGCCTCTCGCAGACGGCGACCTCGCTGGTGCTCGCCCTTCGCAAGAAAGTGGGCATCCCGGTGCGCCAGCCGCTGAAGAAGATGCTGGTTCCCGTGATTTCAGAACAGGTGCGCACGCAGCTCAGTGCCGTTAAGGATTTAATCCTGGCCGAGGTCAACGTGAAGGAAATGGAATTTGTGGAGAATACCGACGGCATCCTCACCAAGAAAATCAAGCCCAATTTCAAGACGCTGGGCAAGATATACGGTTCGCGTATGAAGGAGATTGCCGCGGCGTTCGCGACGCTCGACCAGCACGTCATCTCCGCTATCCAACGTGCCGGAGAGGCGGGTATGACATACACGCTGGCGCTGCAGGGCGGCGACGTGCTGCTGGGTCCCGGCGACAGCCAGATCACTTCCGAAGACATGCCGGGCTGGCTCGTGGCTTCTGAAGGATCGCTCACTGTGGCGCTCGACATTGAACTGACCGAGGAACTCCGACAGGAAGGATTGGCACGCGAATTGGTCAATCGTATCCAGAATCTTCGCAAGAGCTCCGGCTTTGAAGTGACCGACCGGATTGCCGTGACAATCGCGCCCAACGAAGCCTTGCAGGCATCCCTCGAACGCTTCGGCTCCTACGTTTGCGCACAGACGCTCGCGCGCGAGATCAAGTTTGAAGAACAGCCCGCCGGTGCGGTTGAGGTGGAATGGGAAGATGGAACGCTTGCGATTGCTGTTGTGAGATTGAAATAAAAAGGTTATATTTGAAATTAGTTTTAAACGAAGATAGCCATGGAAGAGAAGAAAGAAGAGACCGTAGAGAAGGTCCGCTACAGTGACGAGGAACTCCAGGAATTCAAGGAACTGATTCTTTCGAAACTGGAAAAGGCACGGAAAGACTATCAGATGCTTCAGTCGCAGATCGACCACAGCGGCAGCAACGACACGGAGGATACTTCTCCGTCGTTCAAGGTGCTCGAAGAAGGTTCTGCTTCACAGGCGAAAGAGGAAGCGAGCCAGCTCGCTGCGCGTCAGTACAAGTTCATCCAGAATTTGGAAGCCGCTCTCATCCGCATTGAGAACAAGACCTATGGCGTCTGCCGTGAAACGGGCAAGTTGATCCCGAAAGAGCGACTGCGGCTCGTTCCGCACGCAACACTCAGCGTTGAGGCGAAGAACAAGCGGTAAGCTGATGAAAGTCTCGAAAGGAGTCCGGATAACGCTGCTCGTTGCGCTCCTGTTGATCGTCGACCAGGTTGTAAAGATCCTGGTCAAGACCCATATGCAGATCGGCCAAAGCATTCCCGTATTCGGCGACTGGTTCCAGATCCTCTTCATTGAGAACAACGGTATGGCCTTCGGCCTGCAGCTGGGTGAAGGATGGGGCAAACTGGTGCTCAGTCTGTGCCGTCTGGTGCTGATCGTGCTGATCATCATCTATCTTCGGAAATTGCTCAAACGTCCGGAAACGCCCACCGGCGTGCTAGTCGGCCTGGCGGCCATCCTCTGCGGCGCCATCGGCAATCTGATCGACTCGATGTTCTACGGTATCATCTTCGACTATGCTCCGTTCATGTACGGCAAGGTGGTGGATATGCTTTATTTCCCGATCATCGATACGACGCTTCCGGCCAGTTTCCCAATCTGGGGCGGCCGCCACATCGTGTTCTTCCGGCCGATCTTCAACGTCGCTGACAGCTGCATCACCTGCGGAGCCTTCTATCTGCTGCTCTTCCAGTGGAAGTTCTTCGCAAAGTCCGAAAAGGAGAAAGAAGAGGCAGAATAGGGATCCTTCCGGGATTTCGTCGGTCCGGAGGCCCTCCGACATCCCGGCCCCGCTGCGCGGGGCTTTCAAACCGTCATAAAAAACCAGCGCTCAAGCAAGCTTGGCGCTGGTTTTTTATTCCGTTTTGCGGAAGGTAAGGGATTCGAACCCCTGAGGCGTTGCCGCCTAACAGTTTTCAAGACTGCCGCCATAGACCACTCGGCCAACCTTCCTGAAAGGACTGCAAAAGTAATAAAAATCTTTTGTCTTACAAAGCTTACGGTTTGTCGGCTTGAATCAAAGCAAAAAGAACATCGCGACGCCTGCCATGCTCACCGCGACGCCCAGCAGTTCGCGTGGGCGGATGCGCTGGTGGTAGATGAGGGCGTAGGGGATGAGGATGAACACCGGTGTGAGGGCCATCAGCGTGGATGCGATGCCAGCCGAGGTATAGCGGACTGCCATCAGCGAAAGCGACACGCCTATGACCGGTCCGAAAAGGGTAAGGATAAGCGTGTAGCGGAGTCCTTTGGGATCATGTGCCGCGGCTTTCAGGTCTGCCGTCTTTTTCTGGAGGGCCATCAGTACCAGGAATCCTGCGCCTCCCACAATGGCCCGGATCATGGTTGAGGCAAAGGGAAGCATCGTCTCCATATGGGTCGGAGCCTCCGACGGGATGATTTCCGCATAATGTTCCATTCCCACTTTGCTGAGCACCAGGCCTACACCCTGTCCCAGGCCCGCGCCGAGACCCAGCAGAACACCTTTGAGCGGCAGGGTCAAATGGACTTGATGATGCTCTCCCTTGCTCAGGATGGAGATGGCGATACCGCAAAGGGTCACAGCCATGGCAAGGAGAGACTTCCCGGAAAGCGTTTCCCCCAGGATGGCCCAGCCGGCAATGGCCGCCATGGGCGGGGCCAGCGTCATGAACAACTGCCCGAAGCGGGCGCCGATGACGAGATAGCTGTTGAACAGGCACCAGTCCCCGAAGACATAGCCTACCAGCGCGGAGGCCGCCAGCCAGATCCAGGCCTTGCCGTCGGCATAGGCGGGATAGGGGTGGCCGATGCCAACCCACAGGATGATGGCCAGGAAGAAAGAGGCCAGTACCAGCCGGAGGACATTGGTGGTCATCGAACCCAGACGATGGCTGGCCTTGTCGGCAAACAAGGCGGTTACGGTCCAGGAAACGGCGACCAGAAGCGCTATGATCTCACCGAGATGCTGCATTTCTTACCAGGGAAGTATCTGGAGACTTCCTGGCGGTATCGGGCGTATTCGGGGTATTTGGCCGAACTGATTTCCTCGGCGAAGGAACTGCTTCCCAGGAAGAGCACGATGAGCAGGAGGGCTCCTATGATGCTCCAGTTGAAGATGCCGATGCCGCCGGCAACGGAGAACAGGTAGAACGAACACCAGGTGCCCTGCTCGGCGAAATAGTTGGGGTGCCGGCTGCGGCTCCAGAGTCCCGTCGTATTGAATCCTAAGTTATAAGGCGCAGGAAGGTCTTCCAGTTTCTTGCCCTCCCCAAGCAGCTTCCACTTGGTCGACTGGAAGGCCCATTGCTGCTCATCGGCAAGGGTTTCATAGAGGATGAAGCCCAGCATCAGTGCGGCAGCTACGCAATCCATCCAGCCGAAAGGCTTGTCCACGCCCGACAATACCAGCGCGGGGAAGGTGGTCATCAGGACCAGGGCGTTCTGGTAGATGCTGATGAAGAATAGGTTGAACAGCATCCATTTCCAGTGCGGCTGGAACTCTTTTTTCGCACGCAGCACCGACCAGCGGTAATCCTCTTCGCCCTCCCAGAACTTAAGCCTGTAAGCCCCTTTACGGGCGAAATTGAAGGTCAGCCGGATGCCCCAGAGCGTGGCCAGGACGGCCATTACGACAAGGCGCGGCGACATACCGCCCCGAGCCGCAATGACCCAGGTATAGGCGATGGGAAGCAGGCTCCAAAGTTTGTCCATCTGGCTGTTGTTGCCGGTGAGTTCTCCCACGATAAAGCAGTAGAGGGCACTGCCTGCGGCAATGAAGCAGAGGATTTTGAGTGTTTCAAGCTGTGATGCGTCGAGCGCGGGGCCCACGAAGATATAGAGCAGCGGGCAGGCGATGATGGATACGGCTACTAAAAAGCCGACTAGTTTGACTTTCATAGCACAAATATACGAAGGATTCCAAATATTTCTTAAATTAGCTCCAAATTATTGTATATGAGATTAATTCTTTCGCTGATTCTGGCCTCTGCACTTGCCCTTTCCTGCACAAAGGAATCTTTCGAAATCCATCGCGGCGTCAATATCGCCCACTGGCTCTCGCAGAGCCCGGTGCGGGGAGAGATGCGTGCGCAATTCTTTACCGAAACCGACATCCGGCAGATTGCGGACTGGGGCTTCGACCACGTCCGCATTCCCATCGACGAGGAACAGATGTTCCGTGAAGACGGAACGAAGGACGAAGAGGCTTTCGAACTGCTTCACCAGGCCCTGGACCTTTGTGGAAAGTATCACTTGAGGGCTGTAGTGGACCTGCATATTCTGCGCTCACACTACTTTGACGCGGCGGTGAAACCTCTCTTCACAGAAGAATCTGCACAGGAAGCCTTTTACGAATGCTGGCGCAAGATTTCCGGAGAGCTGAAAGGATATAGCACGGCGATGGTGGCCTATGAGCTGATGAACGAGCCGGTTGCCGATGATCCCGAAGATTGGAACAGAATCGTGCGCAAATGCTATGCGGCCATCAGGGAACTGGAGAAAGACCGCGTGATTGTCATCGGCAGCAACCGCTGGCAGTCGTTCAATACGGTTGAACAGCTGGCCCTTCCGGAGGGGGACCCCCATATCATCCTCAGTTTCCACTATTACAACCCGATGGTCCTCACGCATTATCGGGCCGCTTGGACGGAATACAGAGATTATGGCGGAATTGTCCATTATCCGGGGCAGACGGTGGCGGAAAGCGGGGAGCGTTATGATAAAGACCGTTTTAAGGCCGAATTCGGCCAAGTGCTGAAGGTGGCTGCCCGCTATGGCATTCCGGTATATTGCGGCGAATACGGCTGCCTTTCCCCGGAAATCAATGACGAGGCCCGTTACGCCTGGTTGCGCGACATGAACGAGGTTTTCGAGGAACTGGGCATTGCCCGAGCCGTTTGGTGCTACCGGGAAGGTCCAGGTGGTTTTGGCATTTTGTCGGGTTACTCTCGGGAACCCGACAAAGCGATGCTGGACGCGCTTATCCAGCCATCGGCCACTACGACGGCTGTTCCGCCGATGTAAATCTTTCCGTCGGCCTGGATGCGGGTGGCGATTACCGACGGCCGGCCCATCGCCTCTCCCTGGATGAAAGCGCATCCCGCCTCGGAGGCCAGGTGTCCGCACTGCTGCAGATAGTACGTCAGGGCGGCATTTGCCGTTCCGGTAGCCGACTCCTCAGGAATGCCATACAGGGGTGCGAAGTCCCGCACGTGTGCCGTGAAGCCATCATCCCCGAAAGCAAAGGGATGGACGCTGACGACCTCCAGGCGCCGGGTAATCTCCCGGATGGCGTCCATGTCGGGCTGGAGGGACTGCAGCGTGTCGACATCGGGCAGGGGCAGCATGATGTCGGGCAAACCCGAATAGACCACTTGCACGGGCAGATGGGGCGTGTAATCTTTCACGCCCAAAGCCAGATAAAGATCCTTGGTCTGGGCGACGGTGGCCACGATGTGCGGGCGGGCCATCTGCATCATGACGCGCTCTCCCGCTTCGATGTCGAGATCGCCTGCCAGCGTATGACAGCGGCAACGGCTTGCCGCCAGCCCTTCCCGGTATAGCAGGGAAAAGGAGGCGATGGTGGCGTGGCCGCAGAGCTCCACCTCCGCTTTCGGCGTGAAAAACCGGACAGTGAATTCCTCTGCGGAATGCCTGCGGATAAAGGCCGTTTCAGAATAGCGCAGTTCCGCAGCAATCAGCCGCATCTGTTCTTCTTCCGGGAAAACACCGTCTTCAAGCAGCACCACACCTGCCGGGTTGCCCCCGAAAGGCTTATCGGTGAATGCGTCGACAATAAAGAATCTCATCTTCATACTGCAAATGTACCCATTTTGGGGCGATTTGACTACCTTTGCACCATAAAACAAGCATTTCCATGAACAGGTACTTCAAGACGCTCGTCGCAGTGGCGCTGATTCTGTCGACAACCGCCGGCTGCCAGAAAGACATTCCCATCGATGACATCTGGATCAAACCCGCTTCCGCATCGCTTTTTGTGGGAGAAACCCTCAACATCGATGTCCAGTACAGTCCGCTGGAGGCTACCAACACCGACGAGATGGAGATCTACAGCACCAACGAAAGCATCATCACCTACAGCAATGGGGTAGTGACGGCGAAGGATGCCGGCACCGCGGCCATCTCGGCTGTTTGCGGCAATGTGGTGGGCCAGTGCAAGGTCAAGGTGTACCGCGACAAGATCCAGAAAGGCACCGAGGCCTTCGGCATCGACTACGCGAGCGGCTACCTGTACCAGATGGGAACCGCCACGCCCCAGGAAGTGGAGATCTATCTCATCCACCAGGAAGCCAACGGCATGACCCAGAACCTCAAGCTCTGGGTGACGAACGACCAGCTGGGAAAGGACCTCGACTTCACCCAGCCGCTGTCGGGCATGCCGTTCGTGGGCGTATACAAGAACAACAACGAAGACGGCTATCTGGTGTACGGGTCGGAATCAGGAACGCCGATGATTGTCACGGCCGACTGGACGTTTACCGACCTTACGCTCAATCGCGGCATCCTGCACATCGACCATATCCAGGCCCATCGCTACAAGGTCCACGTCGATTTCGAACTGTCGAACGGCTACGCCTTCAGCACCGACTGGGAAGGCACGGTCAGTATGAAAGTCGAATAAGCCCCCCGGCTATCAGGCCGTTTTCTTGACCTTGTGGGCGTTCCAGTTGCCGTATATTTCGCTCACGTTCGATGCGGTGATGAAGCCCTCGTATTTGTGCTCGTTCATGAACGAGAAGAGCGCAGCGTATTCGTGCTTGGTCAGGAGCACCACCACTTCCACCTTTTCCTCGCCTGTATAACCGCCTTCCAGGTGGTAGAGGCTGCATCCCCGCTGCAGTTCGCGGGTAATGAACTCCCGGATGGCCTCGTGGTCCTTGCTGATGATGCAGACCCGCTTGCGCATGTTGAGCGTATCCATGAAATAATCAACTACGATGCCGTTGATCCAGGTGCCGATCAGGCCGATGACGACCATCCGGAACGGGTTGATGGCGAAAGCCGAGCAGCAGATGACAGCGCCGGCGATCGTGACCGACGTGCCGATGTCGAAATGCAGGTATTTGTTGACGATCTTCGCCAGGATGTCGAGACCGCCGGTGGAGGCGTTGATACGGAACAGGATGGCCTGCGAGATGCTCAGCAGCAGCACGAAGCAGAGCAGGTCGAACCAAAGGTCGTTCATCACCGACACGGCCCCCGGCTCCATCAGATTCTGATAGGGCATCACTTTTTCCCAGAATTCGAGCAGCGGACCCAGGATCAGCGCGGTGTAAACCGTCTTGGCGCCGAATTCGTGGCCGATCAGGATCCAGGCGAGCAGCAGGAGGACGGCATTGATGACGGTCACGATGACCGACACCTTCACGGTCCCGCCGAAGAGCTCGGCCAGCACGATCGACAGACCGGAAATGGTTCCAATGATCAACTTGCTCGGAAGCAGGAAATAATAGACGGCGGCAGCACCTACCGCCATGCCCAGCGTCATGATCACCAGTTCCTTCCAGAACTTGAACGTGACGAGGGGATGCAGAATCTCTTTAATCGGTTTCATGGTCGATTATCACGATGATTTAGCAAATTTCCGAATTCTCTTTGGGATTTCAAAACTTTCATCTACTTTCGCGGCGATTCTATCGCAAAACCATGAAAAAACGCATCATTCTGTTGCTGTGCTGCTTCCTGCCGGCCTGCCTGTGCGCCCAGGGCAATTATGTCGAGCGCCTCTATTTCGACATGCGCGCTTCGCTCCACCAGGACATCACGGAAGGAGCATACAACAGTCAGGTCATCGGGGAATACCTCAATTTCCAGATGATGGGGCATATCTCTCCCACCATTGATTACCGCATCCGCCAGCGGTTGAACAAGAAGGTGTTCGACGAGCGCAATATGTTCAACGCCACCGACTTCATGTATATCAACTGGCAGGCGACGCCCCGGCTGAGTTTTCTGGCCGGCAAGCACGCCGTGCTGATCGGAGGCTATGAATACGATGCGGCGCCCATCGACGTGTATTACTACAGCCAGTTCTGCAACAACCTGTACCAGGGGTTCACGTTCGGCATTTCATCGGCTTTCCAATTCGCGGAGGCCCAGCAGATCGAGGCCCAGGTCTGCAATTCGCCGCTGTCGCTCGGCTTCCAGAACGTCTATGCCTACAACTTGGCCTGGCGCGGGGAGTTCGCTCCCTGGTGGAAGACCATCTGGAGCGTGAATTTCGTGGAAGACATGGATAAGAAGATGGTCAACTACGTGGCGCTGGGCAACCATTTCATCTTCGGCGACGTGATTTTCGATGTTGACCTGATGAACCGCAGCGGCTTGACGCAGAAGAACTTCTTCCTGAGCGACATGTCGCTGATTTCGAAGATTATCTGGAGCGTGGGGGCCTGGAACATCTGTGCGAAGGCGGGCTATGAGAAGAACGATCCCGCTAACGTGGATGCGGGGGGACGTGCCTACGACCTGGTGATTGCGCCCGGCACGGAATACATTTATGCGGGCTGTGGTCTGGAGTGGTTTCCGTTGGGAAGCGACAATCTGCGCATCCACGGCGTGTATTACTGGGACAATGCGGTGCGCCGCAACAACATCGAGCTGGGCTTGACCTGGCGGGTGGATGTGATCCGGAAAGATAATCGACAGTAGATGCGGCGCGACGCCCTGACCGGCAACCTGGCGTGCTTTGCGGCATACGCCCTCTTCGGCTTCAATATCATCAGCTGCAGGCGCATCGCCCTCGACGGGAACATCACGCCGATGGCGCTGTTCTGTCTCCGGTCGTTCGGTGCCGCGGCGCTGTTCTGGCTATTGTCGCTGTTTACATCGCCCCGTGAACATATCGCCAGGGAGGATGTCTGGAAGGTGGTGCTTGCGTCGTTCCTGGGCCTGTTCATGACGCAGATATCCTTCCTCTTCGCGATAACCCAGACCACGGCCATCGACGCGTCAATCATGGCCACCCTGAGCCCGGTCATGACACTCGTCATCTCGGCCATCTTCATCAAGGAACGCATCACCTGGAGCGGTGTGGCAGGCATCATCCTGAGTATTTCCGGCGTGCTGATCCTGGTATTCAACTGTGTCACGCTCAGTGCGGGGGCGGATTCCACCTCCCTCTGGGGTATCCTTGGGATGATTTTGAACAGTCTCTGCTTCGCTTCGTATGTGGGCATCTTCAAGCCCCTCATCCAGAAGTATTCGGTGGTGACCTTCATGAAATGGATGTTCCTCTTCTCGTCGCTGATGGCCCTGCCGTTCTCGTTCAGCGCTTTCGCGGCGTCCGATCTGGCGGCGGTTCCGGCCGATGTGATGGGGCATGTGGCTTTCGTGGTCGTGGGCGCCACGTTCATCGCCTATTTCCTGATCCCTTACGGGCAGCAGCGGCTGCGCCCGGTGGTGGTGTGCATGTACACCTACGTGCAGCCCGTCATCGCGATGGTCATCGCGCTGGCACTGGGCCTCGATACGCTGGGCCTCTTGAAGATTGCCGCGACCTTGCTGGTGTTCCTGGGCGTAGGTCTGGTGAATTTTGTACCGAAGGGGAAACCGTTTGCGTGAAGCTGATGCCGATGGCTGTTTGTTTTTATGAAAAACGTACAATAATTTTATGTTTTTCATAAAATTGGCATTATCTTTGTCTTTTGAAGCGCCAAACAAAAAGTCAAAGAAATGAAGAATTCAACAACGAACAGCATCAAGTGGCTCTCTATCGCCATCTTGTTTTTTGCGACGCTCAGCGTGGTGTTCATCTATTTTCAAATGATCAACCAACTCTGGCTGGGTCCGGAGCAACAGCGTGTGGTCTGGAATCCGGATAAACAAGCTTGGCAGGTTTTCATCATCGCCGGCCGGTTTATCGGCGTGACCCTTCTCTATGTGTTATGCGTGATTTTTCTGGTGCGAACGAACCGGTCCTTGAAAAATGGGGTGATCTTCCCCAAATCCAACATCGCCCTCATTCGCTGGACGGCGCTGGTTACCGTCCTCGTGACGTTCGTCCGATCGAACTACGACGATGTGCTCCGAGGCGGTACGAACTCCGTGCTCGACAGCAACACCCTGTTTGTACCGCTGGTTGTCCTTCTTTTCGCCGGACTTTACAAAATGGCTTACCTCACCGCAAAAGACAGCAGCCTTGCGATATGATTCTCGTAAACCTCGACAAAATGCTCTGGGAGCGCCACATGAAACTCTCGGAACTCTCTGAAAAGATAGGTATTTCGATGACCAACCTTTCCCTGCTCAAGACAGGGAAAGGCCGGGCCATCCGGTTCACGACGCTCAACAAAATCTGCAAAGTGCTGGAATGTGTCCCCGGGGACATCCTGGACTATCAGCCCGACCCGGAAGGCGTCGAAATGGAGGATGACATCTTCGTGGAATAATGAACACAAAGCGTATTACACAATTCCTGCTGGCGTTTCTGCTTTTCCCCATTGCCGTTTTTGGACAAGACCTTGTTCCCGTCAAGGGCCGTATCGTCAATAGGCAAGGAGAAGCAGTAGAATATGTACAAGTCGGCATTCCCAAACTCCAGTTGGGAACCATCTCCACAGCGGAAGGTCATTTTGAAATCTCCGTACCCAGTGACACCCTTCAGTTTTTCCACGTTGCTTACCAGACGGGAAGCTACATCGTCACGGGTCCCGCCGATGACGTGGTGATCGTGCTTTCGGAGAATGAACTATCTCCGGCTGTTTTCATCGGCGGCAATACGAAAGAAAAGTATCTGCTCCGCCCCGGAACGAAGATTCTGGGGGGAGCAGGAGATTTCTACCGGCCTGACGGAGTAGCTAAAGGCTATGAATTAGGATCGGTCGCCAAAACACGGAAACCGTTCCTGGTCAAGGATGTCATGTTCTCCATCCTGTCCAATCACATCCCGGGATGCGTTGCCGCGATCAATATCTACCGCATTGAAGGAGAGCCTGAAGAGTTCGTCAACATCCAGCACAAACCCCTCTATGTCCATGTCCCCTTATCTGACGAAAAGCGGGATTTCGATGTTGAACCGGAGGAATCCATCCTGCTGGAGCCGGGGCGTTATTTCATCTCCTTCGCACTGGTCGACTGCGACATGGAGACCGTCCGTCAATTGCAGGAAATCCCCGAATCCGCGCGCGACCGCTCTGCAATGCATCTCCTCGTCCCTTTGTATTTCAAGAGCAGCTATCAGCGATTCTCCCCCCTAGGCAAACTCACCCCTTTCCCCGTCAACATCGGCATCGCGGTCAAAGGCCTGGAGTATCAATGATGAGCGGACAATAACTCTTGTCCGAGCTCGTGAAGTGCGGTAACAATGCGTCGGGTTTGTTCTTCAGAAGGATGCTTCAAGCCATTGATATAGGCAGAGAGCAGACTTTGCTTCATGCCGATTCTGCGCGCCAGGGCAGATACGTTGATTTCTGGATGCAGCAGAAAAAAACGGGCAAGTCCTTCCGGCTCCGGTTGCGGATACTCGAAACTCTCAAACGAGATGTCTTCATCTAATTTGTTCCAGTGGATGCCGAAAGCATCGAACGAGTAGTCGTTCCGTTGCGTATCTTCCGCGCAACGCAAACGGGGATAGTACAGCAATGATTGCCATAACTCCCGACCGTCATCAGTGGCTCCGATGATTCT
>LUZC01000019.1 GCA_001603505.1 Bacteroidales bacterium Bact_11 | reverse complement strand
TTTAGGCAGAAAATCATCCGGCCTGTTTTCGCACCAAAACACACACAATCATTATTTTATTTACCTTTGCGGCCCTAATCGCAACGATATGCAAGCAATCTGGACCGTTCTGATGCTGGTGTGTTCCAACATCTTCATGACTTTCGCCTGGTATGGGCATCTTAAATTGCAGGAAATGAAGATATCCACGGGATGGCCGCTCATCCTGGTCATCCTCTTTTCGTGGGGCATCGCCTTTTTTGAATACTGCCTCACCGTGCCGGCCAACCGCATCGGTTTCGCGGGCAACGGCGGTCCGTTCAACTTGATGCAGCTGAAAGTTATTCAGGAAGTCATCTCCCTGACGGTCTTTACTTTAATCGTGCTGTTTATCTTCAAGGGGCAGCCCATCCAGTGGAACCACATGGCCGCCTTCGCCTGCCTCGTGCTCGCTGTCTTCTTCGTGTTTCTGAAATAACATCCGCAGGTTGGGGGAGGCGCCCGTCGCAGCATACAAAAAGAAGCCCGGTCGCTCTCAGCGACCGGGCTTCCTGCTGGTCTTCAATAAACACTACTTCACCGTAATCTCCTTCACAGGCTCGGCGGGCAGGAGGACCTTGTGGACGGGCCAGCTCTGCGGCTTAGCCAGCTTGAAGGTGCCAGTGGCGCGGATGTCGGCCGCGGAGGCGGCGAAATGCACCGTATAGTTGCCGGCAGCCGTTTCCCAGGCGGAAGTCGCTTCGTTGAACGAGGCAAGCGTGTACGGGTCGATGGTGACCGTCAGTGTCTCGGAGGCGCCGGGCCCAAGTTCCTTCGTCTTGGCGAATCCCTTGAGTTCATAAACCGGTTTCACGAGACCGCCGTCGGGCGCCGTCACGTAGAGTTGCACGATTTCCTTGCCGGCCACGGAACCGGTGTTGGTCACGGTGACGGAAGCCGTAATACTGCCGTCCTTGGCTACCTTCACAACCGGTTTCGAATAGGCGAACGTGGTATAGCTCAGGCCATAGCCAAACGGATACGCTACCTGCGTGCCGGCGGTGGAGAAGTAGCGGTAGCCCACCCAGATGCCCTCGGCATAGTCGGTGTAGTCGATGTCTTTCACCATCCGACGGCGCATATTGCCGCCGCCGAGCAGCGCGGCCAGGTCGATGGAATTGCCACCCTTGTAGTTGTGCGGGAAGTTGAACGACGACGGGATGTCGAAGTAGCTTACCGGGAAGGTCATCGGGAGCTTGCCCGAAGGATTGGCTGCGCCGCAGAGCACGTCGGCCACGGCCAGACCGCCTTCCTGGCCCGGGGTCCAGGCCAGCAGCACGGCGTCGGGAATGTGCTTCCAGGAAGCCGTCTCGATGACGCCGCCGATGTTGAGCACCACCACCAGTTTCTTGCCGGCAGCGTGATACACGTCGGCCAGCGTCTGCATGAGTTCGCGCTCCTGTCCCGTGAGGGTCCAGTCGCCGTCGGCGGCCTTGCGGTCGTCGCCTTCACCGGCGTTGCGGGAAATCGTGAGCACGGCCACGTCGGTCATCGGCTGTTTCTTTTCGATGAACGAGCGGGAAATCTCCATTTCAGGCACCACGGGATCACCCAGCAGGATACCGAGGCCGTTGTCGGCGGCGTTGTTGCGAAGCTGCGTCTTGGTGAAGGTGATGTACTGTTCATACCACGCCTGGATGTCGGCGTCCACCTCGAGGCCATTGGCCTTGAAGCCCTCGGCGACGTTGCGGACATAGGCCTTGTTCACGTTGCCGGAACCGGTACCGCCGGCAATGAAGTCGTAGGAGCCGGTGCCATAGAGGGCGACGGTCTTGACACATTTCTTGCAGAGCGGCAGGGCGCCGTTGTTCTCGAGGAGCACGAGGCCTTCGGCCGTGGCATTGTGAACGAGCTTGGCGTGGGCCTTGAGGTCGGGCTTGTTGGAGAATTTGTAGCCCTGGAAACGCGGGGTGCGGACGATGTACTCGAGCATGCGCTTGACGTTCGTGTCGAGCTGCTCCTGGGAGATGCTCCCGTCTTTGACGCCGGCGATGATGCGGTCGATCTCGTTCTGCATGCCGGGTTCCATGAGGTCGTTGCCGGCATTGACGGCGGCCACGGTGCCTTCCTTGTTGCCCCAGTCGGTCATCACGATGCCGTTGAAGCCCCATTCATCCCGCAGGACGGTGGTGAGCAGATCGCGGCTCTGCTGGGTGAACGTACCATTGAGACGGTTGTACGAGGACATGACGGTCCAGGGGTCGGACTCGCGGACAGCGATTTCAAAACCCTTGAGGTAGAGTTCGCGGAGGGCGCGCACATTGATGCGGGAATCGTTCTGCTGGCGGTTCACTTCCTGGTCGTTGGCAGCGAAGTGCTTGACGCTCACGCCAACGCCGTTGCTCTGGACACCGCGCACATAGGCGGCGGATATTTTTCCGGAGAGAAGCGGATCTTCCGAGAAATACTCGAAGTTGCGGCCGCAGAGCGGGTTGCGGTGCAGGTTTTGGCCGGGAGCCAGCAGCACGTCGACACCGTATTCCTTCACCTCATTGCCCATGGCGGTAGTGAGTTCCTCCACCAGCGCAGTGTTCCAGGTGGATGCGAGCACGGTACCTACCGGGAAACCGGTGCAATAGAAAGTCTTGTCGGTACCCGGACGGGTAGGATTGATGCGGAGGCCGGCAGGGCCGTCGGCCAGGACGGTCACGGGAATGCCGAGGCGTTCGACCGGACGGGTCGTGCCGGCAGCGCCGGAAACAAGGGTCTCGCTGGAGGCCGTCATGGAGCCGGCGGTCATCGAACCCCAGCCGCCACCCACGAGCAGGGCGGCTTTTTCTTCAAGCGTCAAGGCTTTGATGATTTCGTCGATGTTGTCGGGACGCAACTTGGGCTGCGCGAACACGGAGAGCGTGCAAAGCACGGCTGTCACGAAAAGAAAGAATTTCTTCATAAAAATATGGAATCAGATAAATGTTTTCTCTATACAAACTTACTGAAAAAAAACGATGCCCTCCAAACGGCCCAGCATCATTTGAACAAGCCAAGCAAACATTTGAACACCGAAAAAATCCACATTCCCCATCATTGCGATTTTTTGCGTAGTTTTGCGACGTGAAAAACAACGGGGACATACGGAAACTGATGCGGGAGAGAATCCTGCTGCTCGACGGTGCAATGGGCACGATGCTCCAGCGCCGCGGCCTGAGCGGCAACTTCGACCATCTCAACCTGACGGTCCCCGAGACCGTGGCCGAAGTACATCGCGCCTACATCGCTGCCGGAGCCGACATCATCGAGACAAACACCTTCAGCAGCAACCGTATCTCCCAGCTCGAATACCGGCTCGACAGCCTGGCCAGCTCGCTCGCGCGCGAGGGCGCCCGCATCGCCCGACGCGAAGCCGACCGCTGTGACCGTCCCGTGTGGGTGGCCGGCAGCATCGGTCCCACGTCGAAATCACTGACCCTGGCCTCCGACATCGACGGCGGCCAGTCCCGTTCCCTGTCGTTCGACACGCTGGCCGACATCTATCGGGAGCAGATTGAAGCCCTTCTTGAAGGCGGCGTCGACCTGCTGCTCGTCGAGACCTGCTTCGATGCCCTCAACGCCAAGGCCGCCCTATATGCCGTGCAGCGGGTCGCACCGGGCTTCCCCGTCATCGTGTCGGTATCTCCCGGCGACGCCGCCGGCCGCATCCTGACCGGCCAGACGCTCGAGGCCTTCTACACGGCCGTCCGGCACTTCCCGCTGACGGCGTTCGGCCTCAACTGCTCGTTCGGAGCGGAACAACTGCTGCCGCAGATCCAGCAGGTGGCAGGCTTTTGCGAAGTGCCGGTGATCTGCTACCCTAATGCCGGCCTCCCCAACGAGATGGGCCTCTACGACGAAACGCCCGAGAAGATGGCCGCTTCCATTCGGAAGATGGCAGAAGCCGGCCTCGTCAACATCATCGGCGGCTGCTGCGGCACCACGCCGGAGCACATCGCAGCCGAAAAGGCCGCCGTGGAGGGCCTTGCGCCGCGCCCGCAGCGAGAAGCCGATACCCTCCTGCGCGTCAGCGGCCTGCAGACCGCCACGCTCGATGTGGTGCACAACAATTTTGCGCTCATCGGCGAGCGGACCAACGTGGCGGGCTCCCGCAAGTTCGCGCGGCTCATCGCGGCCGGCGACTACGACTCCGCACTCGAAGTGGCCGCCGCACAGATTGCCGACGGCGCTGATATCATCGACATCAACATGGACGACGCCATGCTCGACGGCCCCGCCGCCATGGAGCGCTTCGTTCGCCAGATACAGACCGACCCCGCCGTTGCCCGGGCCGCCCTGATGATTGATTCTTCCGACTGGCGCTGCATTCTCGCGGGGCTCAAGAACGCCCAGGGCAAGAGCATCGTCAACTCCATCAGCCTGAAGGAAGGCGAGGAAGCCTTCCTGGCCAGGGCGCGAGAAATCCGCCGTCTCGGCGCCGCGATGGTGGTGATGGCCTTCGACGAAGAGGGACAGGCAACCTCTTTTGCCCGCAAAATCGCTGTATGCGAGCGCGCCTACCGGTTGCTTACCGCTGCGGGTATCCCGCCGCAGGAGATTATTTTCGACGTGAATGTGCTCTCGGTGGGCACCGGCATCGCCGAGCACGACCGCTACGGCATCGACTTCATCGAAGCCGTGCGCTGGATCAAGCAGAACCTGCCGGGTTCCTATACGTCCGGCGGCATCTCGAACCTCTCGTTCGCCTTCCGAGGCAACGAGCCGGTGCGCGCCGCCATGCACACCGTGTTCCTCTACCACGCCATTCATGCCGGTCTCGACATGGCCATCGTCAATCCGGCGCAGCTCAAGCCCTACGACAGCATCGAGCCTGAACTGCGGCAGGCAGTGGAAGACGTAATCCTGGCCCGCGACGCAGATGCCACGGAGCGCCTGACCACGCTGGCCGCGGCGTATCTTGCACAGAAGGAGCAGTGCATCGCACAGCAGGAGGCTGCCGCGTCGCTTTCGCCCGAAACGCAGTTGAGCGCCGACCTGGTGGCCGGAAAAGCCGCTGACCTGCAGGGTGATGTATTGCGCTGTCTGGAAGTGCTGGGCTCGCCCGTCAAAGTCATTGAAGGGCCGCTGATGGCCGGCATGGAGCAGGTGGGCGAACAGTTCGGGGCGGGCAAGATGTTTCTGCCGCAGGTGGTCAAATCGGCCAAGGTGATGAAAGACGCCGTAGCCATTCTGGAGCCCTATATGGCGGCATCCTCCGACCAGACTGCCAGTCGGCCGGTGGTGATCCACGCCACAGTCAAGGGCGACGTCCACGACATCGGCAAGAACATCACCAGCATCGTGCTGCGTTGCAACGGGTTCGAGGTCATCGACCTGGGCGTGATGGTCGAAAAGGAAGTCATTCTGGCTGCCGCCGAGCAGCATCATGCGGCGATGATCGGCGTAAGCGGCCTGATTACCCCTTCGCTTTTCCAGATGGAAGAGCTCTGCCGTGAGATGGCTGCCCGCGGCCTCGACACGCCGCTGTTTATCGGCGGTGCCACTACCTCGGCCCTTCACACCGCCGTGAAACTGGCTCCGCTCTACGACCACGTGTTCTATTCAGCCGATGCCTCGGCGAATGCCGTCCTGGCCAAGCGCTGCCTGGCCGACCGCGCCTCCTTTGAAAGGCAGCAGCACGCCGCGCAGGCACACCTGCGCACGCTCTACATCCGCCAGCGGAAGACCGTTTCCACGGCTTCTGTCAGCCCCAACGATTTCGCGCCGGAGAGTTATCTGCAGCCGGGCCAGTACGATTTCAGCGGACTGGGTGCCTGCGAAGTGCCAATGACTGCCGTGCTTCCGTTCTTTGATGATCGGATCTTCCGCATGACGTGGGGGCTCCGCGGCGAAGAGGCGCCCGAGCTCGTAGCCGAAGCCCGCGTCCTGATCGACCGTGCGCTGCAGCATCCCGAATTCCGGATCCGACTGTGCCTTCGCTTCTACGACGCCTCCCGGGAAGGCGACGCCATCCGGCTCGACGCCGACCACCTTCTGCCGATGCTCCGGCAGGAAGAGGGCGCGTGCCGTTCGCTGGCCGACTTTGTCCCGGCGGAGGGCTCCGGACCGCTGGGCCTGTTCGCACTCAGCGTCCACGACGCCGACCGGCATCCTGAAGGCTGCGCCTGCGAGGCCTGCCACAACGAATACGAACAGATGCTCCGCCGCGCCGTGAAGGTGACCCTGGCCGAGGCCACCTCCAAGTGGCTTGACAGCGAACTGGCCGCCCGCATCCACCGCAACGGGGTGAAAGTAGTCAAACCCGCCGCAGGCTACGCCAGTTTCCCCGACCACAGCATCAAACGCGACATCCTCGCCCTGCTGCCCGAAGAGGACTCCCTGGGCATCACCCTCACCGAGACCTGTGCCATGCGTCCCGCCGCCTCCATCTGCGGGCTGGTGCTCGTGCATCCCGAGGCCTCCTATCCCGACATCCGGCACATCAGCCGGAAGCAATACGACCGTTACGCCGCCGCCCGCGGGTTCTCGCCCGACGAATCACGGCTCTATCTATCCCATCTGCTATGAAAATCGCCGACATGCTCCGCAGCGGAGCCGCCCCGTTCCCTTCGCTCGAAATCGTTCCGCCGATGACCGGCATCCGCAAGGAAGAACTGCTCGAAAGCATCGCGCCGCTCATGGAATTCGCGCCGCGCTACATCAACGTGACCACTCACCGCGACGAATTCCGCTTCGAGCCGCAGGGCGACGGCACCTTCATCCGCCGCGTGGTGCGCAATCGCGTGAGCGCCGTGGCCGTGTGCGCGGCCATCCAGAGCCGGTATGCGGTGGAAGTCGTACCGCATCTGATCTGCGCGGGAACGCCCGCCCACGAGACCGAGGCGCTGTTGCAGGATTTCAAGTTCATGGGCATCGAAAACGTGATGGCGCTGCGCGGCGATTCGCTCACGGGTGAGAAGCGCTTCACACCCGATCCCGCCGGCTACGCCCATGCGAGCGAACTGGTGGCGGCCATCCGCCGCTTCGAGCAGGACAACGGCGGCGACTTCTGCATCGGTGTCGGCGGCTATCCCGAGAAGCATTTCGAGGCGGCCAACCTTGAGACCGACATCGCTTTCCTGAAAAAGAAGGTCGACGCCGGCGCCGACGTGATCATCACGCAGATGTTTTTCGACAATGCGGTGTTCTACCGCTTCGTCGACCGCTGCAGGGAAGAGGGCATCACCGTGCCGATCCTGCCCGGTCTCAAGCCGCTGTCCACGGCGCGGCAGGTGTCTCTGCTGCCGGAAAGCTTCTCCCTCGACATTCCCGTCGAACTCACCGAAGCCGTGCGTCTCGCGGGCGACGACAAGGAAGCCGTCTACCAGATCGGCATCGACTGGTGCATCGCCCAGTGCCGCGACCTGATCGCCCACGGCGCTCCCGCCGTGCATTTCTACACGATGGGGAAATCACGCAATATCGTAGAGATTCTGAAGGCCTGCTTCTGATTCGCCAGGGCCCTGACCGGAGCTCTCGCCGGAGCCATTCTTTACAAAACCCAACCTGCGATTCGGAGTCCCGGCAGAAAGGTCAGGGAGACACTGCGAGGCATGCAAGCCACACGATCAAGCCGGAAGTGACGAAAGAAGGATCAATCTGGGTGACAGGCACTACCCCACATACTCCGACGGGGGAACGCCGAACTGTTTCTTGAAAGAGGTGGAGAAGTGGGAGAGGGTGTTGAAACCGGTCATGTAGGCGATTTCCGACATGTTGTACTTGCCTTCCTTCAGCAGGTCGGCGGCGCGGTTGAGCTTGTACTGCTTGAAGAAGGCTGAGGGATTCTCGCCGGTCAGACCTTTCACCTTATAGTAGAACTTCGTTCGTGAAATCTTCATCATTTCGGAGATGCGGGTGATGTCGAGATCGGTGTTGTCGAGTTCCTTTTCCATGAGATGGTAGAGTTCCTTCATGAACGCAGCGTCGCGCGGGGAGAGCGCTTCCGGCTCGATGGCCTCGGCCGTTGTGACCGTACCGAGCTTCCGGCGCACTTTCTCGCGGTTCTCGAGCAGCGATTTGACCAGGGCCAGAAGATAGCTGGGCTGGAAGGGTTTGGTGACGTAGGCGTCGGCGCCCTTGTCGAGGCCCTGCACCTGGCTTTCCACCGCGACCTTCGCCGTGACGAGGATCACCGGGATGTGGCTCAGCTGCAGGTCGCTCTTGATGGCTTCGCAGAGTTCGTAACCGCTCAGGCCTGGCATCACCACGTCGCTGACCACCAGTTCGGGGGTCTCTTCGGCCATGCCCGCCAGGGCGGAAGCGGCATCGAAATACACGGCCACGCGGTAGGTCGGTTCCAGGAGCATCTTCACGTAGTTGGCAACGTCGATGTCGTCGTCGACGACGGCGATGAGCCGGCGGCCCTGCTGTTTGTCTTTCTGTCCTTCCTTCTCGGCGGGCGGCATGACGGGCTGGATGATTTCCGGCTGACGCTCGGTGCGTTCGTCTTCGGTGTAGGAAGCGGCGCTCACCGGCAGCACAAAACGGAACAGGGCGCCGCCCTCCTCCCGGTTCCAGGCTTTCAGGTAGCCGTGGTGGAGGCCGGTGAGGGCACGGGCGTAGTACAGCCCGATGCCCGATCCCTGCGTCTTGCTCGTCTGGTCGGCCCGGTAGAACCGCTCGAAGATCTTCTCGAGTTCTCCGGCAGGAATGCCGCTGCCCGTGTCGGAGACGGCGATGCAGGCGTACTGCCCGTCGGTATCCTGTTCGCCCAACGGGAACAGCTCCGCTACATCGCCGCGCGGAAGCACGTCGAACGACATGGATACTTTGCCTCCCGAAGGGGTGTATTTCAGGGCGTTGGAGAGCAGGTTCATGGTGATTTTCTGCACTTTGTCGATATCCGCCCACATGATGAAACTCTCTTCCAGGCCATGAGCGCCCAGTTCGATGCCCTTGGAGTCGGCGTTGAAGCGGAAGAGTTCCACGGTGTTGCGCAGCGGGGCGACGATGTCGGTCTTGGCGACCTTGAGCTGCAGTTTGCTGTTGCCGATGCGGTTGAAGTCGAGCAGCTGGTTTACGAGCGACAGCATCCAGGTGGCATTGCGCTGGACCACACCCACCAGCTTCCGGTCGCGCCCCTTGACATCGGGTGAGGTGGCCAGTTCAGATACCGGCCCGGCAATCATGGTGAGCGGGGTGCGGAACTCGTGCGCTACGTTGGAGAAATAATTCAGCTGGATGCGGTTGAGGCGCTGCTCCTGTTCTTTTTCCTGACGGGCGAGTGCATGCGCCTCTTTTTCGAGGACGATGCGGACGTAGAGCCGCCAGATCACGAAGAGGAATCCGGCCAGCAGCAGGAACATCAGCAACCGGGTCCACCACGAGCGGAACCACGGTGGCAGGATTCTGACATGAAGGGCGTCTTCGGTTTCGACGATACTCCGGTTGTTGTTGGTGATGCGGACCTTGAAGGTGTATTTTCCGGCGGGAAGGTTGGCGTAGTAGGCTTCATGGTTGTTGCCGGCGTCGACCCAGGCGGGGTCGAAACCTTCCATCATATAATAGTAGTGCGAGCGCTCGTGCTCGCTGTAGTCCAGCGCGGCGAACGAGATGCTGAAGGCATTCTGGCTGTCTTTGATCGTGACGTCGGGTTTCTGGACAAGCGACCGCTCGATGGGCTGCCCTTCGCCGGGTGCCACGAGCTGGTTGTGGACTTTGAGGTCTTCGAACACGAGGGGCACGGTGCGGCGTTCCTGCACGTCGAGCGGGTTGAACACGGTGAGGCCATGGGTTCCGCCGAAAACGAGGGTTCCGTCGGCCAGGCGGCAGGCTGCGCGCTCGGAGAACTGGTTGCCGCCGATGCCGTCGGCAGCGAAATAGTTGACGAATTGCCCTACGGTGCGGTCGTAGCGGCCCAGTCCGTAGAGCGTGGATACCCAGATATTGCCCTGCCGGTCTTCGAGGATGGCGCTGATGTCGAGGCACGGGGTGCCGGGGACGGGGAAGGCGTTGCCCGTCTGCCGGTCGTACCGGATCAGACCGTTGGCCAGGGTGCCGAACCAGGTGTCGCCGGCGCTGTCGCGGTACAGGTCGACAGGCGCGAGCACGGAGCGTTGGATGCAGGCCTTGTACTCTTCGTCGGTGAATACCACGGGCTCGGCTTCACCGGAGTTGGTGTTGACGCGCACGATGGTGTGGTTGAAGGGCGCGGCCAGCATCCGGCCGGCCTCGGTGGCCAGGAGATCGGCTATGATGGTCCAGGCGGTCTGGTCGGTGACGGGGAACTGGACGGTGGCGTGCGTGTGCTTGTCGTACCGGGTGAGGTTGGGGCTGGTGTTGCCGATCCAGATGCGGCCGAGGTCGTCCTGGGCGATCGATACGGGGTTGCTGCAGGAAAAGCCGTCGATCCGACGGAGCCGGGCGTTTTCGTAGCGGCTGCAGACGACGTGCGACTTGCCCGTGAACAGCAGCCAGAGGTCTCCCTCCGCATCGCAGTACACCTTGTCGCAGCGGACATAACCGATGTGGGCGTCGGGCACCAGGTGGGCGATTTCGACCTGCCGGAGTTGTCCGCCGTCGGGCTCCCACACGTACAGTCCGTCGCGCAGCGTGGAGATCCACAGACGGCCCTGGTGGTCGTTGCACAGCGATTGGACCGTCTTGCCGGCGAAGCGGGACGTCAGGTGTTTGTTGCTGTTGAATCCGTCCTTGTAATGGTAGGAAGTGGTGTAGCCCTGGTCGGTAGTGCCGAACCAGAGGTTCTGGCGGCTATCGCGGAAAATGACACGGGTGTTGGATTCGGGAATGTCGTAGGGGAAGTCGGGATCGCCCTGGTAGAGCAGACGGCCGGTGGCGCGCTGCCAGCAGAAGAGACCCTTTCCGATGACGTTGAGCAGCAGGGTTTTGTCGTCGATGGCGAAAATGTAGTCGACATCGCCTTTCATCAGGCGCGCATCCTTCCGGATGGCATCGGGCAGGGGCTTCCAGATGCCCGTGCGGGTGTCGTATATGGAAAGGTTGCCCACGCCGGAGAGCCAGAATTCGCCGTTTCCTGCGTTGCAGATGTGATAGGCCGTGAAGGGGAGGGGAACGGTGCCTTCGAGTGTGAAGCGCTGCATGTCGAAGCAGTGCAGTTCCTTTCCGCCGGAGATGACCCATAGCCGGTCGCCATCCCAGGCTTCGGAAGGCACGCCGAAGGCGTTGTACTCGCGGATCACGGGGCGGAGTGCCTGTACGGATTCGTCGTAGAGAAACAGCGATTCGGTGTTGCTGAAGAACATCCTGCCGTCGGGCGCCTCGAGGATCCGGCGCACGTTCTGGTTTTCGACGGGGAGGAGGAGGCGGTGGAAGGCACCGGTTTCAGTGCGGTAGGCTACACCGCTGACGGTGGCGGCCCACAGGCGTCCGTCGCGGCTGCTATGTACGTCGTTGATCTGGTTGTCGGGAAGGCCGAGGGTGTCGTCGGTGCAGAAATACTGGTGGTATTCGTGCACGTTGTACTGGTTGAGGCCGCGCGAGGTCGCGATCCAGATGTGTCCGTCGATGTCTTCGGCGAAGGCGTTGACTTTCTGGTTGGAGAGGGCGTCGGAAATCACCACCCCGCCGGTATTGTTGAAATCCTGGTCGGACGTCCTGTCGCCATGGCAGGCGGCAAGGCAGAGGCCGAAGGAAAGAAATGCCAATAATCGTTTCATATCCCAAATTTAAATAGAAATCAACACAATCGGGAATTATTTTAAACAAAAAGGAAGATTTTTGAACAAAGTTTTCAGGAATTTCGGACAAGGAGAAAAGAAGTTGTTGCCGGCAAAAAGCCTTTGCAGAGCGGAATTGCGAAATTTGCATTAGATAATTTTGGTTGCACTATGCGGAAACTACCTGTTACCTCCCTGCTGGCGTCGGTCGTGCTGATCGCCGCCTGCAGTTGTCCTTCCGGCAACCGGCCCGACGCGGCCGGCCCGGCTGCCTTGGAGACCTCTGCCAAGGCTGCGACCGTCCAGACGGTCTCCGGCCCCGTTGCCGGATACGTCGATGGCGGTGTCTTCATCTTCAAGGGCATTCCGTATGCCAAGGCGGAGCGATTCATGCCGGCGACGGATCCCGATCCCTGGACGGAAGTCCGATCCAGCCGGGCCTACGGTCCCACCTGTCCGCAGGACAAGCGGGCCGGATGGTGGTCCGACGACCAGGCGTTCGCCATGCATTGGGACGACGGCTTTGCCGACGAAGACTGCCTGCGGGTGAACATCTGGACCGGCGGCCTGAAAAACGGCGTGAAGCGTCCCGTGATGGTCTGGCTCCATGGCGGCGGCTTCCGCGCCGGCAGCGGCCAGGAACTTATCTCCTACGACGGCACCAACCTGGCCCGTGACCACGGCGTCGTGGTGGTGTCGCTCAACCACCGCCTCAATGCGCTGGGATTCCTCGACCTGTCGGCCTACGGCGCCAAATACGCCAAGAGCGGCAACGTGGGCATGACCGACATCGTCAAGGCCCTCGAATGGGTGCGCGACAACATCGCCGCCTTCGGAGGCGATCCCGACAACGTCACGATCTTCGGCCAGTCGGGCGGCGGCGGAAAGGTGTCCACGCTGATGGCCATGCCTTCGGCCAAGGGCCTGTTCGGCAAGGCCATCGTCGAGAGCGGCTCCATCACCCAGCTCATGGATCCGAAGTATTCCCGCCGCATCGGCGCGAAGACGGTCGAGGCCCTGCATCTGAGCCCTGCGCGTATCGACGCCATCGCCGAAGTGCCCTACGAACAGCTGCTGGCCGCCTACAACGACGCCATCGCCGCTGTCCGCGAAGAAGCGAAGCAGGACGGCCAGTTCCCCGAGAACATCCTCAACGCCATCCTCTTCGGCCAGGTCCCCGTGGTCGACGGCGAAGTGATTCCCGCCCAGCCCGCCACACCCGAGGCTCTCGCGCTTTCCAAAGACATTCCTGTCATCATCGGCACCACCTTCCACGAGTTTACCCGCGACCGCGAAGACCCTATCTTCCAGCCGCTGGCCCTGCAGCAGGCTGCCGACCGTACGGCCGCCGGCTGTGCGCCCGTGTATCTCTACCAGTTTACCTGGGAGTCGCCCGTCCTCGACGGCGCCTTCGGCAGCACGCACTGCATCGAGATTCCGTTTGTGTTCGACAATGTTGCGCTGCACCGCACCTTCACGGGCGGCGGCGCCGATGCCGTTGAGCTGGGCCACCGCATCAGCCGTCTCTGGACCAATTTTGCCAAAAACGGCATTCCGCAGGCCGACGACATGCCTGAATGGGAGCCGTATCCCCGGAAAATGATCCTCAACATCGAATCATCAATTCAATAATCAACCTAAAATAGTTTATTTATGAGAAAATCCCTCATCAAAAGGCTGACGGTCGCCTGCATGGCCCTCCTCGTCGGATGGTCGCTGTCCGCACAGCCTCAGGTGACGCTTTCCGGCCAGGTCGTCGATGATTTCGGCGAACCGCTCATGGGCGTGGGTGTCATCCAGCAGGGAACTACGCACGGTGTCGCCACCGACCTCGACGGTATGTATTCCCTTACCGTCCCGGCAGGCGTTTCCGTGGAGTTCTCTTACATCGGCTTCAAGACGCAAGTGTTCGTGGCTGAAAAGACCATGACCCTCAACGTCAAACTGCTCCCCGACACTGAAATGCTCGAAGAGACAGTCGTCGTGGGTTACGGCGTCCAGAAGAAATCCGACGTCACCGGCGCCATCTCGCAGGTGAAATCGGAAGACATCGCCAACCGTACCATCACTTCGCCGGAGGCTGCCCTCCAGGGCAAGACCGCCGGTGTCCAGGCGTTCGCTTCATCCGCACGCCCGGGCGCTACCCCGGCTATCCGCGTCCGCGGTATCTCCTCCAACAACGACGCCAACCCGCTCTATGTGGTGGACGGCCGTATCACGACCTCCATCGCCGGCATCGACCCCAACGACATCGAGTCGATGGAGGTGCTGAAAGACGGTGCTTCGGCTGCCATCTACGGTGCTGAGGCCGGCAACGGTGTGATCATGATCACCACCCGTCGCGGTAAGGGCGAAGGCAAGATCAGCTACTCCTACCAGCTGTCTTCCCAGAGCCTCGGCAAGACCCCGAAGGTCATGAACTCCGAGCAGTTCATCCAGTACTATATGGAAAAAGGTAGCATCAGCCTCAACGACGTGTACGGCAAGTGGGACCAGCACACCAATACCGACTGGCTGGGTGCTTCCTATGAGAACTCGCTCATGCACCACCACAACCTGACGTTCCAGGCAGGTACCGACCAGGGAAGTCTCTACATCTCCGGTTCCTACCTCGATAACAACGGTATGTTCGTGGGCGACGCCGACGTGTACAACCGCGTGACCGGCATGATCAACGCCTCCTGGAAGTTCAAGCCCTGGCTCGAAGTCCAGACCAACAACCAGATTGAATACTACAAGGCCCGCAGCATTTCCGAAGGCTCCGACTACGGTTCCGCCGTGCTGGCCGCCCTGCAGCTCGACCCGATGACCCCGGTAGTCTATGAAAAGGGCCAGGAGCCTGAATTCATCAAGGACTACCTGGAAGAGGGCAAGGTGCTGCTGACCGACGAACAGGGCCGCATCTACGGTATTTCCCAGTTCAACCTCTCCGAGAACGTCAACCCGCTCGTGCAGCGCGACCGTTCCTACTCCATCAGCAAGGGCTTCAACATCAACGGTTCCACCGCGTTGAACCTGCGTCCGATCCCCGGCCTGACCATCACGTCCCGCCTGGGTTACCGCTTCTCCTCGAGCGACAGCTACGGCTACAGCCACGACTATTTCGTGAATGAGGGCTACGCCAAACAGTATTATATGTCGATCAGCGCCAGCGCCAGCAACTCGATGTACTACCAGTGGGAAAACTTCGTGAACTGGAACAAGCAGTTCGGAGGCCACAACGTGTCGGTGATGGCCGGTACTTCCTATAGCCAGACCCGCAGCTACAGCGCCAGCGCAGGTATCAGCGGTTCCGATACGGGCGGTGTCATCGACTTCGGTATCAAGCGCGACGACCCGCTGTTCTACTATATCAGCCAGGCTACCCCGACCGCGACCAAGAGCGTGGGCGGCGGCGTGGAGAACTTCAGCCGCAAGAACTCCTACTTCGGACGCGTGGGCTGGAGCTACTTGAACCGCTACAATGTCCAGGCTACCTTCCGTGCCGACGCGGCCGACCTCTCGGTGCTGCCGAAGCCGATGCGCTGGGGCTTCTTCCCTTCGGTTTCCGCGGGCTGGACCCTTTCTGAAGAGAACTTCTTCTTCCCGCTTAAGAGCGTTGTCAATTTTGCCAAGCTGCGCGTCAGCTGGGGCCAGAACGGTTCCATCGCCGGTCTGGGCGGCTATGCCTACGCCAACGACATCACCTCTACGGGCCAGTATCCGACGGGCCTGCTGAACTCCGACGGTTCGTACCAGTACATCATCGGTTATGCGCCGTCGATGTCGGGCAACCAGGAACTCAAGTGGGAGACCTCCGAGCAGTTCAACGTGGGTCTCGACATGCGCTTCCTCCGCGACCGCCTCACCCTGAGTTTCGACTGGTTCGACAAGAAGACCAAGGACCTCATCGTGACGGGCATCACCACTTCCACCATCGTGGGTGTGAGCGCCTCTCCGATGAATGCCGGTAACGTGGACAACAAGGGTATCGAGCTTGAACTTCGCTGGCGCGACCAGATCGGTGAATTCACCTATGGCGTGAGCGGCAACTTCTCGACCCTGAGGAACCGCGTCACCTATCTGCACCCGACCTTGAAAGACGGTCTGTCCGGTACGGGCGTCCGCAACTATGGTACGGTCACGCGCTTCGAAATCGGCTATCCGGCATGGCATCTCTACGGTTATGAATTCGCCGGCATCGAGCCTTCTACGGGTGAAGCCCTCTTCAACCACTACAACGAAGACGGCTCCCTGGGCACGCCGACCACCGACCCGGCCGACAGCGACAAGCGTCACCTCGGCTCCGGCATCCCGACCTACAACTACGGTCTCACCCTGAACGCCGGCTGGAAAGGCATCGACTTCCTGGTGTTCATGGCCGGCGCGGGCGGCAACCAGATCCTTAACGCGCTCAACAACATCGACTACACGTCCAACCGTCTCCTCTACCTGACGGAAGACCGCTGGACCCCGACGCACACCGACGGCAAGATGCCGGCGGCAGGCGCCTCCAACTATGCCAAGTTCCTCACTTCCAGTGGCGTTGTGATGGATGCAGCCTACCTCAAGATCAAACAGATCCAGCTGGGTTACAACTTCCCTCAGCACTTCCTCAAGAAAGCGCTGATCGACCAGTTCCGCATCTATGCTTCCCTGGACGACTGGTTCACCTTCACGAAGTATCCGGGCTTCGATCCCGAAATCGTGGGCGTGGGCGCCTCGATGGGCGTGGACAAGGGTAACTATCCGACCTCCAAGAAGGTGGTATTCGGTGTCAACATCACTTTCTAAACAGACTGCCTTATGAAAACGAAATATATTCTGCTTTCTTTCCTGACGGCCGTCCTGGCCCTGTCATCCTGCGATAGCCTGCTCGATATCCCCCGCAAGGGCGCCATCGACTACAATACCTTCTACAAGACCGACGACGAGATCGAATCGGGCGCCATCACCATGTACAGCGACGTCCGTGGCTGGTACTACAACGTGATGCTTGTCAAGAATATCATCTCCGACGACTACTATGCCGGCGGCGCCGCCCACGGCGACAACGTGGACATGGACGCCCTCGGCGAATTCGGCTTCAACTCCGAGACCGGTCAGATCGAGAGCTCCTTCAGCGGCTACTACGGTCTGATCTATCATGCCAACGTGATCATCGGACACATCGATCCCGCGCAGAGCGAGGCGGCGGCGCGTGCCGTAGCCGAGGCGCATCTGTTCCGCGGCTGGGCCTATTTCGAACTCACCACGCTCTGGGGCAACCCGCCGATCGTGGACCATGAGCTGGCTCCGTCGGAGTATGCACAGGGCAACGGCAGCACCGAAGACCTGTGGGCCCTCATCGAGAGCGACCTGCTGTATGCCGTGAATTCCGGCAAACTGGCGCAGAAGTCCTCCCTCCACGATGCCACCTGCTGGCGCGCCACCAAGCAGTTCGGCCAGGCCCTCCTGGGCAAGGCTTATCTGTGGATGGCCACGGAACTGGGTGATAAATCCTACTACAAGAAGTCCGCCGACATGTGCGCTGCCGTGATCAATTCCGGCCTGTACGACCTGTTCACCGCCGCTCCTTACGGCGACCAGCGCCACGCAGCCTACAAGATGAACTGCGAGGACATCTTCGAGAGCATCCGCGTCAACGACCTGGACAACCAGTTCGACAACTTCGACTTCTACGGTGCGATGGTGTCCTGGCGCAGTTCCGGCTCCGAGATGACCATTCCTTCCGATATCGCCTGCACGGGCGGCTGGGGCTTCATGGTTCCGACCGTCGACCTGTATGAAACGTTCGAGAAGCATGAAGGCAAGAACAGCTACCGCCGCACCCAGACCCTCAAGACCTATGAGGAGCTCCGCGAAATGGGCGTGATCTGGAACATGGCCACCCTTTCGACCGGTATCTTCAACTGGAAGGGCCGCTTTATGAGCGACGAGATTTCCTACTACGCGATGGTCAATACCAAGAACCCGCTCTGGATGCGTCTGGCGGAGGTGCTGCTGATCGGCGCCGAGGCGAGCCTCCAGGCTGGCGACGCGGCCACGGCCCTCACGTACGTGAACCGGATCCGCACCCGTGCCCAGCTTCCTTCCCTCAGCTCCGTTACGCTCAACGACATCAAAACGGAAAAGCGTCTGGAACTCTGCGGCGAAGGCCAGCGTTTCCAGGACCTGCTCCGTTGGGGTGACGCTGCCGACCGTCTCAAGGACATGGGAAAGGACTATCCGAAGATGGAACCCAACGGCGCTGTCACGTACGTGCCCAGCGGCCGTTCGGTCTATGGTTTCAAGACAGGCAAGCACGAGCATCTGCCTTATCCTTACACGGAGGTCATGCTGAACGAGAATATTGTCCAGAACCCCGGTTATTGATACTTTAAAGGATGAATATCATGAAAAGAACATTCATAATCAGTATGATGGCGGCCGTTCTGGCCCTTGCTTCCTGCACCAGCACCGCGCTGGATCCGTTGACCGGCATGTTTCCGGATGCGCAGGAACCCGTCCTGACCACGCTGGTCTCGTCGTCTTTTGAGAAGACCGCGACCAACCGCGTGTTTACGTTGAAATTCGCCGGCGACGGCGGCGCATCGGTCGACGTGTCCCTGGTGGGCGCCCGTGCGCAGTATTATCTCGAATCCAATGTGTACGGCCCCGGTGAATCCACCGGTTGCTACCTCGTGGGTCCGACCACGATCAACGGCAAGACCGTCAAATCGGGTAACATCACCGTCCAAAAGAAGGCGGGTGACCTCTATAAACTCATCTTCGTCCTGTTCGACACCGACGGCAATCCGTACCGCACCAAGTGGGAAGGCGACATCGTCTACGAACCCGATCCGGAACCGGTGGCGCTGACGCAACTCCTGGTCGCCCAGGTCAATACCAACAACACCGTGACCTTCAAGGTGAGCACGCCGGGCATGAGCGTCGACATGATGGGTACGCCTACCGGCGAAGGCTATGCGCTGACCGCCGATGTCTACAGCGCCGACGGCGTCCTGCACGAAGGCGTGTATACGGCTGCCGCTTCCAGCGAGAACGTAGGTCCCGGACAGTACGCTCCCGGCTATGAGTACGACCTGAGCGAGTGGGGCATGGGCATCATGCACTGGGGCACCTGCTGGTGGGCCAACGATGTGTGCACGCATATCAGCAAGGAACCCATCACCGTCGAGAAGAAGGGCAGCAAGTTCGTCATTACCTGGGGTTCTGAAGAGACCTATCCGCACTGGGCTGTCTTCACCGGTGAAATCGAAGCGCTGAGCCCGTCTGTGGTACCGACGCCCGACTACAGCTACACCGACGAACTGAGCGATCCCGTGGATGAATCCTTCACTCCGGTTGCCGGCGTGAAGACCCACAACCTGACGCTCCGGAACAAGGCTGGCGAAGAGGTCGCCTGGTTCCAGCTCGTCCTCAAGGAAGGTGATTTCGACTATTCCGGCGACTATCTCTGCAAGGAATATGCACATGAAGACCATACCTTCGGCAACGGTTACGACCTGAGCATGTGGGGCATGGGCATGGGCGGCTCCCGCTACATCAAGGACGGCAACGTCGTCCTGATCAACCCGGGTGAGACCCTCAGCGTGTCCCTGCTCGGCGATGATGTGTGGGAAATCTCCGGCAACGGCTATGATTTCATCTTCGGCAATGGCGGCGGCTCCGATGAACCGGACTACACCATGACGGTGGAACTGAGCGATCCGGTCGATGAGACCTTCACTCCCGTCGCTGGCGTTAAGACCCACAACCTGACCTTGAAAAACAAGGATGGCGTAGAGTCGGTGTGGTTCCAGCTCGTCCTGACGGAAGGCGCTACCGACTACTCCGGCGAGTATGTCTGCAAAGAGTATGCGCATGAAGACCATACCTTCGGCAACGGTTACGACCTGAGCATGTGGGGCATGGGCATGGGCGGTACCCGCTACCTCGCCGGTGACGGCTCCGTCGTCCTCGTGAATCCCGGTGAAACCCTTTCTGTGACCAAGGTGGCCGACGATACCTACAAGTTCATCGGCTCCACCGGCTACGAATTCGTGGGCAAGTTCGAGTAAATGAAACGCTTTTTCTCAATCGCGATTGTCCTGGCACTGAGCGCACTGGCGCTCGGTGCCTGTGGCGATCCGAAGCCGGATGACGGTGGGGGACAGGTGGACTTGAAAGACCTGCTGTTCTCCAATTCCGAAATCAAGCGGAACGTGACGATCCAGAGCACGGCCATGAAGCAGCAGATGAAGTACAATGTGTATCTGCCGCCGAAGTTCGACGAGAACAAGGCCTATCCGATCTTGTATCTGCTGCATGGCGCCGGCGACGATCAGGGGGCCTGGCTCGACAAGGGCGATGCGCAGAAGATTGCCGACAACTACATCAAGAATCAGGGTGGCACGCCGATGATCATCGTGATGCCCGACGCCCAGATGACCTTCTATGTCTGGAATGGTTTCGAAACCTATTTCCACGAGGAGTTGATGCCGGCTGTCGAGACAAAGTACAAGTTCAGCGGCAAGCGGGCCGTGGCCGGCCTGTCGATGGGCGGCTACGGTACGCTCTACCATGCCCTGAAGTATCCGTCCAAGTTCACGTATGCCTACGCGATGAGCCCGGCAACCGATGTCGGCTCGTTCAAGGCTTTCATCGACGCGCAGTCCGACAAGAAGGTCTTCCCGCACTTCACCATCGAGGTGGGAACGGAAGACACGACGGTCAACAATGCCGACGCCCAGACAGTGGCCGACTACATGAAAGCCCAGGGCATGACCGTGGAGTGGATTGCCCGCTCCGGCATCCATTACTGGAATTTCTGGCAGGAATGCCTTCCGAAAACCCTGAAAAAAGTGGGAGAAAGTTTTAAATAAAATCGTATGAAAAAAGTATTGTCCATATTTGCATTCCTGATGCTGACCGTCTCGGCACTTAATGCACAGGAACTGACCAATTTCGCTTTCTGGGGCAACCAGAAACCCATCATTTCGCCCGAAATCACGCAGGACAGTGTGACTTTCCGCCTGAAGGCCGATTATGCGACCGTTGTGAAACTCAGCGGTTCGTGGATGGAGAACCCCTGGTTCGGCACCATCGACATGAAGCGCGGTGAGAACTGCGTCTGGGAAGTGACCATTCCCCTTCCGAGCCCGGAAATCTACACTTACAATTTCGTGGTGGACGGTGTTTCCGTGAATGACCCGCAGAATGTGCTCGTGCAGCGCGACGGCACCCGCTATCTGCCGATGCTCCTGGTGCCCGGTGAACGTACGGAGAACTATGGCGAAGCCAATCTCCACGGTACCGTGAGTCATCCCTGGTACCACAGCAACATCCTGGGCATGGACCGTCGCCTGACTGTCTACACGCCCTACGGCTACGAAAACAACCCCAAGAAGAAGTATCCGGTGCTCTACCTCCTCCACGGCGCAGGCGGTGACGAGGAAGCCTGGATCTCGATGGGCCGCACCGCCCAGATCCTCGACAACCTCATTGAGAAGGGCCTTGCCGAGCCGATGATCGTGGTCATGCCGAACGGCAACCCCGGCCAGGCGGCCGCCCGTACGCTCAACATCCCCGAAAAGCCGATCGACTGGCGTGCTCCCGAGAACCGTGACCTCTACGTGAAGAGCCTCTGCACGGAAATCGTCCCCTTCATCGAGAAGAACTTCCGCGCCATCCCGAAGCCGGCTTCGCGTGCCATTGCAGGCCTGTCCATGGGCGGTGGCCATACCATTTCCGCCTCGATCCTGTATCCGGAGATGTTCGACTACATCTGCCCGCTCTCCGCAGCCGGCAGCGCAACGCCCGAGCAGATCGCTGCCCTCAAGAAGGCCGGCGTGAAGCTCTACTTCCTGGCCTGCGGTAACACCGACTTCCTGTTCCAGGGTGCCGAGGAGATGCACGCCAAGCTCACCGAGCAGGGCCTCGACCACGAGTATTTCGTGTCCGACGGCGGCCATGTATGGTCGAACTGGCGTCTGTACCTGAATACCTTCGCCCAGAAACTGTTCAAATAAACTGCGTCATGAAAAGAATCATTTCCTTGTTTGCAGTCCTTATGCTGACCGTTTCTGCTTTCGCGCAGCAGGCCCTATGGGGCGGTCCCAACGTTGAATCCCCCGTCATCAACCCCGACGGCACGGTAACGTTCCGCTACCGCGCTCCCAAGGCCGTGAAGGTGCAGGTCACCGGTGACTTCCTTCCGACGCAGAAGCTGGAGTTCGAGATGAACGGCAACAAGATGACCTACGACGCGCCCGGCGTGGCCGACCTCGTCGAGAAACCCGGCGGCGTGTGGGAATACACCACGCCGTTTGTGGTGGCTCCTGAAATGTACACCTACACGTTTACCGTCGACGGCAACTCCGTGATTGATGGTAACAACGTGTTCGTCAACCGCGACATCGCGTCGCTGACCAGCGTGCTGCTCGTGCCGAAGGCCGGCGAGCGCAGCGACCTCTACGCCATCCACCGCGTGCCGCATGGCACCGTATCGAAGGTATGGTATCCTTCGGCCGTGGCCGGTTTCGACCGCCGCATGACCGTGTACACGCCGGCTGGCTATGAGAACAATCCCAAGCAGAAGTATCCCGTGCTGTACGTGCTCCACGGCATCGGCGGCGACGAGGATGCCTGGGTCACGCAAGGCCGTGCCTGCCAGATTCTAGACAACCTGATTGCCCGCGGTGAGGCGAAGCCCATGATCGTGGTCTTTACCAACGGCAACATCTCGCAGGAGGCTGCCCCGCTCGAGAATTCGATGGATTATACGCGTCCCACGATGCAGCTGCCCCAGACCATGGAAGGCACCTTCGAGACGTCGTTCCCCGAAATCGTGAAATTCATCGACAGCCACTACCGCACCATTGCCAAGAAGGAGTCCCGCGCTATTTGCGGCCTCTCGATGGGCGGTTTCCACACGCTGTACATTTCGCTCAACAACCCCGACATGTTCGGCTGGTCCGGCATGTTCTCCGCCGCCATCGGCGTAAGCGATCCTTCCGTCAGCCCGATCTATCAGGATTTCGACAAGAAGTTGGCAACCTACTTCTCCAAGAAACCGAAGCTCTTGTGGATCGGCATTGGTTCCACCGACTTCCTCATCCAGTCGAACAACGACTTCCGCAAGAAGCTCGATGAGAACAGGTACCCGTACACCTACATGGAGACCGACGGCGGTCACATCTGGCGCAATTGGCGTATTTACCTCAGCGAGTTCGTGCCGCTGATCTTCCGTTAGCGTCCTTTTGCGCTGCAACGGACGCACCTGAAAGACAGCACATTAAAAGAACTGCTCCCCATCGTTCAGATGGGGAGCAGTTTTCGTAAACGACTGATTGTCAATTGTGTCCGTTGCAGCAGCAGAGGGCCATGCCCGGCTTGACCGAGCATCTGTTATCGGAACAGCATCGGGGCGAGTACCTGCAGGTCGGCGCGCCAGGTGGTCCAGCTGTGGCCGGCCTGTGCGTTTTCCAGGTACTTATAGTTGACACCGGCTTCCTTCAGGTACCCCAGGGCCTCCTGACAGTTCTTGTAGGCGATGTCGGCAGGGCCGCCCTGGGTGAAATACAGGGCCTTGAAGTTGCGGTTCAGCGCGGGCGCAATGTCATTCAGCTTGATGCGGTCGATGTATTCTTTCTGCCTGCCGGGCGAGAAGCTGGAACTCAGCACCCACACGTGGCTGAACAGTTCGGGATGCAGGAACGCCGTCTCGATGGTCTCCATGCCGCCCATCGACAGGCCGGCCATGGCGCGGTGGTCCTGGTCGGCCACGACGCGGTAGTTCGCTTCCACGAAGGGGATGATGCTCTCCACCATGTCTTCGCCGAAGAGGGGCACTTCGCCCATCATGTCGTCGGTGGCGATGGTGCCGTTGGGCATCACCACAATCATCGGCACCATCTTGCCTTCGGCCAGCAGGTTGTCGAGAATCCAGCCAGCCGCGCCCACGCCGGGCCAGGAGGCGTCGTTGTCGCCTCCGCCGTGGATGAGGTAGAGAACGGGGAGCGCCTCGGCGGATTTCTCATAGCCGGCGGGCGTCCATACATGCATGCGCCGCAGGCAGCCGAGGGTAGACGACCAATACCAGCGCTGCGACATGGCGCCGTGTGGCACGTCTTTTACATAGCCTTCGCCTTTGGTCAGGACGGAGGCCTGCTCGGCCGAAAGCGGGGCTTTCGGATCCTGGACACGCACGCCGTCGACGAGGAACGAATAGCGGAAGCAGCCGTCGGCGAGACCGTCGCAGAGGCCCTGCCATACGCCGTCGGCGTTCTTTTCGAATTTCACGGGTTTGTCCCAGGGCAGGTCGCCGGTCACGGCAACCGTCTTGGCCTCAGGGGCATAGAGCTGGAACAGCACCTTTCCGTCGGGCAGCATGCGTACCGACTGCAGGGTGTCGTTGGGGGTGGGCTGCCGGAACCATTGGGCCGACAGGGGCAGGGCGCAGCCGAGCAGGGCGGCCAGCAGGAGGAAGCTGCGTTTCATGGCTTAGATGGTGACTTCTGCGGTGAGACGGAGGTCGTCGGATGCGCTGCCCAGCAGGAGCCGCAGCTGGCCGTGCTCCAGATCCCAGGCATTCGTCTCTTCGTTCCAGTAGCGGAGGTCGGCCAGCGGAATTTCGAGGGAAACCTTCCTGGTCTCACCCGGCTTGACGCTGACACGCTTGAAGGCCTTGAGCTCCTTCTCCGGCCATTCCACATTGGATCGGAGGCGCTGCACATAGAGCTGGACCACTTCGTCGGCTTCCATTTCGCCTTCGTTGGTCAGCTGGAACGAGACTTTCACCTTGTCGCCTTTCACGGACGCCTTGATGCCGTCGTAATCGAAGATCACATAGGATAGGCCATGCCCGAAGGCATACATCGGCTCCACCTTCTGGGTGTCGAACCAGCGGTAGCCGACATAGAAGCGTTCGGTGTAGTCGGATTCCGGCTTGGGCAGGGCGTCGATCAGCGCCTGGCGCTCGGCCGGGGTCATCTTGATGACGTCGGGCCGGAACATCAGCGTGAAGAGGTCGCCGCCGGTGTTGTTGCCCGGGAAGTTGCCCAGCGCATAGGCGGGGCTGTCTTCCAGTTTCTTCGGGAAGGTGAACGGCAGCTTGCCCGACGGGGCGATGTCGCCGAAGAGCACCTTGGCGAGCGCGGTGCCGCCCTCGGTGCCGTTCCACCAGCCCTGGACGATGGCCGGGGAGGCGGGCTCAAGCACCTGCAGGTCGGTCGGACCGCCGGAGATCAGCACGCTGACCAGGTTCGGATTGGCTTCGTAGAGGGCCTGGACGAGGGTTTCCTGGCCGCAGGGGAGTTTGATATCCTTCCGGTCGGAGCCTTCGGTCTCGATGCTCTTGTTGGTTCCGCCGAAGAAGATCACCAGGTCGGCAGTGCTGGCCAGGGCTACGGCCTCGGCGAGGAGTTCCGGATCGGCCGGTTCGTCGATGGCAGCGGCTTCGAGCGGATTGGGCTCGGCGGGGGCCGGTCCCCAGCGGAAGCCCGGATAGTTCTTGTAGCCGGGTGCGTAGGACACTTCGATGCCTTCTCCCGCACGGGTGCGGATGCCTTCCAGCGGGGTGATCTCGTAGAGGGCCTTGACGCCGGCGCCCATGCCGCCGCTCTGTGTTTTAAGTACGGCGTTCTGGCCGATGACGGCAATCTTCTTCACCTCAGCCTTGATGGGCAGGATGCCTTCGTTCTTAAGCAGGACGATGGCCTTCTCGGCCACTTCTCGGGCGATGCGCTGGCTCTCGGGCTGCGAGGTCATTTCGGTATTGGCCACATCGGCGGGTACCGGAGCGATGGCGTAGCGCACGCGCAGGATCTGGCGGACCTTTTCGTCGACCTGTTCTTCGGTGAGCGCGCCGGTGGCGATGGAGTCGATGACCGGCTGGCCAAGGTAGTTGGAACCCGTCATCTGCACGTTGAGGCCATGGAGCATGGCGCCCATGGTGCTGTGGGTGCCGCCCCAGTCAGACACGGTCATGCCCTTGAAGCCCCACTCGCCGCGGAGGATCTCATTGAGCAGATGTTCGTTTTCGGAGCAGTAGTCGCCGTTGACCTTGTTGTAGGCCGGCATCACGCTCATGGCGCCGCCTTCGATGATGGCACGCTCAAACGGCTTGAGATAGATTTCGCGGAGGGTGCGTTCGTCGATCTTTACGTTGACGCTGCCGCGGTTGGTTTCCTGGTTGTTCACGGCGAAGTGCTTGATGCACACGGCTGTTCCCTCGTCCTGCACGCCCTTGGTGTAGTAGAGGGCCAGGGCTGCGGAGAGGATCGGGTCCTCGCTGAGGTACTCATAAGTGCGGCCGCCCACGGGCAGGCGCTGGATGTTCACGGCGGGGCCGAGAATCACGTCTTTGCCGCGGAGGCGGGCTTCCCGGCCCATGCCGGTGCCGTACTTGTAGGCGAGGTCTTCGCTCCAGGTGGCGGCGAGGGCGCTGCCGGTAGGGAAGTAGGTGGCGGAGTCGAGCGTCCAGCCGGCCGACTGGAAGCCGTTGGGCACGCCTTCCTCGCGGATGCCGAACGGGCCGTCGGCGTAGTTGATGTCGGCGATGCCGAGGCGTTCCACGCCGGCCGAGGACATGTTGGTCTTGCTGTGCAGCATTTCCACTTTCTCCTCGAGTGTCATCTGGGCGATGATGGCGTTGATTTCGGCGTCATTGGCCGTGAGTTTCTCCTGGGGCGAATACGGTTTGGTGCAGGCCGTGGCCAGCACTATCAGCAGGAGCGTGGGGAAGAGGATTCTTTTCATAGGTAAATGATTGATTATTTCTTGCTGTATTTTCGGGTGCGGGCATCGTCGATGACGCCGTTCCAGTTGAGGCCGAAGGCGAAGTCATAGGCGTTGCCGTCGGCGTCGACATGGCAGCGCATGTCGTGCGGGGTGTCTTCGCTTTGTTCCTCTACGGTACGCATGTCGGCGGGCAGTTGCATCGGCAGCAGGCCCGACGGCTCGGCTGCGCCGCTTATCAGGTCGAGGATGGCCTGGTTCTGTGCGCCGAAGCTCACGAGGATGACGTCGGCGTAGGGCTCGAATTCGGCGGGCACGAACGGCCGCGTGGCGGAGATGACCACGACCACCGGGATGGCGGGATTGGACTCGTGGCAGGCGATGCTCAGCGGAATGAGATTCTTCAGGTCGTCCACGTTGTCGGTCGTGACGGTCTTGCCCTTGTACGAGCGGTTGGTGGAGGATTCCTTCGGGTCGCCGCCTGCCAGCGAGGCTTCGCGGGCGTATTCGGCGGTGTAGGACTGGTACTGCAGGCTGATGGGCACGTAGCCGTTGCCGCCGGCATCGCGGTCTTTCACGTCGTAGCCGGTGCCGGAATAGGGCTCCTGGATGAAGACCAGGACGAAATCGGCTTCTGCCGGGGTTTCGGCCCAGTCGTAGTATTTCTCGACGAGTTCCCGCTCCACAGGCAGCGCCCAGTAGTCGGGATGTGCACCGAACAGTCCGAACCGCCCGGCGAACGCCGGATAGTGCCGCTTCGGCACATAGACCTTTGCTTTTGCCTGTGGAAGCACATTCCCGTGATTCTTCAGCAGGACCACCGACTTGAGCTGCGCCTCATATCCCGCCTGCATGAATTCCGGATTGCCCACCAGCGCTGCGGTGGTGGATGGATCGACATACGGATTCTCGAACAGTCCGGTGCGGAACACATTCATCAGCAGGCGGACCGCCGACTGCTCGAAGCGGGCGCGGGCGGCATCCTCGCCGAATTCCTCGCACCACATCCGGTAGGCCTCCAGCACGGGACCCTTGTCGTTGTTGCCGCCGAACTGGTCGACGCCTGCCTTCAGCACCTCGTAGTGCCGCTGGGCCACGGAGAGCGTCTCCACGCCCCAGCACTTGCCGTCGAACGTCTCCACGCCCTTGTTGTCGTAGGTGATGTTCCAGTCGGTGCAGACCACGCCGTCGAAACCATATTTATCGCGCAGCAGGTCGGTAATGATATAGTGGCTGAAGTTGTTGCCCACGTTCTTGCCCGAGGGGTCGATGCCGGTCGAGATGGTGTAGTAGGGCATCACGGCCGTGGCGCTGCGGGTCTTACCGTTCAGATGGAAGGCACCCTTGACGAAGGCCTGCAGCTGCGTCTGGAAGTTGCCGCCCGGATAGACGGCGTATTTGCCGTAGTTGAAGTGTGCGTCGCGGCCACCCTCTTCCGGGCCGCCGGAGGGCCAGTGCTTGACCATCGCGTTCACGCTTTCGGCACCCCATCCGTCGCGGCTGCTTTCCGTTGTCTGGAAGCCGTCGACATAGGCGCGGGCCAGGTCGGTGTCGAGGTCGGGATCTTCCCCGAAGGTGCCGTTGAAACGGCTCCAGCGCGGTTCGGTGGCCAGGTCGATCTGCGGGCTGAGCGCCGTGGCGATGCCCAGGGCGCGGTATTCCTTGGAAGCGATGTCGCCGAATCGCCGCACCAGGTCGGGATCGAAGGTGGCGGCCAGCCCGAGGGGCGTGGGCCAGAGGGAAATCTGCCCGCCCGCACCGGCATTGAATTCGGCGGTGGCGCTGGTTTCGTTGCGGGGGTCGGAGCTGTTGTTGGCGGGAATGCCGCAGCCCAGTGCTTCGACGAAGGCCTGCACGTTGTTGTTCCAGCGTGCTGCGATTTCCGGGCTGCCCACCGTGGTTACGAGCACGGCGCGCAGGTTGTCCTCGCCCAGGAACTTCTTCTGGGCTTCGCTCAACTCGGCGGAGGGAACGGCCTGGTGGCTGCTGTAGAGCATCAGTCCGGCGATCTCTTCGATGGAGAGGCGGCTGGCGAGGTCCACGGCGCGTTCATAGGCCGGGCGGCGCCAGTTCTCGTAGGGGTCGAGTTCCCCGTTGCGGTTGAGGTCCTTGTAGGCGTAGCCCTGTATGGTCAGGATGGGGGCGGAAGTATAGCCTAGCGTCGGGCCTCCCTTCTGGACAATGCGTGAATAGCCGTCAGCGGACTGTTCTTCCCACCGCTGTCCGCAGGCACTGAAAACAAAAAAGGCGGCCGCCGCCACGACGGTCACCATCCAAAGGTTATGCAAGTTGTTGTTCATATCGAGTTTCGTATCTCTGATACGAAGATAAGCGAAATCCCACAAAAGAAAAACCACCGCGAACAGACCGGCAAACAATTGAACGGAATGCAAAACAATTATTACCTTTGTATGACAAAAAAGAGAGCCTTACAAAATATGAGAAAGCATTGGATCGACAACCTGCGCTGGATGACGGTGCTCCTGGTGCTGCTCTACCACGTGTTCTATTTTTACAACAACAAGGGCGTTTTCGGTGGCATCGGCGGTTTCGGTGAATTCCCGCAGGTGCAGCAGTATCAGGATGTGGTGATGTACATCCTGTATCCCTGGTTCATGCCGCTGCTGTTCCTGCTGGCCGGCATCAGCGCCCGCTATGCGCTGGAGAAGCAGAGCGCGAAGGAGTGGTTCAAGGCCCGTACGCGCAAGCTGCTTGTGCCCGGCACCATCGGCCTGTTCGTGTTCCACTGGATGGTGGGCTATTTCAATACCGTCGTGGCTCAGAGACAGGGCGTATTCGACGGTGTGCCCGGTCCGATAAAGTACGGGATCATGGCCGTCAGCGGCATCGGCCCGCTCTGGTTCATCCAGCTGCTGTGGCTGCTGTGCCTGGTGCTGCTGCTGGTGCGTGCGCTCGACCGCAATGACCGGTTTTACAACTGGTGTGGCCGCGCGTTCAGCGGCAAGGCTGCCATCGTGTGGATCCTCCTGCTGGGCGTGCTCTTCTGGGCCGGCGAGCAGACGCTCATCAAGAACCCCCGCCCGCAAAGCGCCGACGGCCTGTTGAATCTTTACAAACCTTTGTTCTACCTGATTCCTTTCCTGCTGGGCTGGTTCGTGTTCTCGCATGATGAAGTGCAGGAAAAGGTGAAGAAGGCGTGGATTCCGATGCTGGCCTGCGCCGTGGTCTCCGGAGTGGCGCTGATCGTCACCACCTGGGGACAGGACAACACTTCGCCGCAGTATCTGGGAAGCCCGCTCACCTGCCTCTACGGCTGGCTCGCGTGCCTGGGCCTGATGGGCTGGTTCCAGGCCTCCTTCAACGGTACCGGCAAGTTCGCGGGCTACATGACCCGCACCAGTTTCGGCCTGTATATCGTGCACTACCTGGTCGTCGCCAGCCTGGGCTACATGATGAAGATGCATACCCAGCTTCCGCCGTGGGCCATGTACGTGATCCTGACCGTCGCCGTGTTCACGCTTTCGCCGCTGATCTACGAAATCCTGCACCGCATCCCGTTCATCCGGTGGTGCGTCTTCGGAGAGAAAAAGAAATGAGGGGAGTCCCTGCTTAAGGCAGGATGATGACCTTCAGGTATTCCCGCGTCAATCCGCCGTAACCGCCTTGCGAGTCGGCGATCAAGATGAGGGTCCGGCGTCCGTCCTGCAGCACGGGGCCGAGACACATGCCTTCATAATTGGCCAGATTGGCCGCTCCCGTCGAGAATTCTGCCAGCAGGCGCTTGGGGAGGATGCTTTTCCCGTCGCCGGTCGGGTTCACTTGATAGAGATTTGTGACGGACACTGTCTCGCTGATGGCCCGCATCAAACTGGCAGGAACGTACACTTCGCGCTCCAGGACAATCAGGCTCCCGTCGTCGAGCGCCGCGAGGGCGGGGATGCCGTGAATATAGGCGCGCGTGCCGTCGGACGATTTGAGCGGCTCATCCATCTGATACAGGTACTGTGCATCCGGTTGGAAGGATGCATTGAACCGCTGGAGCCTGTGGAGCCGGGGGACGACCGTATCGCTCAGGAGCGGGCGTTCCGTCGTGGTCCAGAAATGCCGGGTGGACGCACTGTAGGTGAGCGCTTCAAATCCGGCGTTGGGGTGGATGCTTTCCACGGCCATTTCTTTCGGGATGGTGAAGCAGCGTCCCGTTTCGTTGCCGGAGAGGTCATATTCACGGATGGACTGGTCGGATTCGGCCGATACATAAAGCTTGTCGTCGGCAAAGGCAATGCCTTCGCAATCCCGCCCCGATACGTTGGAAAGCTTCGTGGCAGGCGGAACCATCGCCTGCACTCGCCCGATTTCTCCGTTTGCCCGATTCACTTCGACCGTGAAAAAAACGATGCCGCCGCCACGCAACTTGTCGTCGACCACCGCGTAGTGGTTGTCGGAGATGCGGGTGATGCCCGAGTACTGCCCTGCTGCGATGGCCGGGGAAACGGTCGCCTTCGTCTCGACGGACGAGGCGGTCGTCATGCGCCGCGTCGGCCCGCACGAAACCAGTACGGTCGCCAGGAGCGCGGCCCAAAGAATCGACAGGAGGTGTTTTGTCATCGGAAAACGCATCATTCCTTGCAAAGATAGTCAATCTCTGGTTCTTTTTTTGTAATAAGCACCAGAATGTCAGTGAAAATGCATAACTTTGTAAAATAGAAGCCACAAACCATGAAAACCAAGTACCTGATCATCTATCTGGCGGCAGGCGCCGCGTTCCTGGGCGTTTCGCTCTGGGCGTTCATCTCCAAAGGGAAAAGCGCCAAGGCGGTGCGGGCCAAGTACAAGCTGGGCGGCATCCTGCTCACGTCGTGGGCCATGTTTTCGGCCGCGTCCTGCGAAGGCCCGTTCTGGGTCACCTGCTACGAACCGGTGGTCACGTGCTATGATATGGCTGTCGTGTCAGACGTGTTCTCCGTGTCGGTGAAGGATTATGGCGGAACCCGGCTGAAGCCGGGCGACGTGCTGGTGATCAGCCTCGAATGGCCTTCGTACAAGAACTACCGCTGCCGGATCACGGCCGATGCACAGGAATCTCCCCTGATCCAAACGGCCTCGTTCACGATACCCGATGAAATGGTTTCGCCCTACACCTTCGAAGTGACCCTCGCGGCGACGAACCACAAGGGTGCCGCCACGGTGACGGTCTCCAGTGTTTACAAGGACAGCGAAGGAAACGAGAAGGAATCCGAAGTCGGGAAAGCCTCCATCACCATCCTCTGATGCGGCAGCGCCTGCACATCGACAATGTTGTCTTCGAGTTGACGGAAGCCTGCAACCAGTGTTGCAGGTTCTGTTATAATCATTGGCGGGATGGCCTTGCGCCGCTTCCCGCTCCCGATCCGTCGCTTGCACGCAGAACCCTCCGGAAACTGCTCTCCCAGGTCCGTGTCGGAACGGTCTCTTTCTCCGGCGGAGAGCCGATGCTGCTGCGCAACGTGCACGACCTGGCCCTGCAGGCGCGCTTCAAGGGCAGCCACGTCAACGTGCTGACCAACGGCACGCTGCTCACTTCCGACGCCATCGACAATTTCAACAGCCTGGGCGTGGGCGCCATCCAGATTCCGATCCTGAGCGCCGAAGCAGCGGTCCATGAGTATCTGACCCAGCTGCCCGGCTCCTGGCAGAAAGCGACCGCAGCGCTGGAACGCGTGGCGTCCGTCATGCCCCGCGGCGCCTTCGCCGTGCTGGTCATCACGAAAGTCAATGCACCCGGCATCCCCGAGACCCTCGACCTGATCCGCAGCCTCGGCGTCTCTCGTGTGATGGTCAACCGCTTCAACCTGGGCGGGATGGGCTTGAAGTACGCGGAAGAGCTCGTGCTGGACCTTATCACCTTGCGTCGCGCCTTTGCGGATGTAGATGCTTTCGGCGCCGCTCATCCCGACATGCGTTTCGTCAGCGGTGTCTGCACGCCTGCCTGCCTGCTGGATCCATCAGCGTATCCCCACGTCCAGTTCACGTGGTGCAGCACGGATTTCAACCGCCGTCCCGTCGCCCTGAATTATCGCGGGGAAGTCCGCTTCTGCAATCATTCTCCCTATGCCATCGGCAATATCTACGATCGGCCGCTGGGGGAGATCCTTTCCGATCCGGCCGCCATCGCCCGATATTCCGCCGTGCCGGACCGTTGCAAGGATTGCGCGCTGCTTCAGCGCTGCAACGGCGGATGCCGCGCTGCGTCGGAACAGGTGTTTGGCACTTTTTCCGAGGCGGATCCGCTACTTTCTCTAGAAAATCGTTAACTTTATCTTTTCAAACGATTCAGAGACGATGAAAGAAATCCTGTCCATCGGCATCCTAACGTCGGGCGGAGACGCACCGGGCATGAATGCCGCCATCCGCGCGG
>LUZC01000018.1 GCA_001603505.1 Bacteroidales bacterium Bact_11 | reverse complement strand
CGTCGCAATGGGTTACCGCAGGGATGATGTTGATCTTCAATTCGCATCCCCGCAGCAGATCCTCCTTGTCGGCCGCCCAGCGCCAGCAGTCGGTAAGGTACTCCGGAACGATCGTGGACACTTCCCCGATGTTCATCACCACGCCGGAGACATGCTCCACGTGATGCTCCTCCGCCGCCTGCTTGACGTCGCGAATGATGTAGAAGACGATGCCGAGTTCGTGCATTACTTTTTCTTCTTGCTGAAAAGGATCTTGCCGGTGCGCTTGAGCATGTACGGCAGGATGAGGCTGAACTTGTCTTCCGATGTCACCAGATGGCTGGCTTCCGGATGCTCGCGATGCAGGTGGATGGCGTCGAAACCGCACTTCGTGGTGCAGATGCCGCAGCCAATGCAGCGGTTTTCGTCGACCACCGAAGCGCCGCAGGAGAGGCAGCGCGCCGTTTCCTTGCGAACCTGCTCTTCCGTGAGGGCGAGCGTATATTCGTGGAACGGACCCTTGGCGTCGTCGTGGCCTTCAACCTGGCGCGAACCGTTGTCGTATTGTTCCACCAGGATATCGTCCTTGTTGAGCTCGATGAAGTCGCGGCGGTTGCGGCCGATGGTCATATGACCGTGCTGCACGTAGCGGTGGAGCGATTCGGCGGCCTCCTTACCGGCGGCGATAGCGTCGATGGCGAACTTCGGGCCGGTGAACACGTCGCCGCCCACGAAGATGTCGGGCTCTGCCGTCTGGTAGGTGAGCTTGTCGGCCACCGGGTACACGCCGCGGAAGAACTCGACCTTCGTGTCCTTGAGCAAGTCTTTCAGTTCAACCGTCTGGCCGATGGCGAAGATCACCCTGTCGGCCTCGAGCGTGATGCATTCGTTCTCGTCGTACCGGGGCGAGAATCGCTTGTTCTCGTCGAATACGGACGTGCATTTCTTGAATACGATGCCCGTGACCTTGCCGTCGCCCAACACTTCCTTCGGACCCCAGCCCGGATTGATCACCACGCCGTCCTCGCGTGCCTCCCGGCGTTCTTCCTTCGATGCGGGCATGATGTCTTCCGTCTCGAGCGAAAGCATGGTCACTTCCGACGCCCCGCTTCGCTTGGCCACGCGGGCCGCATCGATGGCCACGTTGCCACCGCCGACCACCACCACCTTGCCCTCGACCTTCACCTTGCCCGTATTGGCTTCGTGCAGGAAGTCGATGGCCGTCGTAGTGCCCGGGAGCGTCTCGCCGGGGATGCCCGGGAGCTTACCGCCCTGGCAGCCGATGGCTACATAAAAGCCCTTGTACCCCTCTTCGCGCAGTTGCTGCAGGGTGATATCCTTCCCTACCTCCACGCCGCAGCGGATATCCACGCCGATCTCGCGCATCACGTCGATTTCAGCCGCCACCACGTCTTTCTCCAGCTTATAAGAAGGAATGCCGTAGCGCAACATGCCGCCCGGCTCTTCATTCTTCTCGAACACCGTGGGCTTGTAGCCCATCGTGGCCAGATAATAGGCGCAGCTCAGGCCGGCCGGGCCGCCGCCGATAATGGCAATTTTCTCTTCCCAGCGGTCCTGCACGTTGGAGCAGATGTTCACCTCGGGCACGAAGCGCGTCTCGGCCTTGAGATCCTGGTCGGCAATGAATTTCTTGACCGCGTCGATGGCGATCGGCTGGTCGATGGTGCCGCGGGTGCAAGCGTCCTCGCAGCGGCGGTTGCACACGCGTCCGCACACGGCCGGGAATGGATTCTCCCGCTTGATGAGTTCCAATGCTTCGGTATATTTCCCCTCCGCGGCCTTCTTGAGATAACCCTGGACGGCGATGTGCGCCGGGCAGGCCGTCTTGCACGGGGCCGTGCCGGTGGGATAGCAGTTGATGCGGTTGCGGTCGCGATAGTCCTCGTTCCACTTGTGCTTGCCCCATCTGGATGCATCGGGCAGTTCCTGCTTGGGATAGGTTTGCGGTCCGCTCTTCGTGCAGAGCTTCTGGCCGAGTTTCACCGCACCGGCAGGGCAGTATTCCACGCAGCGGCCGCAGGCCACGCATTTGTCCGGCTCCACACGCGCCACGTAGGCGCTGCGCGAGAGGTTCGGCGTATTGAACAGCTGCGAGGTACGCAGCGCGTTGCAAATCTTGACGTTGCAGTTGCAGATGGCGAAGATCTTTCCCTCTCCGTCGATGTTCGTGACCTGGTGCACGAAACCGTGGTCTTCCGCCTTGCGCAGGATGGCCATGGCCTCGTCGTAAGTAATGTAGTGGCCGCGGCCCGTCTCGGCGCAATAGTCGGCCATGTCGCCCACGCCGATGCACCAGTCACGGTAGTCGTCGGCACAGCCCTCATCCATTTTCTTGCGGCCATAGCGGCATGAGCAGATGCCCACGCCCAAGTGGCCTTCGTAGCGCTTGAGCCAGTACGACAAGTGCTCGATGTCCATGGTCTGGTTCTCCATCGAAATGGCCTTCTCCACCGGAATCACGTGCATGCCGATGCCGGCGCCGCCCATCGGAATCATCGGGGTTATCTTCTCCAGCGGCAGGAACGTCATCCGCTCGAAGAA
>LUZC01000017.1 GCA_001603505.1 Bacteroidales bacterium Bact_11 | reverse complement strand
ACATTCTCCCGCATCCTGCAGCGCGAGCGCCAATTCCCCTTCCACGGGCTTCCCTTCCAGATTGCGCAGCGTCACGCGCACTTCCAGGTCGGCGGAAGCGAGCGTTTCTACGTCGAGGTCGGGCACCACGAACACATCTTCAATGACCACGGCTCCTGTCGTGTGAAGCGTCACAGGACGCACAATACCCATGCTCTCGTCGAGCGGACGGGGATTCCAGTCCACGAAACCGATGTTCAGGTCGCCCGGCTGAGCCCGGTGCAGCCGCACCTCCAGTTTGTTTCGTCCTTTCAACAGGGATCCCACCTCGTAGCTGCGACGGATGAACACGCCGAAGGTCGTGTCGGAGGCGGCAATCTGCGTTCCGTTGAGGAAGATATCGGCGCGGTAGTCGAGACCGTCGAACACCAGTTCCACGTGCTGTCCTTCAGCCGGTCGGGCGGAGAATGTCGTAGAATAGACCCATTCATCGTCGAACATCGCCTTGTCTGCTTTCTCGTAATTGCGGCCTTCCAGCAGGTCGTTGCCGTAGTAGCCCGCGGCATACAGGCTTCCCGCCACGGTGGAAGGTACGGTGGCGGACACTTTTTCGGATCCGCCGCTGTGGCGCAGGGTCCACCCCTTTTCGAGGGAAAGGGACGAGCCGTTGTCGAGCGGGGCGCTTTGCGTGCAGGCGCCCAGCGCCGATGCAAGGAGAATAAGGAGGGATATCTTTTTCATGACGCTATATGAGGGATGCTCCGATGACCGGAATGTTGTTTTCGGTAAAATAATCCACCTGGAGACGGTCCACCGCCTTCTGGTAGGGGAAGTGCTTGCGCAGATGGTCCATCATCGAAGGTTCGAAGAGGCTGTGGTTGTTCGCCACGCCGCCACCGAAGGCGACATGGCTCGGGTCGTAGGCATACATGACTGCACAAAGCAGCGCACCCAGATGCCGGCCCATCTCGTCGAAGAGCGCAAGGGCCTCTGCGTTGCCGGCACGGGCGGCCTCGGCGGCCTGTTTGCTGTCCCAGCCACGGGCAGTGAAATATTTCTTGCTGCAGTAGTCTTCGATAATGGAATCGCGGTAGTGGAGACAGCCCAACTCTCCGGCTCCGCAGTTGGCACCGCACAGCAGCCGTCCCTCGTTCACAATGCCGATGCCGACGCCTGTTCCCAGCGTCACGGCCACCAGCAGTTCCGGCTTCGCATCGGCCGGGTACAGCCCGTAGATGCCCATCGCATAGCAGTTGGCATCATTGTTTACGGCCACCGGAACGCCGAAGCGGTTTTCCAGAAACGACTTCAGCGGAACTTCCTTCCAGGAAGGAATGTTCTGTGCATCGTAAACAATTCCCCGCTTCACGTCCACGACGGTCGGGACGCCGATGCCGATTTTTTCCGTTTCCGGCGTAATGATTTTCTCAATCTGAGCACACAGATAATCAAGGGTTTGTTCCAGTGTTGCGTCAGGCGCAAAAGAGGGTGTGGAGAACATCTTCTGGTGTTCTCCCTGATGGACCAGGCCCAGACTCAAATTGGTTCCGCCGATGTCAATTCCCAGTGTCATAAGATTGTTTTTGACAAATTTATGGATAATTCGCCCAACGATAGGGCATAATTGCGTATTTCAGGGAACAATTTGCGGAAATTAATTTCACTTTATTACAAAAAAGACCATATTTGTATTGATAAAAAATTAAAATTCATGCTCCGCCTCCTCATTATATCCGATTTTACCGAAGCCTTCCCCAGCAAGTTGTTGAAAGGCATCGTTAATTATTCCCGTCGGAAGGAGCAATGGGGCATCTGTCGGATGCCGCCCGCCTATAAGAAGAAAATCGGTATTCCAGGCGTAGTGGAATGGGCCAGAAGCTGGGGCGCCGACGCCGTCATCGGCCAGTTCGAAGAAACCGACGAAATCAATCTCTTCGCCAGTAGCGGCATTGTGGCGGTGGCGCAGGACTTCAAACAGCGTTTCACCTCCATTCCCAATATCACGGCCGATTACATCGGCACGGGCCGGATGGCTGCCCGGTTCTACATCGACCGCGGGTTCCGGAACTTCGGATTCTTCGGATTCAGCCATGTCTGCTGGTCGGACGAGCGGCTCGACGGATTCAAGAAGGAGGTGGTCGAAGCCGGATTCGGCAACTCGCTCTATACCTACAACATGCAGGACATCGACCAGTTGTGGTATTATGAACAGGACAGGCTTACCCGATGGCTCCAATCCCTCCCGAAGCCGATTGGCGTGATGGCCTGCGACGACAACCAGGGCAACAACCTGGTCGAGGCGTGCCACGCGGCCGGCGTCAAGATTCCCGATGAGCTTTCCGTGATGGGCGTCGACAACGATGAGTTGCTGTGCAGCCTGGGCAGCACTCCTCTGTCGAGCATCCAGGTCAACATCGAAGAGGGCGGCTATCAGACCGCCGCACTCATCGAACGCCGTGTCCTCAACCCCGATGCCCCGCTCGAGGACATCATTCTCAAGCCCATCAAGATCGTGGGGCGGATGTCCACGGCAGCCTTTGCCACCGACGACCTCCAGATCCAGAAAGCCGTGAAGTTCATCCACCAGCACTACATGAAAAAGATTTCCGTCAGGGACGTGATGGAAGAAGTCGCCCTGTCACGACGTCTGCTGGAACGGCGGTTCAAAAGCGTAACAGGCCAGACACTGTACCAATATATTACCGATTTAAAGATCAAACGCTTCGCGGAGCTGCTGCTCGACACCGACGAGCAGCTGATCGGCATCGCCATCTCACTGGGCGAAACCGACACCAAGAGCATTTCACGCCGCTTCAAGCAAATCTATGGCTGCTCCCCGAGCCAATGGAGAGAAAAACACAAGAAAAAGATATGATCCGAACCCGCCATTTCCTTCTCGCAGCCTTGTTGCTGCTAGCTGCCTTAGGCACGAACGCCCAACAGCCCGAGTACCTTCAACAACTGGCCGATCATCCGGAGTTCCTCAACGGAACCGATTACCTTTGCCCCACCGGGGCAGTGGCACTCACGCCTGCTCCAAAGGGTTACAAAGCCTTCTATGTAAGCCACTACGGCCGCCACGGCGCCCGCTATGCCTGGCAGAGCGATATGTACGAACGCCTCAACTCGGTGTTTTCCGCCGCCGATTCCGCCGGCAACCTCACGCCGCTCGGACTCGACTACAAACGCCGGTTCGACAGCCTCTACCCGTCGGTCCGTTACCGCGTCGGCGAACTCTCCCGCAAGGGATGGCAGCAACAGCAGGAGTTGGCGGCACGGATGTACGACAACAATCCGGAGATCTTCAAGGGCGACGCAAAGGTGCGTTCGTGGGTTTCCACCTCCACACGCTGCGTCATGACCATGTCGTCGTTCTGTCTCGGGCTGAAGGGAAAGAACCCCGAACTCGACATCTTCGAGCATTTCGGGCGGATCTTCCTGCCGGCCATCCTGCCGCTCGACAAGAGCAATCCGTTCCGGATCAAGGAGACGCCGATCACGCCGCTGCGTTTCGATGAAACCTGGGAACAATACATCGAACGGACCATCGACTACCGTGCAATCCTTGCCCGTCTCTTCTCCGATATTGACGCTGCAGTTCATGCAAAGGAGCAGTGGGACCTGGTCTCCTACCTGTATTTCTTCGCCGCCGGCATGGAAAGCCTCGACACGGATCTCGACTTCAACGACATCTTCACTCCCGAGGAACGCATCGCTCTCTGGAAGATCGACGGTTTCCAGTTCTACGCCTACGCATGGCCCACCCACGAGGGATACCGGCCCATCGTGGAAGACATCATAGCCAAAGCCGATGAGCGCATCGCCTCCGGTGAACGCGGCGCCGACCTGCGCTTCGGCCACGACTACACGTTCCTGCCTCTGCTGATGTGCCTCGACGTGAACGGCTATGGCCATTCTGCCGAGTGCGGCGACGAGATTCCCGTGTGGTGCCGCCTGCAGGACGTGCCGATGGGTGCCAACCTGCATTTCGTGTTCTACCGAAACAAGAAAAACCCGGAGAAAGTGTTGTTCAAGGTTCTGCTCAACGGGGAAGAAGCCCGGCTGCCTGTCGAGACCGACTGCTGGCCCTATTATGACTGGGAGGCATTCAAACTACAGGCCTACAAGCCGGTGATGGGTGAAGTCGAAACCATCGCCACGGAAGTTCCGGAAGTATCCGGCCTCTGCCTCTCGCCCGATGGCTCCGGCCTGCTTGCCGCCTCCGACGAAACGGGCGTCTTTTCCGTGACGCTCTCCGGGGAGACAACGGAGTTCTACACCCGTCCGGGGCTCGACTGTGAGGGCGTGACCATCGATCCCGCCACGAAAGATGTTTATTACATTCTGGAAGGTGACCAGGAGGTCCGCATGCTCACCGGACCCGACTACAGCAAATCAGAACTGGTTTGTACAATCAGCGATGTAGGCTTGAACACCAACCGCGGCCTGGAAGGCATCACCTGGTACAAAGACGGCATGCTGCTGATCGGCAACCAGAAGAAGCCCAACCAGCTGATCCTCTATTCCCTGACCGACGGCATCCTGTGGCGCAGGAATCTTACCGGCACGTCGGAAATTGCCGACCTGTGCTACGATCCAGTACGCGACCGGCTCTGGATCGCCGACAGCGACCGCCACACCATTTACCTCTGTACGGTGGAGGGAGAAGTGCTGGCTTCCTGGCCCGTGCCCTTCATCGACAACGGAGAAGGCCTTTACATCGACCACGCCAACAGTTGCATCTGGATCGGCGACGACACCACCAGCAACCTCTACAAGATCCACTTCGGGAATCTGTAGCAAAAAGGAAGCGGCCACCCGTAGAATGCAAAAAGAGCAACTGAATTCTCAGTTGCTCTTTTTGTGCCCGGAACAGGACTCGAACCTGCACAAACTTGCGTTTACTAGTCCCTGAAACTAGCGCGTCTACCGATTCCGCCATCCGGGCTGGTCGTTTAGGGACTGCAAAGGTAGTAATATTTTCCAAACTTCAATAAAAATTTTCTCCGCCCGAAAAATTCTCAAGAAAAATTTTGCACTCCGGCGAAATTGTTCTACATTTGCAGTCCCAAACAACGGGAATCATTCCTCAATAGCTCAGTTGGTCAGAGCACCTGACTGTTAATCAGGGGGTCGTAGGTTCAAGTCCTACTTGAGGAGCAGCTGATAATCAAGCACTTACGTTTCTGTAGGTGCTTTTTTTATTTTTCGCATTGTGGATTGTTGTTTTTTTCGATAACTTTGTTAGTTAGTGAAACGAAAATAACTACTTAAATCCATTCCATCATGAGGAAATATTACAAGATCTTGGCGCTTGTGCTGGTGGCCCTCGTTACGTTCGGCGGCCAGATGCAGGCTCAGAATTTATTGAGAGGACTCAAGCAGACGGCCCAGAAAGCCGCCAAGGAGGTGAAAAACGGAACAGCCAACACGAATGCTCCCGCCAACAAACCCGGTTCTTCGACCAACACCGGCAACGCTGCTGTCGCCACCGCCGGCAAGACGTTCTATGTAAGCCAAACCACCGGATCCGCCCGCGCCGACGGCCTTACGCCCACCACCGCGATGAAGGACCTGCAGAAAGCCATCGACACGGCGCAGGACAACGATATCATCCTCGTGGCTGAAGGCAATTACCTCGGCAACATGGACCGCGGCTACATCCAGAACGGCAAGTTCGCCGATGCCACGCACGACATGGGCAAGTTCATCTCCATCTACGGCGGTTATTCCACCGACTTCAGCGAGCGTGACATCCTCAAACACATCACCAAACTGCAGCCGACCGACCAGAAGTTCACAGCCCCGCTGATGAACGTCAACGCCCGCCGTCCTTACGGCTATAGCGGCCCTGTCGGCAACGTCGTGATCGACGGCCTGGTGTTCGACCTGGGCGAGAACAACATCTATTATGTCGCCAACGTCAAGGAATCAGCCACCGGAACACCCAACGAGGGTGTCCTCACCGGTCGCTTCGTCGAGCCCGACTCCCAGCCGAAATATCCGTATGAAGGGACCCTCAACGGCGACGAGTACGGCCTCCACATGGACGTCGAAGGCAATGTCCGCATCTCGAACTGCGTATTCGTAAACTGCCGTGACTACGGCATCCAGGCACTGATGGGCAAGGGTCACATGGAGATCTGCAACAACGTTTTCGTGGCCTGCCGCTACGCTGCCTGCCAGGTGAAAGGCAACACCAACGACGCCGGCATCGAATTCGTGTCGCTGGATTTCCACCACAACACCGTTCTCTTCACATGGACGCGTACCAAGGCCTTCGAGGACATGGGACAGGGCTTCCGCTTCATGAACGGCATCCGGACCATCGACGTCCACAACAACATCTTCGGCTGCAACAGCAACTGCGCCGTGGAACGCGTGTACTATGAGTCGAACAAGCAGATGGAGGCTCTCAAGCAAAGCAACCTCTACGACAACTACTACTTCGCCAACCGCAGGGACCTCGAGATCGCGGCCATGGGCGCATCGACCATCTCAGTACCTGCCGCCCGCATCGAGGAAGCCGAGCAGATCGGCCCGAAGTATGAAGGCAACGTGGAACTGCCCGCCGGCAACGACGACTTCATCAACGCCATCGACCAGCCGTACCTGGAAGGTTTCATGAGCCTGACTATCATATCTTCGCAGAGCTACAACGCCAACTCCGCCGCCAACCAGGTCAACCGGATGTTCGGCCTCAACCAGCAGGGCAGCGAGACCGTCCGCCCGAGCATGTACTGCAACAAGTATCCGTGGATGAAGGCCCTCGACCTCTTCGGCAAAGTCCCCGGCTACGGTGCCCAGATGCCCGAATAACGCTGGCCTGAACACACAAAAGCACCTGCAGCCCTATCGCCGCAGGTGCTTTTCTTTTGCTGCGCCCGTGGTTCAGCGTTCGTTGTCCATCAGGGGGCGACTGGAAGAGCGGAGCGTTTCCGCCTTGCGGAGGAGTTCTTCCAGCGTGACGGTGCGCTCGCCTTTGATGTTTTCCGAGATCAGACCGTCGGGGCCGAAATAGTAGCGCTCCTCGTTCTTCTCTCCTTCATACGTGTCGCCCGAGATGTAAACGAACAACAGTTTGCCGCTGTCCGCGTCGTAGAGGTACTCTTCGTAGAACTTGAGGACGGACACATTGTAGCTCCGCATGATGAAATACGGATGGTAGTGGACGGCCCACTCCCCCTCAGTGTCCGTGCTCAGTTCATAGAACGCATGCACCGTTTCGGTGGTCTCGCCGGCGGCGGGAAGCATATAACGGAAAGTGGCTTCCATGTCGCTGCGAGGGACACCCGGCCGGGTAGTTTCCGCAATACGCTGATGCGCATCGGCATAGGCCTGACGGATTTCTTTAACAGTCGCGGGCAGGCCGTCCGGCGCGGAGCCCAGGCCGAAGAACAGGGATAAGAGGATGATCAGTTTCATATACTTGTTGCGATTTTATTCCCAGCATTCGAGATCCAGGTCGGGCATCGCGTCGCGATGGAACACGGGATCCTTCCCGGCACGTTTCTGGGCCCGGTAGTCGTCGAGCAGATGGAAAGCGTATTTGCCCAGCCGCACGATCGCATAGAGGTTGCAGGCCGTGAGCAGCGCCATGCACAGGTCGCCCAGGTTCCACACCAGGTCGAGGCTGGCCAGGGCTCC
>LUZC01000016.1 GCA_001603505.1 Bacteroidales bacterium Bact_11 | reverse complement strand
ATCAGCCTGGAAGGCAGCCTGAAGATGAAGGAGATCAGCTATATCCACTCTGAGGCCTACGCGGCCGGCGAGCTGAAGCACGGCACCATCTCCCTGATTGAGAACAACACGCTGGTGATCGGCGTGCTGACCCAGTCCGGCCTGTACGAGAAAACCGTTTCGAACATGGTTGAGTGCAAGAGCCGCGGCGCTTTCCTGATGGGCGTGACCACAAACGGCAACTTCGCCGTGGAGGATACCGCGAACTTCACCGTCTACATCCCGAAGACGGACGAGCACTTCACCGCGTCCCTCGCGGTGGTGCCGCTGCAGCTGCTGGGCTACTACACCAGCGTCAACCGCGGCCTGGACGTGGACAAGCCCCGGAACCTGGCCAAGAGCGTGACGGTGGAATAACGACCCCAAAAGAAACCAGACAGGAAAACCAAGGAGACAACCAGGATGATCAAGGTCAACGACAACTACGCAAAGCTGAAGGAATCCTACCTCTTCTACCGGATCGGCCAGAAGGTGAAGGCATATAAGGAAGCCCATCCCGGCGAACCGGTCTACCGGCTCGGCATCGGGGACGTGTCCCTGCCGCTGTGCGACGCGGCGGTGAAAGCCCTTCACGAAGCGGCGGACGACCAGGGAAGCGCGGAGCGCTTCCAGGGCTATACGCCGGAGCCCGGCATGCCCTTCTTCCGGGAAGCGGTGGCGGACTACTACGCCGGCCGGGGCATCTCCCTGCAGACGGCGGAGGTGTTTGTCTCCAGCGGCGCGAGCGATGAGCTGGGCGATATCCTGGACCTGTTCAGCCGGGAATCAGCCGCCTGCATCATGGAGCCGGCGTATCCCGCCTACCTGGACGCGAACATCATGGCCGGGCGGAAGATCACCACGCTGTCCGCCGGACCGGAGAACGGCTTCCTGCCGACACCGGAGGAAAACCCGGACGCCGACCTGATTTACCTGTGCTCCCCGAATAACCCCACCGGCGCCGTCTACTCCCGGGAACAGCTGAAAAAGTGGGTGGACTGGGCCAATGCCCGCGGCGCCGTGATCCTCTTCGACGCGGCCTACGAAGCCTTTATTGAGGATGACAGCCTGCCCCACAGCATTTTTGAAATCGAAGGCGCGCGCACCTGCGCGATTGAGATCTGCTCCCTGTCGAAGACCGCCGGATTCACCGGCACCCGCCTGGGCTATACCGTAATCCCCATGGACCTGGAGCGCGGCGGAATGAACCTGAACGCGATGTGGGTGCGCAACCGCACCACGAAAACGAACGGCGTTTCCTACATCATCCAGAAGGGCGGCGCCGCCGTATTCACCCCGGAAGGCCAGGAACAGATCAGAAAGAACATTCATTATTACAAGAACAATGCCCGGGTCCTCATGGATGCGCTGGACAAAGCCGGCATCGAATACTGGGGCGGGAAAAACGCGCCCTATGTCTGGATGCGCTGTCCCAAAGGCATGGGCAGCTGGGAATTCTTTGACCGGATGCTGAACGACATCCAGGTGGTCGGCACCCCCGGTGAAGGCTTCGGCCCCTGCGGTGAAGGCTTCTTCCGCCTGTCCGCCTTCGGCCATGCGGACGAGACGAAGACCGCCGCGGAACGCATGTACCGCCTGCTGGAATCCCTGAAATAACAGCCAAAGCCTAAAAACAACGACAACAACCACACCCATCCCAATCAGTACATCGGGAATGCATGCGGAATATTGACATCCCCGCGGACCGGGTGTAAGATATTCCCAACAAGGCAAGGGCGCCGTGCAAACGGCGCCCTTGCCCTTTCTTTTTGTTTTTGTTT
>LUZC01000015.1 GCA_001603505.1 Bacteroidales bacterium Bact_11 | reverse complement strand
ATCTACAACCCGAACCACATGTTCGGCATCCTTTCGTCGTTCAATCCCGACGTGATCAGTGACGTGGAGCTGTACAAGAGCTCGATTCCCGCGCAGTATGGCGGTCGCATCTCGTCGGTGCTGGAGGTGCGGAGCCGGGACGGCAACAGCAAGAAGGTGCAGGGCTCGCTGGGCCTGGGCCTGCTGACGAGCCGCCTGCATCTGGAAGGTCCGTTGGTGAAAGACCGCACGACGTTCATTCTCGGCGGTCGCACGACCTATTCCAACTGGCTGTTCAACCTGCTGCCCGACCGCAGCAGCTATGCGGGTGGCCGTGCTTCTTTCCAAGATGTGAATCTGGGCTTGAGCCAGAAGGTCGGAACCAATAACTCGATACACATCTACGGCTATTATTCCCGCGACAAATTCAGTTTCAGCCACGACACGACGTTCCGCTACCGCAACATCAACGGGTCGGTGAAATGGCACAGCATCCTGAGCGACCGTCACTCGATGACGCTTACGACGGGTTACGACAGTTATCATTACAGCCTGGAAGACACGTTCAGCCCGTTCACGGCCTACCGCCTGTCCACGGCGGTGGACCAGGCGTATGCCAAACTCCACTTCAAATCGTCGGTGACCGACGCCCATACGCTCGACTACGGCCTTCAGGCGACACATTACGACCTGGATCCCGGCTCTTATGCGGCTGTCGGTGATTCCTCGCTCGTGGCAGCGCGCAGCCTCGACCGGGAAAATGCGGTCGAAGCGGCCCTTTTCGTGGGCGACACCTGGCAGGTGACCGATGCTTTTTCGGCCAATTTCGGCATTCGCTGGTCACAGTTCCTGCGTCCGGGCAACGCTGCGTTCCACGGCGGCCCGGAATTCCGCGTTTCCGGCAAATACTCGTTCAACGACGTGACGAGCGTGAAGGCAGGCTTCAACACGATGCGGCAGTATATCCATATGATCTCCAACAGCATCAATGTATCACCCACTGACAGCTGGCGCCTGAGCAGCGACGAAATCGTGCCGCAGAAGGGCTGGCAGGCGGCTGCGGGTTTTTATCGGACGATGGCGGAAGGCACTGTGGATTTCTCGGTCGAGGGTTACTACAAGCGTGTGCTCAACTGTATCGACTACAAGGGCGGCGCGGTGCTGGTGATGAACCCCAATCTGGCCGACGACCTCATCGCGACTGAGAACCGCGCCTATGGCGTGGAGGTGATGCTCAAGAAGACGCTGGGCAAGCTCAACGGCTGGGTGTCCTACACCTGGTCGCGGTCGTTGCTCCGCGAGATGGAAGACCGCGGCCCGATGACCGTCAACCGCGGCCAGTGGTACAACGCCCCGTACGACAAACCGCACGATGTAAAGGTGGTGGCCAACTACAAGTTCACGCACCGCTACAGTCTGTCGGCCAACCTCGACTATTCGTCGGGACGCCCTGTCACGGTACCGGTCGGTACTTACACCTATGGTGACGGTGTCCGTCTGCTGTACTCCGACCGCAACAGCTACCGCATTCCCGACTACTTCCGGCTCGATCTGGCCATCATCGTCGAGCCCGGCCACTATCTCCGGCAGTTGACTCACATGTCCTTCACGCTGGGATGCTACAATGTGACGGGTCGTAAAAACCCGTATTCGATTTACTACACGTCCGACGGAAAGAAAGTGACGGGCCACATGCTCAGTGTTTTCGCCGTCCCGGTGCCCTATGTCAACTTCAATCTGAAATTCTGATGGAAAAGATACGTTTCTGGTTGATCGGGATGCTCGCCGTGCTGTGTGCGGGGTCGTGCGTCTATGATTATGATCCCGTGGTTCCCGGAACGACCGGCGTGGCGGTCATTGAAGGCGACATTCTGGTGGGTGGCTTCACCCAGATCCGGTTCTCGACTTCGGGCGGACTCGACGGCGAGCAAATAACGGATTTCGGACTGCTGGATATCCGGGTGGAAGCTTCCGACGGGACCCGTTACGGCGGATCGGTATCGACTCGGATCGATACGCGGACGGCCGACCCTTCGCTGGAGTACCGTCTGGTCGTGGAATCCCTCAGGGGAACGTATACTTCCGCCTGGTCGCCTGTGCTGCGCAGTGCCCCGATCGACAGTATTTCCTTCACCATCAGCGCCGACCGTCAGGACATGACGATCGACATTTCTTCGGCAAGCGGTTCCGACAGTCCGTATTACCGCTGGACCGCCCAGGAAAACTGGGAATACCACGCGCCTTTCCAGGCTTCGCATTACTTTGTGCCGGCAGGGTTCAATGACCGTGAAGGGGTGCAGCACCCCAAGGATACGGTGGTCCCGTTCAAGTACGGAGACAACTCCTATTATTGCTGGAATTCCGACCGGATTCCCGATGTGCTCATAGCATCTGCCGAGGGTATGTCTGAGAACAAGATCATCAGGCATCCGCTCTATACGATGAACTGCTTCGAGCAGCGCATCTCGTACATCTATTCCGTGGAAGTGACGCAGGAGGTGTTATCCGAGACGGCCTACCGCTACTGGGAGACGATGCTGAAGAACTCCGGCGACGTAGGCGGCCTGTTTTCGCCCGAGCCGTTCGAAATGCGGGGCAACATCTACAATGCGGCTGATTCTTCAGAAATGGTGGTGGGTTTCATCAGCGTGACGCAGCCCGCGGTCAAGCGCATTTTCATCGATTCCGACGACCTCCAGTTCGGCAAGATGCCGCGAGGCTCGTACGATAATGAGCCGGTCTTCGTGGACAAAAGCGGGTGGAGAAATTATTTCCGTAAGGGTTACCTGGTGTATGCCCTTCATACCGACGGGTCTCCCGGAACGGGTCGGGAAGGTCCTGAAACCTATACTTTCGACTGGCTTCCCTCCCGGTGCGTGGACTGCGAACTGTGGGGCGGTGGAAACAAGCAGAAGCCGTCGTTCTGGCCCAATAACCATAGATGAAAGTGCGTATGAGAAAGATAGGGGTTATCTTGCTGGTGCTATTCGCCCTGTTGCCGCTGCAGGCGCAGCAGCGTGCCCTCGAGCGGGTGTATGTTTCGACCGATAAGGAGGCCTATGTCGCTGGCGACCGGATTTGGTGTTCGGTCTTTTGTGTCGACATCCATGGTGGACTTTCTCTCATCAGCCGTGTAGCTTACCTTGAGCTGCATTCAGCCGATGGCCTGGCGGCTACGGCACGGATCGCCCTGGAGCAGGGGCGGGGTGCCGGAACGATCGAATTGCCGGTCTCGTTGCCTACTGGCAATTACAAGCTGATCGCCTATACCGCCCAGAACCGGGCTGAAATCGGTTATGACTATGAAGGACTCGCTTCGAAGACGATATCCGTGTTCAACGTGCTTTCCACCGACCGCGTCACCGACGGGGTTGATGTGGTGGGACCGGAGGCGTATGCCCGGCTCGTGGAAGAGAGAACCCGGCTTGACCGGGGATCTCTGACCCTCGAGTGGCAAGACGGAGCGCTGACGCTCGTCAATAAGGGCGATGCGCCGGTGACTTTCAGCCTTTCGGTTTTCCACGATGACGGCATTGCGTCCAACGCCAATCCCGGTATCTCCGATTTCATCGAAGCGGCCGGGAAGGTGGGTACGCCCTCTTTCGACAACAGTGTGCTTCCCGATTATGAAGGCGAAGTGCTCTACGGACATATCGTGGGCTTCAGCCCCGAGCTGATTCCCGAGCTGATCGGCAAATATGCCTTCATTTCGTCGCCTTCCGACAAATCCGATGTGTACGCGGCTCCGATTCGCGACGATGGTTCGCTGGTGTTCTTCACCGGCAACATTTACGGAGACAAAGAGTGCATCTGCGAGATCGAAGGCATTGACCCGAAGTTCAATGGTCATGTGGAACTTCGGTCGCCTTATGTAAATGCTGCCGTGGCAGATGCGCCGAAGCTCCCCATCAGCACTTCTCTGACCGAGGCCCTGAAACTGCGGAGTGCCGCGATGCAGCTCGAACGCCGGTTTTCAGCCGATACACTGTTGGATTTCCTGCCCCGCCGTTCCGACGCCCTCTTCGATGAAAACGTAGTGGTCCGCTATATGCTCGACGATTATACCCGCTTCACGACGATGGAGGAGGTATTCGTGGAGTTCATCCCTGAAATCCGCGTACGCCGCCGTGACGACGGCAGCGCCGACATCAAAGTCCGTCTGGAAGACGCAGCTTCCTCATCCGTTTTCTTGACCGGAAAAACCTTGATGCTGCTCGACGGCGTGCCGGTGTTTAATCAGCAGAAAATCCTCGATTACGACCCGCTGCTGGTGGAATCGATCGATATTTATCCCTATACGCACATTATCGGGAACCGAGTGTTTGAGGGGGTGGTCAATTTCGTGACCTATAAACGGAATCTGCCTTCGTTCAAATTCGACGATAATGCGCGCGTCATCGACTGGCAGGGCATCTGCCTGCCAGCCGCCTATACGGGCGCTTCCATTGCGGAAAACCGCGATTACCCTGATTACCGCCAGACGATCTTCTGGCATCCGCTGCTGCGACTCGAGCCCGGCGAAAGCCGGGTCTTTGCTTGTCCGCTACCCCGCTACGAAGGCCGGTTCACGGCGGTGGCGGAGGGCATAACCCCTGCGGGCGAACCCGCCTGCGGGCGAATCACTTTTGATAAACGATAATAATCTGAATAATCTGTATGAAGAGACCTCCGACCCTTGTGCTGCTGGCCATGCTGCTGGGAATCTTTTTCCCGGCAGGGGCTTCGGCACAGGATGATTATTCCCTGTTCCGCGAACGGGCTGGAAACGCCTCGTTGTTGTACCGAGGCCATAAAGCCTTCGAATATGTGCTGCTCTATAACGGCACTTATTATTGGTCGAGTCCGGTGTTCCAGCCGGGAGAGGCCGTGTACAACGACAAATTATATAGCGGCATTTCGCTCAATATCGATGCTGCCAGGCAGGACCTCGTTCTCCGGATGGGCGACGGAGGCACCTTGAAGGTGGTGGAGCGTGAGCATGTACGGGAATGTACGTTCGGTGGCCGGCGCTACTTGAACCTGCAGTACCTGTATGGCGACGAGGCTCCTTCGGGTTACTGGGAAGTGCTCTACGACGGACGGGCGAAAATCGTGCGGCGCGTGCTCAAGAGACTTGAGCAGGATTTGGATGGAAGCAAGCGCGCCCTCACCCACTTCGAGGGAGATTACCGCTACGACGTGTATCAGACCTTCACCTATTCGGAAGATTTCTGCTATGTGAAGGAGAATGGGCAGATCGTGCCGGTGAGCCGCCGCCGGGACATCCTGCGGCAGATTGACAAACCCTTGCGTCGTGACGTGCGTCGCCATCTCCGCCATCAGGAGAACACGAACCTCCTGTCGTTCGACCGCTATTGCACGGAAGTGGTGAAATACTTGGAATCAAGATGAGAAAGCTGTTCCTTCTCCTGCCCTTGGCAGCAGCGCTCTGCTGCTCCATCCCGCTCAAGGCACAGCCTGCCGACGGGACATTCGGCGTATACAAGGCCGACATCGACCAGTTGATCCGGTTCATCCGTTCGGAAATCTCTCCCGACGTGTATTGCGTACGCGACACGTCCGACCACAAGAACTATACGATCCGAGTCCCGCGCCAGGAATTCCTGCAGCGGGCCTTCCGGGAATTGCGCGATAACGGCTATACGGTCACGCAGTACGACGGCAAATACTTCATCGTCCGTGGCAAGGACATCGCCACCAAATTGCCGACCGGGTATTTCGACGTGCGCAAGCCTGTGGTCGATACGGCTTTCCAGAAGTATCTGGCCAATGAGGCCACGGTGATGACCTTCCAGAACAAAGTATATGAAATCGGCGATCCCGATGCGGCCCGCAAGACCGGCAAAGCCACGGTGCGCGGCTATGTGCGCGACGTGGCGAGCGGTGAACCGCTGGTGGGCGTGTCGGTGTATCTGGAAGACGGCAAGTCGTTCACACAGACCGATGCATACGGCTTCTATAAGATGTCGATGCCTGTGGGCCCCGGCAAATTGGGCTTCAGCGGTTACTCGCTGGAGGACATGAAGCTCGACCTGGTGGTGTACGGCGACGGTTCGCTCGATGTGGTGATGAAAGAAAAGGTTTTCACCCTCAAGGGGGCGGTGGTCACTTCCGAGAGCATGTCACACCACCGTACGCCGCAGATGGGTATAGAAAAAGTGCGGGTCAACATTATCAAGAACGTGCCGGTGGCCTTCGGTGAAGCCGATGCCCTGAAGGTGGTGATGACACTGCCGGGCGTGAAATCGGTGGGCGAGGCCTCGAGCGGTTTCAACGTGCGCGGCGGGTCCACCGACCAGAACCTGATCCTATTCAACGAGGGCACAATCTACAACCCGAACCACATGTTCGGCATCCTTTCGTCGTTCAATCCCGACGTGATCAGTGA
>LUZC01000014.1 GCA_001603505.1 Bacteroidales bacterium Bact_11 | reverse complement strand
GCAACCACCAGCATCGCCAGGAAGAAGTAGTTATAGTAGGGCGCATAGCGGGATCCGAACAGGAAACCGGTGCACTTCTGTCCATAGTAGGAATACGAGAACATCGTGCTGAACGCAAACAGGATTACCATCACGAACAGAAGGTAGTTCCCCACCCCGGGGATGGCCGCGTTGAACGCGTTCAAGGCCAGTTTCAGTCCTTCCATCGAACCCAGGCCCTCGGCTTCCGGCAAGAGCGCCGGATCCAGGCTCGCTCCGATGAGGATGGCCAGTGCCGTAAGCGTACACACCAGGCCCGAGTCGATTGACGGACCGATCATGGCCACGAGTCCCTCACGGACCGGTTCGCTGTTCTTCGATGCGCCATGCATCATCGAGGCGGTTCCCACGCCGGCCTCGTTCACCAGTGCCGCACGGCGTACGCCCGTGAGCGCGATCATGATGATCGAACCGATGCCGCCTCCCAGCGCACCGCGCGGGGTGAAGGCACCTATGAAGATGTCGCGGAAGACGCCCGGAACCAGCCCGATATGCCGGATCAGGATGAAGAGCACCAGGATGAAATAAAGCGCCACCATGGTCGGAACCAGTTTGGTCGCAATCTTGGAGATCCGCTGAATTCCGCCAATGACCACCACCGAAACAATGGCACAGATGGCCAGACCGATGAGGAAGCGGAGCATCACGGTATTGTTCTCCGGTGCGAAGAAAAGGGTCGTGACCGATTCGGTGAGCTGGTTGGCCTGCATCACGCAGAGCGTGCCGATAAGACCGAACACGGAAAAAAACACGGCCAGCGGCTTCCATTTATTGCCGAGGCCTTGCGTAATCATATACATCGGACCGCCTTGAACTTCGCCCCGGTCATCCTTTCCCTTGTACATTACCGCGACAGTTCCCTCGAAAAACTTGGTTGCCATGCCCACGACGGCACTCACCCACATCCAGAAAATGGCACCCGGACCGCCGATCGAGAGGGCCACCGCCACACCGGCGATGTTGCCCATACCCACCGTCGCCGCAATGGCGCTCGTCAGCGCTTCGAACGATGAGATCTGGCCTTCGCCGCCCGCTTCTTTCACGCGCAGCGCACCAATGGCGCGCCCATAGTAGCGAAGCGGCGCGAACTTCGAATACACGAGGAAGAACAGGCCGCCGCCGATGAGCAGGAAGAACAGCGGATACCCGCAGATAAAATCACTGAATGCGGCGATGCCATCGCCGATGGATTGCCAGAAACCGCCCATGACCGTACCCGATTAGCCCAGGTATCCCTTGAGCAGTTTGCTGCGGGCGCTATGGCGGAGACGGCGGATGGCCTTCTCCTTAATCTGGCGGACGCGTTCGCGCGTAAGGCCGAACTTCTCGCCGATTTCTTCGAGGGTCATCTCCTGGCAGCCGATGCCGAAGAAGTATTTCACGATGTCGCGCTCGCGTTCGGTAAGCGTGGAGAGGGCGCGTTCAATCTCGGTATTGAGGCTCTCGTTGACAAGACCCTTGTCGGCGTTGGGAGAGTCGTTGTTCACCAGCACGTCGAGCAGGCTGTTATCTTCGCCGTCGACAAACGGAGCGTCCACGGATACATGGCGGCCGGAGACACGAAGCGTGTCGGCAATCTTTTCGCGGGGGATTTCAAGCATCTCTGCCAGTTCGTCGGGCGACGGCTGGCGTTCGTACTGCTGCTCGAACTGCGAAAGGGCCTTGTTGATCTTGTTGAGCGACCCCACCTGGTTGAGCGGCAGGCGCACGATGCGGCTCTGCTCGGCCAGCGCCTGAAGGATCGACTGGCGGATCCACCACACGGCGTAGGAGATGAATTTAAAGCCGCGGGTCTCATCGAATTTTTCGGCAGCCTTGATCAGGCCGAGGTTCCCCTCGTTGATGAGGTCGGGCAGGCTGATGCCCTGGTTCTGGTACTGTTTTGCCACGGAAACGACGAACCTCAGGTTCGCGCGGGTGAGTTTGTCGAGAGCGGCCTGGTCGCCTTTCTTAATTCGCTGTGCGAGTTCAACTTCCTCTTCGACGGTAATCAATTCTTCACGGCCGATCTCCTGCAGGTATTTGTCGAGCGATGCGCTCTCGCGGTTGGTGATCGACTTGGTAATCTTTAACTGACGCATAGAAAAAAATAAAGTGCCGCCTGAAAACTGCGGCACTTATTTATACGAATTCTGAAACAGAATGTTTCATGAATTACAGCGTCACGAATATTTCGCGCTGCTTGCCATCGCGGATAAGGGTGACGACTGCCTTTTCACCGGGACGCAACTTGCTGACCTGCTCCTGGAGACCGGCGCTGTTGTGCACGGGGGTGAGGTTGATTTCCTTGATGACATCACCCGCCTGGACACCCGCTTGATCGGCAGCACCATCCTTTTGGACGGCAGCCACATATACGCCGTCGATCTCCGTGACGTTCACCTGGGCGGCCAGCTGCGCCGTCATGTCGGAAATATTCACGCCAAGCATCGCACGCTGCACTTCCCCATACTGGATGAAATCATCGACCACCTTGCTCACGATGTTGACGGGCACTGCAAACGAATACCCCGCATACGAACCGGTCAGAGAGATGATGGACGTATTGATGCCCACAAGATCGCCAGCGGCGTTTACCAGCGCGCCACCGCTGTTGCCCGGGTTCACGGCAGCATCGGTCTGGATGAACGACTCGACGCGGTACTGGCCGCTGTAGTTCGGCATCGAACGGCCCTTGGCGCTCACGATGCCCGCCGTAATCGTGGAGCGGAGATCGTAGGGTGAGCCGATGGCCAGCACCCATTCGCCGAGCCTGAGGTCGTCGGAATTGCCCATCGGGACAACCGGCAGGTCGTCCGCGTCGATCTTGATGAGCGCAATGTCGGTGGCGGGATCGGTACCCACCAGTTTTGCCGTATAGACCTGGTTGTTCTCGAGCGTCACCTCGATGACGTCGGCCCCGGCAATCACATGGTTGTTGGTCACGATGTACCCGTCGGGACGGATAATCACGCCCGATCCCATGCCCACCTGGTCGCGCGGGGTCTGCGCGAAGCCGAACAGCAGGTCGTAGATCGAATTGGGCTGCCTCGAACGCGCTTTCTGGGTCACTTTTACATAGACCACGGCCTGCACATCCGTTTCAGCGGCATCGCAAAAGTTCGGCACATTGATCACTTCGACGCGGCGCTGGGGAACTGACTTTTTGTCAGCCGACAGCAGTTCTTCCATTTCCGGAGAATCTTCGGAAAACAAGTCCACAACCCGGTTGTCGGTAACCCTTTTCGACACGAAAAAAGCCGTCAGGCCTGCTACGGCAGCTACCAGAAGCAGATAAAGAATTTTTTTACCCATATTGTTCCTTTTTTATTATATTTGTAGTTTAGAAACCACTACAGCGAAAATAATAAAAATTATACCAAATATGAAATTTACCGTATCCAGTTCCGAACTCCTCAACGGCCTGATGTCCGTTTCGAAAGTCATTGTCCCCAAGCCCACCAACTCCATTCTGGAGAACTTTCTGTTCCAGCTTCAGGGCAATACGCTGACCGTCACCGCTTCCGACGGTGAAACCACGCTCAAGACCAATTTGAACATCGCGCAGGTCAGTCAGGAAGGCTCCACCGCTGTCCCGGCGAAGCTTCTCACGGATTCCCTCAAGGAATTCCCCGACCAGCCCCTGGCCTTCAGCGTCGACGAGGGCAGTTCCGTAATGGATATCGTATGGGCCAGCGGCGCCTCGAAGATCCCGTGCTTCGACGCCATGGACTTCCCGGAACTCCCGGTAATCGGCGACATTTCGGAAAGCGTGATCATTCCTTCCGCCACCCTGCTCGACGGTATCAACAACACCATCTACGCCACGGCCGAAGAGGAGCTCCGCCCCGTGATGAACGGTATTTTCTTCGACATCGACCCGGAGGTGACGACGCTGGTGGCTTCCGACGCCCACAAACTCATCTGCTACAGCTTCATGGGCGCCAAACTCTCGCAGAAGTCCAACTTCATCCTCCACAAGAAACCGGCTTCGATTCTCAAGAGCATCCTGGCCAAGTACGACGAGGACATCACCATCCGCTACGACAACAAGAACGCTTATTTCAGCTTCGGCAGCAACATTCTGGTGTGCCGTCTCATCGAGGGCAACTATCCGGCCTACCGCAGCGTCATCCCGAAGAACAACAATAACAAACTCATTATCGGCCGCACCGACCTGCTGGGCGTGGTGAAGCGTATCGCCGTGTGCTCCAACCAGATCTCCAACCAGATCCGCCTGAAGCTCTCGCTCAACGAACTGCTCATTTCCGCACAGGACCTCGGCTTCTCGATGTCGGCCCACGAGACACTCCCCTGCCAGTACGACGGACAGGAAATGGAAATCGGCTTCAAGGCCCCGTTCCTGCTTGAAATCCTCAGCAACCTGCCCTATCAGAATATCTGCATGGAGCTGGCCGATCCCGCCCGCGCCGCGCTCATCGTCTCGGCCGATGAAGCCCGTCCCGGCCAGGACATCCGCGCCCTGCTGATGCCTGTCATGATCAACGCCTAACCGGGTCCCCATGCAGCTCGCACTCAAGAACCCGCTCCTGTTTTTCGATATCGAGAGTACAGGATTGAACGTCGCGTCCGACCGGATCGTGGAGATTTCCATCGTGAAAGTCTCGCCCGGTGCCCCCGGCGAGCCCAACAAGGTGGACGTCAAGACACGCCGCATCAATCCCACCATCCCCATCCCCCCCGAAGCACAGGCCATCCACGGCATCAGCGACGACGACGTGAAAGACTGCCCGACGTTCCGGCAGATCGCCAAGTCGCTGGCCCGGCTGATGGAAGGCTGCGACATCGCCGGCTACAACTCCCTGAAGTTCGACATCCCGCTGCTGGCCGAAGAGTTTGCGCGGGCCAAAAACGAGGGCGTGGATGTGGATTTCGACTTCCGCAAACGCAAGCTCATCGACGTGCAGAACATCTTCCACAAAAAGGAACAGCGCACCCTGAAAGCCGCCTACAAGTTCTACTGCGGGCAGAATCTCGACAATGCCCACTCCGCCGAAGCCGACACCATGGCTACCTACGAGGTGCTGGAAGCACAACTCGACCGCTATGGCCAAGACGCGGAGGAACCCCTGCTCAACGATGTCGAGTATCTCTCGAAATATTCCTGCCAGAGCCGCTTCGTGGATTTCGCCGGGCGTATGATTCTCAACGACCAGGACGAACCCGTATTCAATTTCGGCAAGCACCGGGGCAAGAAAGTGGCCGACGTACTGCGGCGCGAACCTTCCTATTTCGACTGGATGATGGAAGGCGACTTCACGCAGGATACCAAAAACCAGCTGTTGCGCATCAAACTGTCCCTGAAATGAACATCCATGTCGTCAGACCCGACGGAACCTGGTATTCCCGGCCCGACATCACGCTCGTGAGAGACGCCGACCGATTCTGCCTGCCCGACGACTGTACCGGAGCACTGGGTTGCCGTGGCCGTTGCATCCGCATCGGCAAGGCCGGCAAAGCCGTAGAACCCCGTTTCTCCCGCCGATACCCCGACGGATGGGCCCCGTCCGTCCTCTTTTATGGCATTACCGCCGACGGTACCCCCACCCCGCTCCTTGACCGCGCCACACAGGTGGACCGGGAGTTTCGCCCCTTCGATTCGCTGGAGTCGACAGAGCAGGAGGCCGCCCTGCAGGCCCTGGTCAGCATCAGCCGGCATCTTTCGCTCCGCATCGGCGATTTTTTGATCATTGAACGCGAAAAACCCGCTCCGCTCGGGCGCGGCGACGTTTTCGAAAGCATCGACATCCTATGAAAGCATTCCTTCAGAAATATGGCGCCTATATCGTGGCGGCCGTCCTTTTCCTTGTCCTGGCCTTTGTCTATTGCAAACCTGTGCTCAGCGGCAAAGTCCTGCTATCGGGCGACGACGTCAACGCCGTGTCGGCCATACAGGAAAGCGTACGCTACGCGGAGGAAACGGGCGACCACACCTGGTGGACCGAATCGATGTTCAGCGGCATGCCGAACTACCAGATCGGCGGCGGGCAGTACAAGGCCGACGTGCTGATGGGTCCGTTCAAGCGGTTCTTCCAGCGGGGACCCGCCCACCCTGCTTGGATCCTGATCTTCTATTTCGTGTGTTTCTTCCTGTTGCTGCGCAGTTTCGATGTCGAAAAGTGGCTGTCGATCGTGGGGGCCATCGCCATCGCGCTTTCCAGTTATTTCATCGTCATCATCGCGGCCGGGCACGGAGGAAAAACCATCGCCATCTCCTACATCTCGCTCGTGGCTGCCGGGTTCTACCTGATCTTCCACAAGAAATACGCACTCGGCGCCGCATTCACGATGTTCTTTACAGCCATGGGCTTCAGCGTCCATCCGCAGATGTCCTACTACCTGTTCATGATGATCGGAGTGTTTTTCTGCGCGGAACTGGTTGCCCATATCCGGGAAAAACGCTGGAAGGAACTGGGCCTTGCCACGCTGATCTTTGTCGTCTCTCTGGGCATCGGACTCGGCACCGGGTCTTCCAACATTTTCGCCAATCAGGAATATGCCCGCGAAACGATGCGGGGCGGCCATTCCGACCTCATGGAGAGCAATTCGAAAGAAACGGCGACTAAGGGACTGGACCTTGACTACGCAACGCAGTGGAGCTACGGCATCGACGAGACGTTCTCTTTCTTGATTCCCGGATTCAAGGGTGGCGCAAGCAGTTATCCGCTCGGGGGCGACTCGCACACCGCCAAAGCCATCCAGGCGATGGGGTATTCCCGTGCCAATGCCACCGACTTTGCCAGCCATGCCCCGCTCTACTGGGGAGAACAGTCTTTTACCGCCGGCAACGTATATATGGGAGCCATCGTCTGCTTCCTGTTCCTGCTGGGCTGTCTCATCGTTCCCGGGCCCTACAAATGGGCGCTGCTCATTTCAACGGTCTTTTCGATACTCCTCGCCTGGGGACACAACTTCATGTGGCTCACCGAGTTCTTCTTCAAATATTTCCCGCTCTACAACAAGTTCAGGGCCGTCTCGTCGATCCTGATCGTGGCGGAAATCGCCATGCCGCTGCTGGGCTTCCTCGCCGTCAACCGCTTGGCGAAAGGAGATATCTCCGATAAGAAACTCCGGTCGGACATCCTGATTTCCGGCGGAATCACGGCCGGAATCTGCCTGTTTTTTGCCCTCTTCGGCCGCTCCCTGTTCTCGTTTACCGGACCGAACGACGCCGTCTTTGCGGCACAGCTTCCGCCGGAAGTGATGAAAGCCCTCATCGCCGACCGGGCTGACGTGCTGGTTTCCGACGCATGGCGCAGTTTCGCCTTCATCGTGGCAGCCGCCGCACTGCTTTGGCTGTTTGCCTCCCGCAAGATTCAATACAGTTGGATGGTCGCCGTCCTCGGCGTGCTGGTACTGGTGGACATGTGGCCGGTGGACCGGCGATATTTCAACGACCGCAATTTCATCTCCCCGAAGAATTCGCAGGCCGCCTATGCCCTGTTGCCCTACGAAAAAGCCATCCTGGAGGACACCGATCCGCATTTCCGCGTGATGAACCTGACCACCAACACGTTCAACGAAGCACGTACTTCCTATTATCTCGAATCGGTGGGCGGCTATCATGCCGCAAAGCTGCGCCGCTACCAGGACCTGATCGACGAGCATCTGTCAAAGGGCAACTGGTCGGTCATCAACATGCTTAACACCAAGTATTTCATCGCGGAGGAAAACGGCCAGGCCGTGGTACAGTTCAATCCCTACGCCCAAGGGAATGCCTGGTTCGTGGAACGACTGGAGATAGTGAATGGCGCCCGTGCCGAAAGCGACGCTTTGAATACCATCGATCCCACCACCACCGCCGTGGTCGACAAAACCTTCGCTTCTTTTGTCACCGACCCCGAACCCGGCATAGCGCCCGATGCATCCGTCGAACTCACAGCCTTTTCGCCCAAAACATTGGAATACGAAAGCCGTTCGTCGCAGCCCGGCACCATCGTCTTCTCGGAAATCTATTATCCCCACGGATGGAAAGTTTTCCTCGACGAGAAACCTGTCGAGCATTTCCGCGTCAACTATCTGCTCCGCGCCCTCAACGTGCCGGAAGGAGACCATCATATCCGCTTCACCTTCGATCCCGACAGTGTCCGCAAGGGAGATGCCATCGCTATCGTCTGTGTCGTGCTGATGTATCTTTTCCTCCTCGCCGCAATCGGGATGAGCGTCTATCCCAGTCATAAGAAAAACAGCGATGCCACAGCCAAGGATTAAGATCTATACGCGCTCCTTCGACCTGAAGCTGTACCGGCTTGCCAAAGGGTTGTTCTGCGACTGGAAAGACGCGGAGGGAGAGCCGATTCCTTGCGTACGGCTCACCGACCGGAGTGCCGACGGCTACTTCTATACGATGCTTCGCGACAATGACTGCGATATTGCCATCAATATCGACGAAGACGCTTTTATCGTCAACCCGCAGGCCGTACTCGACCTGGTCGGCGTGCTGCTGGAAGGGGGCTATGCCAACATCGGCTGCTCCGACGGCGACCCGGCCACAACCGGCCGCGACAAAGTGGTCACGAATCCTTTTTTCAATGTCTTCAACCTGGCGCTGATCCGTACGGGATTCGACCGGTCGCTGCTCGAGAAACACCTCGACGATGCCGAGCCCTACTATCCTTTCTTCCGCTGGATGGCCGGCACCTTCCCCACCCTCTACCTGCCGGCCCGACGCCACGCCGACGGCATCACGACCATCGCCCTCGACCTACAGGGGCGGGAGATCTGTCTTCACACCTGGTTCTCGCGCTTCTACTCCATGCCGTCCTGGATTGTCCGACGCATCGAACCATCGCAGGGAATGCAGAAAACGCGCATCGATGCCATCATTCATGAGGCTTACACCGCACGCGGCCGCGAAGTACCGCACTTCGGGCCGGCCGACCAGATTGCCTTTGCCGGCAATAAACTGATACGCTGGACGGTGAAAGTCCCGCAGCGGGTGGCGCGCTGGCCCTTCAAGATCAAACGCAAACTCGCCCGGAGGAAACAGGCATGAGCAAGGTTTCCCTCATCATCCCCGTATACCGTGTACGCGACCAGATTGTACGGTGCCTTGACTCCGTGTTGGCCCAGACGCTCGACGATCTCGAAATCGTACTGGTCGATGACCACGGCCCCGACGACAGCATGGCCGTCGCCCGTCGACACCTGGCCTCCTACACCGGCCCCAAACAGTTCCGCTTCACTGAAACCCCGTGCAACAGCGGCCCGGGTGCCGCCCGCAACATCGGCATCCAGCAGGCCACCGGCCGGTACGTCGCGTTTCTCGACAGCGACGATACACTCGACCCTGCTTTCTGCCAGCGGCTTGTTGAAGCCGCCGAGAAAGCCGACGCCGACATCGCTTGCGGGGCTATCTCCTTCGACATGCCCGACGGCTCCTCAACCCTCCGACACAATCCGCCTGTCCAGGACGGACCGTTCGAAGGCGCCGTGAAACGGCACTACCTGCGGCGATTCAAATCGTATTTTACGACGTATCTGTACCGGCGGAACATGCTCGTCGAAAACGGGATCCTGTTTCCCGGCACCCACAGCGCCGAAGATAGCTGCTTTCTCATCTGCAGCCTACTGGCCGCCCAACGCATCGCCAGGGATGACAAAGCCCTCTACCACTACGCCATCCAGCCCTCCTCCATCAGTAACCGGAAGGATCCTTCCCGCTGGAAGAGCCGACTGGAAAGCTTCCGTACCATGGAAGCCTTCGCCCGCAGCAAAGGCCTGTACAAGCGCTACCGCGGCGTCATCCGGCTCATGATTTTCAAAAAAGGATATCTGCTGGCCGCCCGCGATTTTCTGTCCAACAACCTGTCCAAGTAGCCATGGGAAAAACCGTCAAAGTCGCCTTCGTGGACTTCGAACCGGGCTTCGAACCGGAGAAATGCCTGCTATACCGTCTGCTGCTGCAACGATATACCATAGAGTTGAGCAAAGAGCCCGATTATGTGATCTACTCCAACCATGGCGACAGGCACCTGCAATACGACAGCATCCGGATTTTCTACCCGTGCGAGAGCATCAGCCCCGACTTCAACGTCTGCGACTACGCCATCGGCTTCGACTATCTCACGCTGGGCGACCGGTATTTCCGCTTCCCCGTGTATTATCTGAAGCGGGAGGCGTTCGGACTGATGAACGACAAGACCTACTTCACATCCGACAACATCCGGAGCAAAGGCGGCTTCTGCGGATTCTGGTATGGCCTCGACGAAGATACGCCCGAACGGGGACTGTTTTTCGAACGTCTCTCCCAGTATCGGGGCGTCGATGCCGGCGGACCGCTCCGCAACACCCTCGAAGGTGTGGTGAGCGAACGGCTTCCGTTCCTTTCCGAACACAAGTTCACCATCGCTTTCGAAGAGTGCAGCCACCCCGGCTACACGTCGGACGTCCTGGTGCAGGCTTTTGCGGCCCAGACCATCCCCATCTACTGGGGCAATCCGTTCATCGGCCGCGAATTCAACACGCAGGCCTTTGTCAACTGCCACGATTTCCGCTCCTGGAGCGAAGTCATCGAGGCCGTGAAAAGGATCGACCAGAACGACGAACTCTACCTGAAGATGATGCGGACGCCCGCCCTTACCGGGCCTGAACGAGACATCGACCGAATGGAAGAGAATCTGCTGGCTTTCCTTTCCAGCATCTTTGACCCGACCGTCGAACGGGCCCGCCGCCGCAGCCATTCCACCGCCCGCATCACCTTTGAAAAACGTGCCCGTCTGAAGGCGCTTCTCTATCGATTCAGTCCACAGGGGATTCGAGAAAGCATCAAACGGATGCTTCGGAAGGTCCGAAAACCGTCGTAAGCACCTGCTCCATCCTGTTTCGGAAAGAATGCTCCGACCGTACCCGCCTACAGGCAGCCGCGGCCTGGGCCGAGGTATCGGCGTCCAGTCCACACGCGATTTGAGCAAATAGCTCTTGTTCATCGGAATACAAGCCAACTTCTCCGTCCGGGAAGAGCGACGCCACATAGGGATTGCGGTCGCACACCTGCCAGGCGCCCGAACCGCAGATCTCGAAAACGCGCGGATTCGCGCCGTCGCGCTGATGTTCCTGGTGAATGTTGAGTACCACCTTTGCCCGGTTGTAGAGCCGGTTGGCTTCCTCGCTCGACACATTGACATTCTTATAGATAGCCTTGTGAGGCCTGCGGAGCCATTTGCCAAGGCCCTTGAACCAGGGCTGATACCAGCCATATATCTCGATGCGACGGTCGGGGAAATGTCCGATCACCGCTTCGGTCAGCGCCTTGCGCCGGGGAGAATAGTAGAGATTCCCCACAAATAGGATGTCGATATCCTTTCGCGCCCCGGGAATCGGAAAATACCGCGCCGTATCACATGCCTGCGGCAGAAAGGACGCCTGCTCCCCCTGCGACCGGAACCACGCCACGTCATCCTGTTCGAAGCAGAACAGAGCGTCGACATGGCCGGCATGACCGAGGGAAGCAGGCAACTTTGTGCGGCTGTCGAACAGCCACAGCGCCACTTTCGCCGTTTCACGGAAGAGGTCGAGCGTCGCAGTTTCCAGCATGTCGCCGTTCATGATGAACACCAGGTCGGGCCGGGCCTGGTCGAATGCCTGCAGGGCCTGCTCCCGGAATGCGGCACGGCTTTTCTGCACCAGAGCCTCGCGCTGCCGGCTCAATTTATAGCGCAGAGGGGCCAGTCCCTTGTACGGATGCACGGGCGTATCATACCCGCACACACAGGCCTCCCAACCCAGTTCCCGGTAGGCCGTTTCCACGGCGGAAAGGAAATTGAAATAATTCGGACCGATGATCAGGACTTTCGACATGACCGTAACAAATCAAACAGATAACCCGCCAACAGCGGAAGACCGATTCCGGCCAGGGTATATAGCAGCCACCAGCCTCCGGGCAGGCCTGACAGCACCACGGAACCGGCAATCTCGCCATACGGAATCCCGTACAGCGCGACGGCCGCCCAGCTCACGAGCTTGAAGCAGAGGAAATGGAGCGCCAGGATCACCAGGGTCTGGTTACCCATATACCGGAATGGGCCCATCAGCACGGATCGGGACAGCCATTGGGAGACGCCCATCACGAAATAGATGCCGATGAGCGCCGTAGCGATGAATACCCCCGTATCCAGCGCACCGATGCAAGAGATGCTCAAATCGCCCGGATAAAAGAGCGTTTGAGAGAGCAACACCAAAAGAGCCGGCAGGAGCATCCACGATTTTGAAAGCAACGCCCATCTCCCCTCGACCGACCGATACACCATACCGAACAGAAAGAACACCATGCCCAGCACGGCCAGCGACAGTTGCCGGACAACCGGAGTTCCCGGAGGAAAACTCTTCAACCCCATTGCCACAAATGCGAAGAAGAGGAAAAGCGCCCACACCGGCACGCGTTTACGCACGAGGAACAGCACGATATCCGCCGCCACAGCCGCGATGAACAGCGACCGGACAAACCAGAACCCGCCCAGCAGCACGGATGGCGGATCCATCTTGAAGAGCATCAGCAAGCTTTTGGTTAACAGACTCCGGCCATCGTCCACCTCCCAGCCGACACGGATCAGCAGCGGCTGGAGCAGCAGAAATAGCAAACCGTAGAGGACAAAAGGGATATAAAGCCGCTTCACCCTACTCCACAACCGCTGTTTCAATGTGCCGAAATCTTCAGCAATCTTGTTGAAATAGCCGGAAGTAAAGAAGAAAAGGGGCACGTGGAACAAATAGATGAACCGGCCGAGCAAGTCGGGACATCCGGAGTGCCCCACGACCACCAGCAGGATGCAAAGCCCCTTGGCCACGGAGACCGTCAGATTCTCTCCCTGTGGATATCGCGTTTTCATGACGGCCTTTGCTTCTTGCCCCATCCCAGCTTCTTGACGAACACCAGATGGCACGCAGCGTACACAATGCGCCACGCCAGATAATAGTATGCGTACAAGTGCTTCCCGTAGTATTCCCAGACGATCTTCCAGCCGGTGCGGGAATTGTGGTTGTAATTGGTCCGTTTGAGGATGAGGAGATTGACGATATGCTGGGTGATAATATACTTGTAGGTTCGCCGCTTGATGGCCTTGTAGGCCTTACGGGAAAGCTGCCCCTTTGCGACGGCCTCGTCGAGCAAGTCCAGCAGATACACGATAAACACCTGAAAGGCGTTATAACCGGCCGTGTCGGCCGGATTGCCGTTTTCGCTCGGTGTCAGGAACACGTGGTTCACGACCAGATTCCGTTCGCTCTCTACACCGGCTTTCAGATACAGCGGTATCTGGGCCAGGTTCTTGGAGGCATAGCTTTCCACCGGCACCTGCGGGATGAAACGCGTAGCCACGATGTGGATGCTGATGAAGGTAATCCAGCCATGCATGTCGACGAAGAACTTTTCCGCATCGCGGTATTCCTGCGTCATCCAGTTTTTCCTGCCGTCATAGATATTGATGTGAACCATCCCGTACTCCCCATCTTCCAGGATCGGGAGCAGCCCGCGCAAAAAACCGCTCTGCGGAATATCATCGCTGCCCAGCACCAGTGTATACTTCCCCTGCCCGGCACGGAAGCAGGCACAGATGTTCAGATCCGCCCCGATGTTCTCTTCGTTCCGGTGGTAATGGACACGCAGTCCTCTTGCCACATACCCGTCAACGATGGACTTCAGGTCCTCCGTAGAGCAGTTGTCCGACACATAGAGATAGATCTTCTCCTCGAAGAGGTCGCTGTCCTCCAGGAAACGGTCGAGCATCCGGACAAGACACTGCGACCGGTTGTAGATGGGAATGCTTATGGAGAGGACGGGATCAGTCCCCAGACGGGCCACCACCTCTTCAAAACGGTGCGACTCCAGTTGTCCCACGGCAGCTGTCAGCTTGCTCAGGTCCGGTTCCAACCACACGTCCTTGTCGGGATTCGCCAAACCATAGTCCAGACGGCTATCCGAATGGAGAACCGCTTTCATTGATTCGACGAAATCCTTCAAGGGCCGGGTATCGCGCGAAGCGACCAGGAAGACCTCCGAATGAAATGAGGCGTCGTCCACGGCTTTTCGGCACAAGGCACCGAGAATGGCAGCAGCGTCTCTTACACACAGATAGTTCCACTTCTGCGTACAGGAACTCAGGGACAGGGGTTCATTCCTGCGCATTTTCCGGGCCGCCGTCATGACCAGCGTATTCGGATGGTCGTCTTCGCCATAGACGCTGAAGATGCGCGGATGCAGATATTTGATGCCCAGCTTGTCACAAGCTTCCCGCGAAGCTTCGTACAACTGCAGCTTGGCCTTTCCGTATTCCGTAGCGGGATGGCAGGGGGTCTCTTCGGAGACGGGTCCACGGACAATGCCATATTCCTCCTGGGAGCCGGCATCGACATACAGACGGCAGCCTATCCGACCGGCCAGAGCGATCATTTCGAGCGACAGGGGAATGTTGCTGCCCTGCATCTCGGCATCGCAGCGATCTTCTCTCCTGACGCCCATCCATGCCAGGTGGATCAGCACATCCGCATGGAGCGGGAGGGCGGTCGCCGCCAGTTGCTGAAGGTCTGTATGCAGCAATTCCAGCCGTCCGGTCGGGACGAGCTCCTCCAGCTCCGGGCAAGCATGCCGGGTCACCGCAACGACCCGGTCGCCGGCTTCGACCAGATGCCGGCACAACGCCTTGCCAATAAAACTGGTTGCACCTGTGATGAAAAAGACCATTTCTCTCAGCTATTTGGGCATCGTGTCCCCATGAATCGGTCAAATTCCCCGGCATCCAGCTGGGGAGAGGGCTTGTCTATCGGAGAATTGTACTCCAATTTCGGAGACACGGTGGTCCGTCCCTCAATCAGGCAGTTGACGAGAACGGGTTTATCGGCGTTTTCCCAATGATCGGGCAGCCCGCCGCTCGTCTCGATATAGGGCAATCCGAACGCTGTTGCCAATGCAGCGAAATCGGGGTTGATGTAACCTCCCTCAGCAGTCGTTCCGAACATCCGGTCTTGGAAATAGAGATGCTGAAACTGCGTAATCATGCCCAGTGCGGCATTGTTCAGGACAATCACCTTGATATTCAAACCATATTGCGCGATCACGCCCAGCGACTGGAGCGCCATGTTCAAGCCGCCGTCACCGGTCAGGCAGAAGACGCGCTTGTCCGGACGGGCAAATGCCATCCCGATGGCTACGGGAAGGGAGAATCCCATAGGAGCGAGACCACCGCTCGTGACGAACTTCATCCCCTTCTTCATCTGCAAGGTCTGGGCAGCCCACATCTGGTTCTGCCCGATGTCCGCTGTGACGATATCGTCTTTTCGGGTGATTTTGTTCAAATCCTGCAGGATACGATAGGGCGCTTTATTATCGACAAACCGTTCAATCTCGGCTTCCTGGCCAAAATGCTGTTTGATGGTTTTGATCCAACCATTCCACTCGGTGTAATCCCTATACTGGAAATGGGCTTCCTTCATCGCCCGGACAAACTGAGCGACATCCGCATGTACCTTCACACGATTTTCCAGCCGATTGCCATCCAATTCATTTTCGTCAATGTCTACATGGATGACCGTTCCGTTCCGCAGGAACGACTGGTACATGGCTCCGGTCTGACGGGTATCCAAACGGCTCCCCAGCGCAATCAACAGATCTGCCCGGGCAACAGCCATATTGGCGCTACGATTTCCATAGCTCCCGATCATTCCGATATAATGGGGAAATGTCTCATCGATAAGTCCACGTCCCATCAAGGAAGTAACGACAGGGATTCCCGTCTGCCTGAGCAGCGCATCCAACTCCGCTTTAACGCCCGCCCCCTGGCAGCCGCCACCCACCAGGAACATCGGTCGCTCGGCCGATTCCACCAATGAACGGAAGCTCTCCATATCCAGGTCGAGAAGCGTTTCTTCTTCCGGCACATAACCCCGCTGGCCGGACACGTCGATTTCGGCCCGGGAAATATCCATGGGCAAGTCGATCATGACCGGCCCTTTCCGCCCGTGCGTGGCGATATGGATCGCCTTTTCAAATTCATACTTAACTTTATCCGCATCATCCAGCAGGACGGAGTATTTAGTAATGGGGCTCACTACGCTGACGACGTCCATCTCCTGAAAGCCCTGCTGCCGGACGGGTTTGTCGTATTTGTATTCATACGTATTGACCTGACCGGAAATAAAGAGAACGGGAATAGATCCGAAATACGCATCGGCGATGCCGGTAATCAGATTCGTTACCCCGGGGCCACTCGTACAGATGGCAACGCCGAACTTGCCGCTCTCCAGAGCATAGCCTTCCGCCGCAATTGCCGCCGTCTGTTCGTGAAGGGTTTGGACATACCGGACCTGCTGGCTTTGTCCCAAAGAATCGACCAGGTGGGTAATCATGCCACCGATGTAGCCGAACACGGTGTTGACACCGCGATCAGCGAGCAGGGACACGATATAATCCGATACTTTCATGATGCAAGAAAACAAGCTATTTCATCCATACAAATCGAATATACGTCTTCACGACGGTACCGTTTATACCAGTCGGCCACCAGAGCCATCGTCTGCTTCATGTCGAGGGTCGGATGCCAACCCAGGCGCGTTTTGGCCTTGGTGATGTCGAGCGTCAGCAGGCCCGCTTCATGGGGAGCCGCCGGATTCGAAATGTCCCGGAGTTCTCCCTGGCCGTACTGGCGCACCAGTTCCGAGGCCACATCCCACACTGTGGACAGGGCCTGAGCCTCGGGGCCGAAATTCCAGCCCTCACAGTATTCCGTGGGCTGCTCCCACATCTTCTTTGCCAACAGCAGATAACCGGAAAGCGGCTCCAGCACGTGCTCCCACGGCCGGACCGCCTTGGGACTCCGGATGCCGATGGGCTCTCCTGCTTCCAGGGCACGGATACAGTCGGGGACGATGCGGTCTTTCGCCCAGTCGCCGCCGCCGATCACGTTACCGGCGCGTACGCTGGCCAGGCTGATGTGGTGCTTCGTGCCATAATCTTCAGGGTTGAAGAAACTGCGGCGCCAGCTCTGGATGGCGATTTCACAGGCACCCTTGCTGCTGGAATACGGATCATATCCACCGAAGGGATCGTCCTCCTTATACCCCGTCAGCCGTTCCTTGTTGTCGTAACACTTGTCCGTGGTAATCATCACGGCGACTTTCACGCTGTCGGTTGCCCGGATGGCCTCCATCACATTGACGGTGCCCATCACGTTGACTTCGTACGTTTCGACGGGAATCTCGTAGCTGAGGCGGACGAGCGGCTGTGCGGCCAGATGGAATACGATCTCCGGCCGGTACTGCGCGAAGAGTTCCTTCATCTTCCGGCCGTCACGGATATCGGCGCGGATGTCGGCCATGATCTTCCCGCCGATACCACTCAACACGAAATTGTCCTTTTCCGTATAGGGTTCCAATCCAACGCCCACCACTTCGGCACCCAGCCCGTGAAGCCAAATGCAGAGCCAGCTGCCCTTGAAGCCGGTATGGCCGGTGACCAGTACCCGCTTTCCCGCGTAGAATCCGTTGAATGTATCTTTCATCGTTGGCAAAATGATTTGATGCAATCGATCATATATTGCAGTTTCTCGGGCGTCATGCCGGGATACACGCCCAGCCAGAAACTGTCGTTCATGATGCGGTTGGTGACAGGCAGGCTGCCGATGGTACGGTAGTCCCTGCCCTCGACATATTCTTCGAAAGCGGGATGCAGCAGCAGATTGCCGGCGAAGAGATTGCGCGTCTGCACCCGGTGCTCCTCCAGATAGGAGGTCAGTTCGTTGCGGGTGTACCCGGCATCTTCCTTCACGGTGATGAAGAAACCGAACCAGCTGGGGCGGCTGTTCTTCTGCGGCTCGGGCAGCAACAGCCCGGGTACGCCCTTCAGGCCGTCGTACAAGGTCTGGAAATTCTCCCTGCGACGCGCTACGATGAAATCCAGCTTCTCAAGCTGTGCGCAGCCGATGGCGGCCTGCAGGTCGGTGGCCTTCAAGTTGTAGCCGAGGAGACTGTACACATACTTGTGGTCGTAGCCATGGGGGAGTTTGCCGAACTGGCCGGTAAAACGGCACCCGCAGGTGTTGTCAACGCCGCCGATGCACCAGCAGTCGCGGCCCCAGTCGCGGAAACTCTTCACATATTTGTCGAGCTCGCGGTTGTTGGTATAGACGGCTCCGCCCTCGCCCATGGTCATGTGGTGCGGCGGATAGAAGCTGCTTGTTCCGATATCTCCGATGGTACCGGTTTTCTTCCATACCCCGTCGATGAAGTATTCGGAACCAAGCGCATCGCAGTTGTCCTCCACCAGCCACAAGTTGTGCTTCCTGCAGAAAGCCACCACGGCTTCCAGATTGAACGGATTGCCCAGCGAATGCGCCAGCATCACTGCCTTCGTCCTGGGAGAAAGCGCCGCTTCCAGCTGCGAGCAGTCCATGTTGCCCTCTTCCGCGCTCATGTCTACGAAAACGGGGACGGCACCGAACTGTACGATGCAGGCCACGGTGGTCGGAAAACCCGCCGCCACGGTGATGACCTCATCGCCGCGCCGGATGGCGCGGTCGCCCAGTTCATGCGCGGTCAGCGCGCTGAAAGCTAGCAGATTGGCGCTGGAGCCGCTGTTGCAGAGCGAGCAGTATTTCACGCCCAGCCACCGGGCCAGCCCTTTCTCGAAGCGGGTCGCCCAGGGTCCGGCCGTCAGCCAGAAATCGAGCGACGCATCGACCAGGTTGACCATCTCGGCGTCGTCGAAAAAGCGGCCGCCATAGTTCACCCGCGTAGTGCCCGGGACAAACGGAGGCTGCGGCGCGTGGACTTCCCGATAGTATTCCCGCGTCAATTCAAGAATCTGCTGCTTTAATGCGTCTTTTTTCTTCATAGGAGTCCTGTCAATCATTCCACTTTTTCCAGGGAGCATTCCCTGTGGCCAGCATCTTTTCCAGCATATCCATTTCCCGCTTATTATCCATACACTGCCAGAATCCCTTGTGGCGGTATGACATCAGTTGTCCTTCCGCAGCCAGACGCTCCAGCGGTTCCCGTTCGAATACCGTCTGGTCACCTTCGAGATAGTCGAAAATCTCTGGTTCAAGCACCATATAGCCCGCGTTGATCGGGGCGCTGTCGGCCAGGTTCTTTTCGCGGAACGATTTGACGGCGTTGTCGCCTCCGATGTCAAGCACACCCTTCTGCTGCTCAAGTTGCACGGCTGTGAGCGTAGCGATCTTGCCGTGCGACTTGTGGAACGCGATCAGCTCGTTGATGTCCACGTCGCACACACCGTCACCATAGGTCATCATGAACGGTTCGTTCCCCACATAGGGTTGAATCCTCTTGATCCGACCACCTGTCATCGTATTGAGCCCCGTATCGACCACGGTCACCTTCCAGGGCTCGCAGGTACTCCGATGAACGATTACGCTGTTGGCACCCTCCGCATAGTCGAACGTCACATCACTGCTATAGAGGAAATATTCGGAGAACCACTGCTTGATCATATGCTGTTTGTAGCCGGCGCAGATAATGAACTCCGTGTGCCCGTAGAATGCATACTCTTTCATGATGTGCCAAAGGATGGGCATTCCCCCGATTTCGATCATCGGTTTGGGTTTGGCAATCGACTCTTCCGCGATCCGCGTGCCGAAACCACCGGCCAGTAAAACCACTTTCATCGTATTATTTCTTTTTTATCATGGCAAGAAGCATCTGTATGCTTTCCCGGAAAATGGCAGCCCGCGACACCCAAAGAATCAGCGCGTAGAGGGCAGCCGTTATGAGAATCTTCGCACACAGCAGGATATAGATATTCGATACAGACTTCGTCAGAAGCCATGCCGCTGCTATGGACAAGGCGGTCGCCCCCAGGAAAGGAAGCAGGTCTTTCAGCATCTTGAGCAGCGTATAACCCAGTTCCTTCCACAGAAAGAACAGCCAGATCGCCAACCATAGCACATTGGCCACCGTGATACCGACAACCATGCTGGTAACGCCATAGGGGAAGAGCAAATAGATCAATCCCAGCGTGACCGCCAGCAGAATGATGTTGGCCCACATATACTGCCCGGAATGTCCACGGCTGAGCACCAGATTGGAACAGACCGTTGAAATGGGAAGAAAGGCGCCTCCAATACAAAGAATCTGTAACAGGACAATGCTGTCGGCCCATTTGTCAGTCAATGCGACCGTGATGAACTCCGGAGCGATGAATCCCAGCCCCAACATCGCGGGAAAGGCAACGAACGCCGTAAAGCGAATCAGCTTCCGGAAAATGTTCAACTGTCGCGGACGGTCTTCCACCGCTTCCACAAGCACCGGCTGAGCCACGCTGTTGATCATTCCCGTCAGCGACGTCGTCCCCATCACGTTCCATTTGTTCGCCTGGGTGTAATAGCCCACGCGAACCGCCGAATAGAACCTGCCCAGGATCACGGTGATCAGGTTGCTGCTGAGAATACTCAGAATCGAAGTAACAATCAACTTGATGCTGTACCGCAGCATTTCCTTGACCGGGCCGAAATCAATATGGAATGTCGGTCTCCATCCGGAGAAAGCACAGAGTCCCGCATTGGTCAATCCGGTCAGGATCAGCGCTTGGATCACCAGTGTCCAATAGGCATACCCCTTCCAGGCAAGGTACACGCCTATGGAGCCGGATATGGCGACTGCGGTAATCGTGACCATCGCAATCTCCTTAACCCGCAGATGCTTGGTCAGATACGCCCGGTGCGAAATCCCGAAACCAGTCAAGACTATGCCCAGAAAGTTCCAACGGGAGAGCTTCACCAATTCAGGGTGATGGTAAAAGCGGGCGATCAGCGGCGCACACAGGAACAAGACGAGGTAGCAGGCAATCGAGATGAGTAAACTGAACCAGAAAACCGAATTATAGTCCTCGTGGCGTATCTCCTTCCGGTTGATCAGCGCGGAGGTAAAACCACCCTCCTGAAGAACCATCGACAACATCGTGAAGATGGTCAGCATCCCGACCATGCCATAATCGTCGGGCGACAGCGTGCGGGCCAGATAAATGCCAAACGCTGCACTGAGCAGTTGTTGGAGAAAACTGCTCATGCCTCCCCAGAACAAACCCCTGGAGGTCTTTTCTTTCAGTGTCGATTCCCCCATCCGCCAGCGGCCGACCCGGTTGCTACAGCTCGTTCACCCAGAGGCCGTGGAGGTTGCAGTATTCGTAGACCGCCACCACGGGGCTCTTGCAGGCGCAGATTTCCGCCACGGCGGGTTTTTCGGGATCGAGGGTCACCAGCTGGCCGCCATCCTTCGTCTCGGCATAGATGAAGCTGATGTGGTGCTCGGGCGTCATCGGATGCGGAACGCTGCCGACTTCCACCTTGAGGGTGCATTCGTCCACCTTCGTCACCACTGGCACATGCTTCTCGAGCGCGCCGTCCATCGCCTTCGGATTGAGTTCCTTCATGGGTTCTCCGCAGCACACCGGAACCACGCCGGAATCCACGAATTTGACAATGACATTGCCGCACTTGGGGCATTTGTAGAATTTTGTTGCCATAGTATTGCGATTTTACATATGAATTTTCAAATTTAACACTTTTCTGCGAGAAATTGCTTTTTTGACGGCAGTGTTTCGCGAAAAAGGATTTTCTTTGTGGTCGGCGGGCAGGTTGCCCGTCGTTGACATACTAAAAAAGGAGGTTATATGAAAAGATCAGTGTGGGCGGAAATAATCTCCGCCACCCTGTACGCGGCACTCGCCGCAAGCAGCGCATCCTGCACCTGGATGCCCGAAACCGAAGAAGGAAACCGGGATGACGCCCGTCTCGTGTTCCGATTCGCTACCACCAAGGCCGACAGTGCCTTGGACACCAACCAATTCATTCTCAAGGTCCAGCAGTCGGGCGCGGAAACGCCGGTCTACGAAGGAGCCTATGGCGCGCGGCCGGCAGAACTCCCTGTTCCTGCTGGCACCTACACCGTCAGCGTGATGTCGCGCCGGTTTGAAACCCCTGATTTCGAAGCCCCGCTCTACGGCGATGAAAAAGTGGTGATCGCCCGCAGCGGTGAAACCCTCTCCGTTCGGTTCCTCTGCACGCAGCGCAACAGCGGCGTCCGGCTCGACTTCTCGGAGCAATTCACGGCCCGCTACCCGGGAAAACTCATCCTCAGGCAAGACCAGGGCTCGCTCGAGTACGACTACGGCGAGCACCGCACGGCCTGGCTCTTTCCGGGAGCGACACGTTTCTGTTACAGCGACGGGCAGACAGACAACGAGTTGTTCCGCCGCACGTTGGAAGCCGGTGAAATCCGGCGCATCAGCCTCGACGCCACTCGCAGCGAGGCCGGTTCCAGCTTCAGCATCGAACTCGACACAACGGCCACACTCAGGGAGGAGCGCATCGTCATCGGTGAAGAAGCGGGCGGCGATGGCCTGTCGATGGCCACCGCCTTCAGCGTCCCCGAACTTGCCGCTTCCGACTGCGCCGGCGATACCGTATGGGTATGGGGCTATGTGGTCGGGACGATCGTGGCCGAAGGCACCGTCGATTTTACCTGTGACACGGCTTCTGCCGGCAACAACCTGGCCATCGCCGCATCGCCCTACATCCGCGACCCGGCCGCCTGTGCCGGAATCTACCTGAGCAAGGCCGCACACAAGAGCGTGCTCAACCTGAACGACCCCGCCAACAAGGAGGCCGTGTTCCACCGCAAACTCTACGTGCAGGGGAAATCGTACACCTACAAGAAATTCCCGGCCGTGACCAACCTGTGCGACTACCGGCTGGAATAGAGCCGCTGCTTAGCCGAGATCCTTGACCAGTTTGTGGATCATGCGCAACTGCTCGGAGATGCGGATGTGCTGCGGGCATTTGGGGACGCAGGCGTTGCACGCGATGCATGCCGATGCATCCGTGCCCTTGGCCAGCGTCGCATAACGCTTGAGGAAGGCCTTCCGCTTCTCCTTGTAATTCTTGCCTTTCGATGCGGGATCGGGCAGCATCAATTCGTCGCTGATGGCATTGTACACTCCGAACACGCCCGGAATATCCACCCCGTGCGGACAGGGCATGCAGTAGCGGCAGGCCGTGCAGGGGATGTGCGGATTGCCGTTGTAGAGGCGCGCCATCTCCAGCATATATTCGTTGTCGGCCGCATCGAAGGGTTTGAAATGGCTGAACGTATACACGTTCTCCATGAGCTGCTGCATGTTGCTCATGCCGCTGAGGGTGCACATCACCGCCTTCGGCGTGGAGGCGAACGTCAGGGCGACGCCCGCCGGCGACAACTGCGGGAAACGCTCGGCCAGTTTGGCCTTCAGGCCCGACGACACATTGGCCAGCGCCCCACCCCGGATGGGTTCCATGATGACCACGGGGATACCCTTGTCGGCCAGCATCTTGTAGAGCGTTTCCGAATCGCAGGGCTCGTCGCTGTCTTCCAGCGGCATGTGCTTCCAGTCCACATAGTTGAGCTGGATCTGCACGAATTCCCAGTCGTAGGGCATCTCGAGAAGGGCCTTCATGGCCGCGTTGGACCCGTGGAACGAGAAGCCCAGGTGACGAATCGTGCCCTTCTTGCGAAGATCCTGCAGCCAGGGCAGCAGCCCGTTGTCGACGAAACGCTTGTTGAAATCGGCCACGCTGCCGATCGAGTGGAGCAGGAAATAGTCGACGTAGGAAGTCCGCAGGTTCTTCAGCGAATTGGCGAACATGGTCTTGCAGGCACCCAACTCGGCATTTGAGAAGTTCGACATCTTGGTGGCGATCAGATAATCCTTTCGGTTATGGCGGCTCAGGGCTTCGCCCGTGGCCCGTTCCGAATCACCGTAGGCCGGAGCCGTGTCGAAATAGTTGATACCGTGTTCGAGGGCATAGTCGATCATCTGGTTGACGGCTTCCTGGTCGAGCGGTGCGCGGCGGCCGCTTCCCTTGCGGGGAAAGCGCATACAGCCCATGCCAAGCAGGCTGATGCTCTCGTCGCCCAGCGACTTCCATGTGCGGTGGATGACCTGGTCGCCTTTTGCGGGTTCCGTGAATTTCCAGTCCTGCGGCACCACGCCCGCTGCACGGAGCGGAGCAGCCAGCGAGGAGCTTGCAGCCAGGCCGGCACCTGCCAGCATCATGGCCCGGATCGCCTCGCGGCGCGTCATCGAGTTCTTTTCCATATCGGGTAATTTATTTGATTTCAAAATGATAGATGGTAGTCTGCGTGTAAGTCTCGCCCGGACGAAGCACCGTGGAAGGGAAATCCGCGTGGTTCGGTGAATCGGGGAAATGCTGCGTCTCCAGCACCACGCCGCAGTCGGGACGCCCCGTGTAGAGCTGGAGGCCCGGCTGGTCGGTATAGATCTTCAACAGGATGCCCGTTGCGGGTTCGCTGAGCTCACAGGCAGGCTCACCCGATGCACCCCGCAGCGCAAAATTATGGTCGAATTCCGGCGTCACCGGCTTGCCCTCCCGGAAGTCGAAAGCAGTGCCGGCAACCGGAGCGATTTCGCCCGTCGGGATCAGTTCCTCATCGACCGGCGTATAGGCATCCGCATTGATTCTCAGCAGGTGCGAGGTAGTGAGGCCTTCGCCGTTTCCATGCAGGTTGAACCAGGCGTGCAGCGTAGGATTAAGGATGGTAGGAGCATCGGTCACGGCCGAATACTGGAGCACCAGTTCATTGCGGTCGGTCAGCGTGCAGAGTACTGATATTTCAAGATTTCCGGGATAGCCTTCCTCCCCGTCGGGAGAAAGATAGGTCATCAGCAATGCTTCCCCGGTAAGCGGCTGGATCGTCCACTCGCGACCGCCGAAGCCGACCATGCCGCCATGAAGATGATTTTCACCTTCGTTCTGCGAGAGCTGCCAGGTGAACCCGTCGAGGTCGAACCGGCCCTTGGCAATGCGATTGCCGTATCGCCCCACGATGCAGTTGCGATAGTCGGCGTCCGTGGCACAGGCGGCCGCATCGGCGCAACTCCACAGCACGTTCTTCATCGAACCGTCCGCGGCCGGCACTTCAAGCCGGATGAGCCGCCCGCCCGTCGTGCAGAATTCGGCCGTCATGCCATTCTCGTTCCGAATGGTAAAACACCGCGCCTGATCCGCCTTCCGGCACCCTGCAGCCACGATTGTCAGCAACGCGGCAGCACAAATTATTTTGAATATCCTCATATTTTCTGTAATTTTGAAAGATAAACCCAAAGATATGAAAAAATCGGCACTTTTCATCCTGGTTCTCTGCCTGACCTGCGCAACGGCAACCCGGGCTCAGTCCTGGCAGCCGGCAGGCGACCACATCAGCACCCCATGGGCGCAGCTCGTGAATCCGGCCGCTCCCCTGCCGGAATACCCCCGGCCGCTGATGCAGCGCGACGACTGGATGAACCTCAACGGGCTTTGGGATTACACCGTGGTGCCCGTCGGCTCGATCTCCATCCGGAAGCAGGGACAGATCCTCGTTCCCTTCTGCATCGAATCCAGCCTCTCGGGTGTCGGACGCACGGTCGGCAAAGACAGCGTCCTGTGGTACCAGCGTACCTTTACCGTGCCGAAGGCATGGAAGGGGCGGCGCGTCCTGCTGCATTTCGGCGCCGTTGACTGGAAAGCCGAAGTCTGGGTGAACGACATCAAGGCCGGCTCGCACACGGGCGGCTACACGCCCTTCAGCCTCGACATCACCGACGCGCTGAAAGCGGGAGAAAACACCCTGTCCGTCCAGGTATGGGACGGCACCGACACAGGATTCCAGCCCCGCGGCAAGCAGGTCAGCAAGCCCGGCGGCATCTGGTACACCTCCGTCACGGGCATCTGGCAGACCGTCTGGCTGGAGCCCGTTCCCGAACAGCATATCGCCAACCTCCGCACGACGCCCGACCTCGACGGCGGACGCATCCGTGTGCTGGCGGAAGGCGCGACGAAAGGCATCGTCGAAGCGCGGCTTTCCGCCGACGGGACAGGCGTGGCCTCAGCCCGCGCCCTCGCCGGATCGGAGCTTGAGATTCCCGTCCCCGACGCGCATCTCTGGTCGCCGGACGACCCGTTCCTTTACGATTTGGAGGTCAGCCTGATGGTCGACGGAAAGGTCGTGGACCGGGTGAGGAGTTACTGCGCCATGAGGCAGGTGGGCGTGATGACGGACGAAGACGGCATCAAGCGCATGACGCTCAACGGAAAACCCATTTTCATGTACGGCCCGCTCGACCAGGGCTGGTGGCCCGACGGGCTTTATACCGCTCCCACCGACGAGGCGCTCGCATACGACGTACAGAAGACGAAGGACTGGGGCTTCAACATGATTCGCAAGCATGTCAAGGTCGAGCCTGCCCGCTGGTACTACCACTGCGACCGCCTTGGCATTCTCGTGTGGCAGGACATGCCCAGCGGCGAATGGACCTCTCCCTGGCAGATGACACAGCTCTACGACGGCATGGAGAAGAGCCGCTCCGCCGCCTCCGAAGCCAATTGGCGGAAGGAGTGGCAGGAGGTGATGGACGGTCTCTACTCGCATCCCTGCATCGTGGTCTGGGTGCCATTCAACGAGGGTTGGGGCCAGTTCAAGACCGTTGAAATCGCCACATGGACCAAACAGCACGACCCGACGCGGCTCGTGAATTCCGCCAGCGGCGGCAATCATTTCCTCGGCGCCGGCGATATCCTCGACCTGCACCATTATCCGCAGCCTGAGATGTATCTCTACGATGCCAAGCGCGTGACCGTACTGGGCGAATACGGCGGCATCGGCCTGGCCGTGGAAGGACATCTTTGGGCGCCCGACCGCAACTGGGGCTACATCAAGTTCACCAGCCCCGCCGACGTCACGGAAGAATACGTGAAATATGCACGGCAGCTGCAGGAGATGATCGCCCGCGGCTTCTCCGCCGCCGTCTATACCCAGACCACCGATGTCGAAATCGAGGTCAACGGCCTGATGACCTACGACCGTGCCTTCGACAAGGTGGATATCCCCCGCATCCGGGCCATCAATCAATCTGTCATCAATACCCTGAAATAATGAAAAAGTATTCCCTTCTCCTGCTAGCGGCAGCCGCACTCGTCCTGGGCGCCTGCACCCATCCGATAGAAACCGAGACCGTATCCTACGAAGAGAGCATTCCCTTCCATGAGGGAAGCAAATTCTCCCTGGAACTCAACCTCGACATCGAGTTGCCCACGGCGGGCTTCGACGCCCAGGCGCTCGACATCGTGCGCGAAACCATCCGCACCGAAACCCTAGGCGGGAACTTCGACAAATTCTCCGGGACGCCCGAGGAACTGGCCTCGGTGTACCGCAATCAGCTCGTCGAGGAATACATCACTTCCAATGAAGAGTTGCTGAAAGAAATGGGCATCACGGAAGAGGAAGCCTTCAACCTCTCGTGGGGCACCGACATCAGCGGCCATTTCGGCAAGGAATGGAAAGACTGGGTGAACTACCTGATCGACGACTACAATTACCGGGGCGGTGCGCACGGCATCACCACCGAACGCCCGATTGTCTTCAACCGTAAGACCGGTCACCCGGTGGACTATTCCGTTTTCAAGGAGGGTGTCTCCGAAGAGCGTCTGGTGGAACTCATCAACCAGCACAAATACGACGACTTCGGCGAGAAGCTCGATGGCATCGATCGCGAGAACATCTTCTTTGTCGACCCCGTCCAGCCCGGCGACCACTTCACGGTCGACGAAGACGGCATCACCTTCTACTACCAGCCCTACGAGGTAGCCGCCTACGTGTTCGGCGTGGTCACGATTCCGATCTCCTGGAATGAACTGAAGCAGCAGTAATCCCGCCATGGAAAAGAAAACGATCAACATTCCTTACGAAGAATACGCCTCGATAGCAGAACTGCCCGACGCAGACCGGGCCTTATTGGAAGCGGCCATCGACGCCACAAAGGGTTCCTATGCGCCCTACTCCCATTTCAACGTGGGAGCAGCCGTCCGGCTGGCCGACGGGACCGTGGTCAAAGGAGCGAATCAGGAGAATGCCGCTTTCCCGTCCGGGCTTTGCGCCGAACGGACGGCGATGTTCGCCGCCAGCGCCAATTACCCCGGTGTGGCCTTCGAATCGCTGGCCGTGGTATGCTCGCGCGACGGAAAGCTGATGCCCAACCCCGGCTCTCCTTGCGGCGCCTGCCGCCAGGTGATGGCCCAGTACGAACGCGAGGCCGACAAGCCCATGCGCATTCTGCTTGGCAGCAGCGGGCCCATCCTCGCCTTCGATGGCGTAGAATCGCTCATGCCACTGATATTTAACGACTTATAATAATAAACCCTTCCGAAAGGAAGGGTACAAAAAAAGGGTAAGCTTGATATATCGCACCGCTACAACCACCTACCCTTGCTGCGGTCAAGCCCTGGGGGAGTTCAGTGGGAGCTGGTCGTATATGACTTACCCCGGCACAAAGGTAGGAATTTTTTTGAATAAATGAACAACAATCCCAAGATCTGCATCGGGCTGTCGGGCGGCGTGGATTCCAGTGTGGCCGCGCTGCTGCTGAAGCGGCAGGGCTGTGACGTGTTCGCCCTTTTCATGCAGAATTGGCACGATACAACCGGTACGCTGCATGGGGAGTGCGAGTGGGAGGAAGACCGCGCCGTCGCCGAGATGGTGGCGCGCAAGATCGGCATCCCCTTCCATTTCGTGGACCTGAGTGACGTGTACCGCCAGCGGGTCGTGGATTACATGTTCAGCGAGTATGCCAAGGGACGCACGCCCAACCCCGACGTGTTGTGCAACCGCGAAATCAAGTTCGATGCTTTCTGGGATGCCGCCCGGGTGCTCGGCGCCGACTTTGTAGCGACTGGGCACTATTGCCGGAAAGACGCTTTTGTGAACGAAAAGGGCAAAACGGTGTACCGCATCCTGGCGGGCAGCGACCCCAACAAAGACCAGAGCTATTTCCTCTGCCAGCTTTCCCAGAAACAGCTTGCCACCGCCCTCTTCCCCATCGGCGACCTTACCAAACCCGAGGTGCGGCGCATCGCCCGCGAGGCGGACCTGCCCAGTGCCGACAAGAAGGACAGCCAGGGCATCTGTTTCGTGGGAAAAGTGGACCTCCCGGTGTTCCTTCAGCAGAAACTGGCGTCGCGGGAAGGCGACATCATCGAGATTCCCCGCGCCTTCTACGAGGGGCGGCCCTTGCCTCAGACGCTGGAAGAGAAAGCGCAACCCATCCGCTACCGCCGCGAAGACGGCAAGGTTATCGGACGGCACATCGGCGCACAATACTACACTATCGGACAGCGCAAGGGACTGGGCATCGGCGGACACGCCGAGTCGTGCTTCCTCATCGCCAACGACATCGAAAACAACCTCATCTTCGTGGGAGAAGGACAGGACCACCCCGGACTCTACCGCAGTGCGCTCCGCATCCGCCCCGAAGAAGTACACTGGATCCGTCCCGACCTCGCCCTGGCTCCTGGCCAGGAGCGCCGCTATCAGGTGCGCATCCGATACCGCCAGCCCCTGCAGGGGGCCGTGCTCCACGCCCATAGTGAAGGGCTTTACATCGAATTTGACGAGCCGCAGCGCGGCATCACCCCAGGACAATTCGCCGTATGGTATGCGGAAGACGGGGAGATGACCGGCAGCGGCGTAATTGACCAATGATATGAAGCAACTGAAGTTTTTAACCGCCAGTTTCCTTTTCGTTCTGCTTTCCCTTTTCGTTTTCGCCGCCTGCGGCGAACCCGAACCTGAGCCGTTGGAGCCCAGCAACAACGCCACCCTGAGCAAGTTTGCTTTTACCAGCTCGTCAAACCCCGGCCTCGGCAGTTCTTCTGAAGCCGTTCCCGCCAACGGCTTCTGGTACATCACCGTCAAGGAAGGCGCCGACCTGTCGAAGCTGGTGCCCGACATCCATGTATCCGACGGCGCAACGGTCCAGATCGACAACAAGCCTTTTTCACCGGGCACCGCATACGACTTTTCGGGCAATGTGCACTCCATCCGCGTCATTGCGGAATCGGGCAACAGGAGCAATGAATACAAGGTCTGCGTCAAGCACGGCAACGCCTATATCGACAACCAAGTGTATTCCTTCATGAATGATTTCAATATTCCCGGGGTATCGATTTCCATCATGAAGGGCACGAACGTCGTGTATTCCTACGGCTACGGATTTGCCGATGTCGCGTCCGAGACACGCACCACGCCTGACCACCTCTTCCGCATGGCCAGCATCTCGAAGCAGTTCTGCACGATGTGCATCATGACGCTCAAGGAAGAGGGCAGGCTGAATCTCGACGACCAGGTATTCGGCGAGAAAGGCATCCTCAAGGGCATCTACCACAGCATCACGCCCTATCACGAAAGCATTACCGTGCGACACCTGCTGAGCCATAGCAGCGCCATCTGCAAGGGTCTCTCCGACCCCGCCTTCACCTGGTCGTACCGGATGGACTCCAATGGGAACCCCGTACCGACCGACACCCTCATCCAGCGTACGCTCAACGACCGGCAGCAGCCCTACAACGACGGCTCCCTCATCTGGAATGCCGGCGCCGCCTACAACTACAGCAATGTGGGCTTCTGTGTGCTCCACCGCATCGTCGAGGTAATCAGCGGCAAGGACTATGAGAGCTTCCTCAAGGAAGACGTGCTGGCGAAGATGGGCATTACCGATACGCACATCGGCGGATACAAAGAGCAGCGCAGGCCCAACGAATGCATCTTCTACATGCAGGAAGGGACCAACGGCTACGCGAACCCGCTGCGCGAGCTTGCGGGCGCGGCCGGCATCATCACCTCCACCAACCAGATGATGCGCATCCTCACCTTCATGGACGGCGACGACACGGTGCCCGACATCTTCACGCCCGAGACCCTGAAGGAGATGTACACGCCCTACACGTATTCCGCCTCCACCTATCAGCGCTACGGCCTTGGCTGGCGGATGAACCACTCCAGCCTCTTCCAGGGCGCCCACTACCACGGCGGCAACATCGCCGGCACGGCGACCATCTGGGCCGGCAACACCAACCAGAACATGAGCGGTGCCTTCGTGTGCAACTCGCGGGCCTATAACAGCAATTCCACCGGCGACATCGACGACAATATGTACGTGCTGCTCGACCGGTTCATGAAGTATTTCAACAACTGATGCGGCAGTCCCTGGCCATCGTAGGAGGCGGGCCGGCCGGGATGATGGCGGCCATTCGCGCCGCCGAGACGCTCGGCGACGGGTCGCGCGTGGTGCTGTTCGACAAGAACGGCCATCTGGGCCGCAAGATCTATCTCACAGGCAAGGGACGCTGCAACCTGACGAACCTCCGTCCCTGGGAGGAGTTTGCCACGCACATCCACCCCAACCAGGGATTCCTTCAGCAGGCTTTCCGCGCCTTCCCAAACGAAGCGCTGATCCATTATTTCGAAGAAGAACTCGGCGTACCGACCGTCACGCTGCAGGGACAGCGGGTGTATCCCGCCTCGCTTGTGGCGGGCGACGTGGCGCGGGCACTGGAACGCAAGGTACTCGATCTGGGCGTGGACGTTCGTCACGGAACGACCGTCGCAAGCCTGGCCGACCTGGCGGAGTACGGCGCAGTGATCATCGCAACTGGAGGAAAGTCCTACCCGGTAACGGGCTCTACCGGCGACGGATACCGGTTCGCCGAAGAGGCCGGGCACACCGTCACGCCCCTTTTCCCCAGCGAGACGGCACTGTTACCGCGCGATTATGATGCGGGGTTGCCGGGAATCGAAATGAAGAATGTGGGGCTGCAGCTCTTCGTAGGCCGCACGCTGGTGCAGAGCGAGCAGGGCGATTTCAACTTTACGCCCGACGGATTGGAGAGCGGCATCGCCTACCACCTAAGCCGGCGCGCCGTTTGGGCGTTGGTAAACGGCCTGCAGGTCGACATCGAACTCGACCTCAAGCCCGCCCTCTCACTCGAAAAACTCCAGGCCCGAATCGACCGAGAAAACCCCCGTCATGTCCGGCTCGCCCGAGCATCTCTGCGAAGCTTCCTTCCCGACGCCCTCATTGCCCCCTTTCTTCGCGCCAACCCGGGCCTTTCCTCCGTCAACCTCGCGGAGCGTCTCAAGAACTGGCGGTTCCCAATCATCGACTACAAGGGTTACGAACGGGCAGTGGTCACGGCCGGCGGCGTGAGCCTGAAGGAGATTTCGCCCAAGACCATGGCTTCGCGGCTGCGGCCGGGGCTGTTCTTCTGCGGCGAAGTGCTCGACCTCGACGGTGATACCGGCGGCTACAATCTCCAGATCGCCTTCTCCACCGGCGCCCTCGCCGGCAAGAGCGCTGCGAATTTTATCATGTAATCTTGTGCTTGGGCGCTCTGGCATTTGCTCCAGAACCGTCTCGCTCCGCTCGACCCCTCCCATGCTACGCATGGGCCCCTCCCTCTTACGAGCCGAGGGTGGCTACGTGTTCTGGAGCAAATACCACCCGCGCCGAGCGCACAAGATATACAGCAGCCCTACTATTTCTTGATGAGGCGGTCGCAAAAAGCGAGCATGCCCGGAAGGACCAGCAGAATGATCAGGATGGCGGCGAAGGCGCCGATGGAAAGACTCTTCAGGATCATGGCGATCATCGGATCGTTAAGCGTGATGTACATCAACAACGGCGTAAGCACGATGATCAGGCCGGAAGTCATGATCGAATGACCCGATCCCCGATAGGCTTCGACCAGTGCCTCAGGCACATCGTGTGTCTTACGGCTTTCCAAATAATAATGCGTAATCAGAATCGAATAATCGATGATGGCGCCCATCAGAATGCTCTGTACGATCAGATACGCCAGGAAGAACATCGTATTGCCGCCCCATCCGCTGGCAAACACATTGAAATACACACCGGTCAACACGGTGATAACCAGGAACACGGGTATCAGCAGCGAACGGAACGTAAAGGCCACGATCAGGAAAATCGACGCAATCGTCAGTAGCGTCAGAAGCAGCAACTCCGACGGAAAACACTCCTTCAGCTCCCGGAACATCACCGATTCCCCCACCAGATAATGATTGGCCGTCAGGTCCCGGTCGCCCATCGCCTGCAGACTGTCGATGAAAGCAAAGGTCTCAGGAGACTCGCGCGGATAATCGGTAATGAGTGCGGCAATCGAACTCCGATCAGACCGGAGTGCATCCACGCTGCCTACCAGCAATTCTTTTGCTTCCAAGAGTTGTTTTCGAGAATCATCGTCGACAAACCGGCTGAAAGCAGGATCCACCAGCAGCGTATCGGCCAGATAAGTCACCAGTTCGCTCACCGACATCCGGGCCTCAGGATCGGCATCCCTGCGGCTGGCGGCATACAGGTACATCAGGTCCATATCCTGCTGCGACACGGGAATGCCGGCAGCCCGCAACGCCCGGCCAGTACGCGCCGCAGTAGAACGCTCTCCGGAGAAAGCCATCTCTGCAAGCCACTCCAATGGCGTCGGTTCGGGCTCGGGTTCGATTTCCGGTTCAGGTTCCGGCACAGAATCCGGGACCGATTCCACCACTTCTACCGGAACCGACACCGCCTGAAGGGAATCTTCCGCAGGCACGACCTCCTCCGGAGCGGAAGGCACTGGAACCTCCTCCATCGGCATCAGGGGTCCTGCTGCAACGACCGAGTCGAGCGCATGCAGATGCCACTGCAATTCCTCTTTCTGTTCCTTGGAAATAAAGGCCGCATATCTTTTGTCGGGAAGCACTTCCTTGACGGCAAACCGAACCATTTCATGGAGCGACATGGTACCCGACGCACCTTTCCCCATACGCCCCGCAAGTCGATAGAGCATCGCTGTCTGCGTGCGGCTGATGCCGGTATGGCGTGCCATTTCACGAGGTGTCCGTTGCCGGGTTGCCTCTTCGTACGTCATCCCTGCCGGCTGTTGTTTGGGCAGGCTATCCACCGAAGCAACCGTCGTATCGGTAACAGGCGGCAATGGCTGTTCAAGGGTATCGGCGGCCGGGGGTTCGGCTTCCTGTTCGGGCTCGGCAGGCACTTCGGGTGCTGGCTCAGGTTCCGGTTCCACGACGGATTCCGCTTCCGGAACTTCTTCGGGGGCATCGGCCATCGCCTGAAAACGACGCGTGAGCGAAGCCACGTCAAAACCCTCGGGCACCAGGCCGCGATCGGCCAGCTCCGCCGCATAATCCTGCAGTTCCCCGAGGCTGAACCGTTCTGTCCTGTCGGGATGCGAGCGTGCATAATACACCATCTGGAGCAACTCGTCGGACATCATCGGCGAAAGCGACGCATAGCGCTGCGCCATTTCCTCAGCCGTGTACTTCCGCAGCACCATTCCCGGATAGCTGACCGCCGAGGCCACCATCGGATCCGTCTCCAGCGTATCCATCATCGAAGGAACCGCTGCCTCGTCGGCGGTATCATAGAGCAGCATCATTGGATTCTGGGGTGGGAATTCAGACGTAATCTCCGTAGGCCAGAAAGCAGAGAACGAGATGACCGTGCGCTTCTGCAGCAGGAACGATCCCACAAACAGCGCCACGAAAAGCAGCGCAAGCGGAATCCGGAACCGCATCTCAAAGCGGGCCAGGGCTTTCGCCGGCAGGGCCGGCACTTTCTTCTGCGTCGCATCTATAGCCTTGTCGCACAGCAGCGCCAGGGCAGGAAGCACCGTAAACGTACACAGGAGGCTGGAGAACACGCCCTTCGAAAGCACCACGCCGATGTCGGTGCCTATCTTGAAACGCATGAACACCAGCATCAGGAGACTGACGATCGTGGTCAGTGCACTGCTCAAGACGGACGGCATGGCACCGGAGAGTGCCGCGGCCATGGCTGATTCACGATCGGGACAGAGCGCTTTCTCCTGGCGGTAACGATTGGCCACGATGATGGCAAAGTCCATCGAAAGCACCAGTTGCAGCACGGCGACCAGCGTGCTGGTAATCATCGAGACACTGTCGAGAAGAGCATTCGTACCCATGTTGATCAGGACGGCCAGCCCCATGGTCACCAAAAACAGGACAACTTCCATCAGGGAGGCGCACATGATTACCAGAATGACGAAAGCCAACGACACGCCGAGCACCAGGATGAAAACGATGTCGGGCGGCATCTTTTCCTCGCCGGAAATCTCCACCACGACACGCTCGCCGAAGTGCTGTTGCACAGCTTCTTTCAACACGAGCGGATCGCCCGAACCGGATATCCGGTATTGGAACAAGGTGTAGGGCGGCGATTCCCGCACGCCCATATCGGTCAGGCCTTCCGTGAAGGGCGCAAGTTCCGCGCGCATCTCTTCCACGTCGACAGGCACCGTGAACATCACGTCAAGGGCCCGCATCCGCGTGTCGATACCGGGGAAATCCTCCCGCATCCGGTCCATGCCCTGCTTCATCGGAGAATCTTCCGGCAGGTAGCGCGTCAGGTCGGTATTGATGTTCACCCGGGGAATGAGCAAGAGGCTGCCGATAGCAACCCCTACCGTCACAATCAGCAACGTCCATCTATACCGAACCAAAAACCAGGCAGCTTTCTTCACGCCGCAAAGATAAACAAACTAATGATGGATTCCGTAAAGCGTCTTTTGGTAGTGACAATGGATGACTTCCCGACAGTCGCCATGCCAGTTGTGCATGCCGTTGCCCTGGCAGTTTCGCCACACCGGACAGTCCGCGCACCGACCACGGCGCGTCCAGCATCGGTCGCGGAACGGTTGGAAACGGCTTTGCCACACCTCCCACAGGCTGTCCTGGTAGATATTGCCCTGCGAGAACCGATCCCGGTCGATGTTCGGGCATCCACAGATGCGACCGTCGATGAGCACGGAGGCGATGGTAATGCCTGCCCGACAGAAGAAGGGATTCTGCCGCACCTTCCGCTCAAAGCGGCCCAGGTAGCCCTCGCAACTGAAGGTCACGTTCATCGGGCGATGGCCATCCTTGACGGTGGCAGCCGCTTCGCGTTTGGCCGCGATGAATTCCATCAGCTGCACGAACTGCGCATCGGTCAGGTGCATCTCGGGATCGTCCTTCGCCCTGCCGATGGGGATAATGGTAAAAATGCGCCACTGTCTGACACCCAGCGCCACCAGCTGGTCGTACAGCGTGTCGAGCGACGCGATGCTGCGGCGGTTGATGCAACTTACTACATCGAAATTGAGCCGGGGCTCCGCCGCTGCGACAGCGATGGCGCGCTTCGTCCGATCAAAGCTACCCGGGCGTCCGCGCATCCAGTCGTGATCCTCCCCCAGCCCGTCGAGGCTGATGGTCAAGGCGCCCATGCCAGCTGCCATCAGGCGACGGTGCATCGCCTCGTCGTAAAACCAGCCGTTCGACACCATGCTCCAGCGCAAGCCCCGCTTCCGGATGGCACGCCCCACCTGCTCGATATCCGGACGAAGCAGGGGCTCGCCACCGGTCAGGACGACGGTAAACTCCGGGGGACGTTCCTTTTTCGGGATGGTGTCGAGGGCGCGCAGGAAATCGTCGAGCGGCATGTCCACGTCGTGGCTGGCCGCCAAACAGTCACTGCCGCAGTGGCGGCAGTGCAGGTTACACCGGGTGGTGCATTCCCAAAACAGATAATTGAGCTCGTGGACCTTCGTCTCGTTGGCCCGGAAGAGCCGGAACAGGGCGTCGCGAAGCATCACTCGTCGATTCCGGTCTCCGGTTCCGTTTCCGGCGTATCGGGAGCCAGGGCATCGATCGCCGGCGTATCGGGCGTGGATACCACCGAGACGGGCGCAGGATTGTCGCCCATGTCGATATCGGGGCCGTCAAAGCCTTCGGGCGTGCCGTAGCAGGCCTGGA